>JARBTN010000083.1 GCA_029240195.1 Chlamydiales bacterium
ACCTGGAAAAGGGGGCTCGAGGCCCTCTCCTTTGGCGGGACCAAAAATGGGGCGCTCTTTGCTGAAGCTATTGTCCTTTTTAACCGAGAAAAAGCCGCCTCCTTTGAGTACCATCTAAAGCAGAGCGGGCAGCTGGCAGCCAAGCAGCGTTTTTTGGCCGCTCAATTCTCTGCTCTATTAGAAGATGACCTTTGGCTGAAAAATGGCCAGACTGCCAATCTCATGGCCGATGAGCTGAAAAAGCTATTTTTAAAGCACCATTTAAAAATTGCCTATCCCGTAGAGGCCAATGAAGTCTTCGTTTTTCTGCCTCGCCCTCTAGCAAGTATTTTGCAAGAAGCGGGAGCTTTTTTTTACCCTTGGGGAAATCCAGATCTTGGGCTCTACCGATTCGTCACTTCGTGGCGCACAGCATTTAATGAAATTGAGCAGTTAGGCTCTATTCTAGAACAAGGAAAGAGAGGAATAGGATGACAGCAAGACAAGTGGCCCGCTGCGGAGCTTATGGCATATTGCAAAAAGGAGATAGCATTCTTCTCGTGTTGAAAAAAAAGGGGCCCTACCGAGGGCAATGGGACTTGCCAGGCGGGAAAATTGAATTTGGCGAGCGTCCAGATGAGGCCTTAGTGCGCGAAATTCATGAAGAGGTGGGGTTAGTTGCCGAACAGATGGAGCTGCTTCGCGTCGCTGCTCACCATGGCAGCTATCTCATAGAAGGTGAAGAGACCGATTTTCACCATATCGGCATCATCTATAGAGTGCCGCTCTTTAAAGAAGACCCAGAAGCTGTTTTAGAAGAGGAGTGTCGCTGGGCGCCTTGGCGCGATTTAATCGGCGATGAGCTGACGCCCTTTGCCAAACAAGCTTTTCACTCCAAAGTGCTCCGCTAAAAAGAGGCGGCTTATTTCACCGCCTCTTTTAACCTCTTTTAAGCCTCCTGCAGCTCGCTCAAGATCGTTTCAGCGGCAGCTAGCATTTGCTTTGTCTTATGGATTAATCGCTGGCATTCTAAGGAATTTTTACTGATTTTAGTTTCTTTGGAAGTGCTCTGCAAGCCATGAATTTGGTTGTTTAAGCGCCTGCGCAAAGTGGCGCCCTCTTTTCTTTCGTGATCTTCTTTGAAGGCCGTCTTCTGTAGCTGATATATTGCCTTTAGATTTTCTTTGCTGCAATCGATGAGCTCGCGGCACAGCTTGCGCTCTTTTTGCTGCGGATTTAAAGCCATGTCTCTTTCCCAGTGATCGGCGGGAGAAATATGATTTCTAAAAGTATCCATAGACAACCTAATTCTTTAAATTGAACATTATTTATATAATTACAGCAAGGATTTTATATAAAAAATCAATTTAAAATCAATAAGATTTATAATAGAGGGAGCTCCCTGTCTTTTTGTCTTGCAGAATTTCTGATCGAGAGTAAACTATTATAGAGCGCTATAAATCAAAATTTTCAATTTAGGAGATACCATGTCTTTAACTCTCTATTATTTTGCAGAATGCCCCTACTGCCAAAAGGTGCTGCGCTTCATGAAAGAGCACAAGATTGAACTGGAGATGAAAAATACCCGCGAAGGAACTTGGCAGGAAGAGCTCATCCGCATTGGCGGAAAAAGCCAAGTGCCTTGCCTAGTCATCGACGGCGCTCCCCTTTATGAGTCGGAAGACATCATCCAGTGGTTGGCTACAAACGAGGCGGGTGGGGCAAAAAGAGATTGAACTGCTGATCCTTGTGATCGCTAGAGCGCTCATATTTGGTATGGTAAGGCTCTTGCAATTGGTCGAGGCGGTGGAAGCAGCAGTTGAGATCTTTCAACAGGCCGCTTTTTAAATCATAGACCCAGCCATGAATCCAAAGGGGTTGATGGCGGCGCCAGGCATTTTGCACAATCGTCGTGTGGCAGATATTCATCACTTGCTGCACAGTGTTGATTTCCACCAAGCGATTGTAGCGCTTTTCATAGGAAAGAGTGCTCAGTTCCATCTCGGCAGCGGCATAGGTATCGCGGATGCTGCGAATCCAGTTATCGACCAGGCCCAGCTGCTTGTCTTCCATGGCGGCATTGACCCCGGCGCAGCCATAGTGCCCGCAGACGATGACATGCTGCACTTTTAAGTAGTCGACAGCAAATTCGAGCACAGAAAGGGAGCTAAAGTCAGTGTGGATGAATAAATTGGCAATATTGCGGTGCACGAACAGCTCGCCGGCCTCTAAGCCGACCACCTCATTGGCCGGAATGCGGCTATCTGAGCAGCCAATCCAAAGGTAGCGGGGGCTCTGCCCGCGGGCCAATTTTTCAAAGTAGCTGGCATCTTGGGCCAGTTTTTGCTGCGCCCAAGCGCGGTTGTTTTTAAAGAGAAGCTCCAGCTCTTCCATCAAAAAAATCCTTGGCTATCTTAATTTTCAATAATCGACTCTCGCCTCTATAGCTGCCCCTATTGGGCAAGGCAAGTTTTTTTTATTTCAAGGCGCTCATAGAGGCGATATCCAATTTGCAATCTATCAGGCATTTATATTTCGCCCTCCCCCAATCCTTCAAAGGTAAGGTGCTCGCTCACCTGCCAAAATCTCCCTGAAGCGGGCTTAAAATGCACGACCACACAGTGATCGAGCAAGCAAGGTTCCACTTTCAGCATGCGGCAAATTGCCCAGTAAACTCCACCATGGGCTACCAGCAAGACAGGCCCGGGCAATGAGAGCGCTTGGGTGAGGCCCGAAGCCACCTGTTCGATGAACAGCTGCACATCTGGGTTTGGTTTAGAGGCTGCGCCGGGCTCAAGAGAGATCATCTCCTGCCACACGAGACCTGAGCATTCGGCAAGCCCAAAGATTTCGTGCTGGGGCGAGGAGAGGTTTTTCGCCAGCAAGGCCCGAGTCTCGATGGCCCGCTGTAAGGGGCTCGAGCAGATGGATTGAATGGGCAAAGAGCGGACGATCTTCTCAGCTTGCAAGGCCTGCTCCCGGCCAATTTGTGTCAAGGGAGCGCTCAAAGACTCACTGTTTAAGTCGAGGTTATATTCGCTATGGCCATGGCGCACAAAATAGAACGCTTTAAGCGGAATCACACATCCTCCTTTTCAAAGACAAATACTTCTCTAAACCTTCTTGAGCGCCGCTTAAAGTCTTTAGATAGATGATCTCATGAGGAGCGACCCAGCGGAACGCTGAGCTCTCTTCAGAGAGGATCACGGTCGGCAGCTTTGCCAGGGGAAGCTCAAAGAGGTGATAGACATAGTCGAGATCGATGCGGCGCAGGTAAAACGTGCCGAGGAAAAGAAGGGGGTTTTCTTCGATGCCTGTCTCTTCAAAGAGCTCTCGGCAAGCTCCCTCCTCTGGAGACTCCCCCTGCTTGATTCTGCCGCCGGGGACGCACCAGCACCCTGGCGAGCTTTCTAAAGAAGAGCGCTTCAGCCAAAGGAGCTTGCCTTGGCAGGCGACATAGATAGCGGCGACGGCAACGCTTGTATTGAAATCTTTGGGCGCAACGTCATAGAGGTGATTCATGGAGATCCTTTAGGTAAAAAAGCCAGTAAACGGATGGGCGACTCGGTGGCCCCCTCAATGGCTAGAGGCAGGCTCAAGATGAAGCTGCCGATCGGAGGCAATTGCGCGCTATTGGCCACATTTTCGATCAGGTACTTTCCTTGAGAGAGAAGCGCGCGATGCACTTTAAAGCCGATGTCAGGCCGGTCGGGTGAGAGGGTGTCGATGCCGAGGCCATGGATCTGCCGCTCGAGCAGCAAAAGAGCAGCCTCCTCCGCGAGGGAGGGGAAAAACCAGTTATTGCGATATTTGTCAGGATTTGTCCAAAAGCGCTCCCAACCGGTGCGGATGAGAACCAAAGCTCCCGGAGGGATGATGCCAAAAGCTGCTTCAAACTGCTCGATATCTTGAGGCGATACGAGATAGTGAGAATGGGCCCTATCGGCGACATCGATGACGACAGCGGGACAGATCAGGCTTTGCCAAGAAAGCTCATCGACAGACATCCCTCCTGGAACGCAGTGGGCCGGAGCGTCGAGATGGGTGCCAATGCCTAGAGGAAATTGAGCCTGTTGAATGCGGAATGGAACGCTGTCTAAACCGCCTTTTAAGCTGTCTTCGTAGTCCAAGGCGATCTGGCAAGAAAATCCGCACCCTCCGTCCCAAGTTGGCACTTTAGAAGACAATACATGAGATAGATCGATGATTTGGTAGGGAAAGAGCAAGGCGCCCTCCTCTTATAGACGGCAAAATATAAACGCGCGAAGGGTTTAAAGCAAAGATACTATAGTCAACAAGTGGAAAAGATGCAATTGCAAGGCGTGGCATGGCTTTTTTCCATCGCCGATAATGGCTCCATTTGCGCTCTTCTTTGCAGCCATTTCTGGGCTCATCTTCTTAGTTATGAACTGATCTTCGTGCTTAAAAGAAGTCAATAACAGAGCTATAATCATGGCTAGAAACCCCCATTCTTTGCGACAATCGATCTAAAAAGTGTTGGACTTAAAAGGAATGAGATGGACCCAATCCAAGATGCGATAAAGCTACATTTCGCTGACCTGCCAGCTGAAGTGCAGCAAAGAGTCTTCTCTTTTGGCCGCGTGAAAGAGATGCAGTCGGTTTTAGCAGCGAGCCATCAGCTGAGGGGAAATTTTTTAGATTTAATTCGCCATCGAGCGCGTCTAATTTTTCATTTCATTGCTGGCTGGTCCAAGTCTCTGCCCAAAGAGCTATATAAACCTGAAATGAAGAAGCTCGGCTCCTTTGCTGGGCCAAAAGAGCTGACACCAGAAGCTATTACCCTCTTTTTAAGACAATCTGAGCTACAGCTGCAAGAGGTACTGCTAAGAATCGAACCCGCTTATTTATTAAATTTAGCCGATTCTTTAAGTAAGAACAGGTCTTCCCTTTACTTAACAAATAAAGTGGATGCGATCTGTAGAGGCCTCCTAGCTTTAAAGGCTCAAAAAGAAGAGGAGATGCAGAGTTTTGCCTTTTTCCAAAGGCAATATATTCTTAGCCATCAGAACCTATCCGATAAAATCGCCTTTGAGTTGCGCTGCAGAATGTTGTGGCATCAAAACTTATATAGTCACGTGGTTCACGTTGCCAATCAGATAGGCGACGCCAATCGAGAGGATAAAGCGCTTCGTGACCAGATCTTAAATGATGCTAGCATGCATTATTTAAAAGAAAAATCCCTTCATAAAGCCCTCTATTTTACTGCGCACATCGAGAGTGAAAGCTTAAAAAGAAATCTTTGCTTTAGAATTTCTCTAGGATATCTAGAGAGAAAACAGGATGCCAAAGCCAGCCAATTCGTGCAAAATGCGGCTTTAGAACCCGCCACGAAAAATGGCCTTTATCAAGATCTGATTGGGGCTTTGCTGGAAGATCACGCTATTGAACGCGCCTTTTCCATGCTCCCCCTCATCTTTGAACAGCGCGCGCGCGATCTAACCAGCAAAAAGATGATCGACTCCTTATGTCTCAACCCCTGCTTAAATCTCACTTTGAAAAAATTGGCTTTTCAAATCATCGAGCAAATCACTCATGCGCAAATCCAGCAAGAAGCGCTCTTGGCTCTTGCTAGCCGAATCAGCCGTGACGATTTTCAAGAGGGGTATCACCTTTTAGAGGCGATGCATCCTGAGGATAAAAAAGAGGTCTATTTTGAAACCTTCTTTTCTGTCTTTCATCAGAGAATGAAGGGCCTTGAAGAAAACAAATTGGCCCTTTTAGCACTGGCAGCCATCCCAGTTAGAAGCCGCAAAAATCAAGGGCTAGTATCCTTTGTCTCCTTCCTTCAATTTAATGCTGAAAATTATGCGGAGATCGAAGCCCTTTGTTGGCGCGCTATCGATCAAATTTCCGTTTTAGCTCTAAAAGATAAAGCCTTATCATCGATTGTGACTAACCCATCTCTTGTCGAGGTTGGACAAAAAAATATTCTTCAGGTCCTCTATCAAGTCGTCCCTGAAATCTTCGACATTGAGCTGAGAAATAACAGCACCTTTGAGATAGCCCATCGCTTCATTTTGTCAAGAATGCAAAGAGTGCCGCTCGGATCGCTCGAGCATGTCGATGGATTGGACGATCAAAATCCTCCCCATCTAGCGAAGACAGCTTATAAAATCTTGGACTTGATCGAAGATGAAAAAGTGCGCGACCCCTGGCTTAAAAAGCTTGCTTTCAAATGCATGAAAAAGCGCTATCTAAAAAGCGCTTTTTACCTTTCTGATCACATCGAGGACCAAGAGATTAAAGATCGAGCATTTGCGCACGTGGCAGCCAACTCTTTGCAAATGGAAGCGATCTCTTCCCAAGCCATTCAGCGCATCCAATCGAGTCATTGGATCCAGATGGCTTTCAATAGCCTGATAAGTCGCGCTAGGAGTGTTGTGTGCATACAAAAAATCGCTTTTCTCATTCTTAGATTGCAGCAGCAACCGCTGAGAGATTCTCTTCTGCTTAGCCTCATCACTAAATATCAAATCCAAGGCAGTCAAGAAGCGTTTAGCCGCATTGCCCTTGCGATTGAAGATAAACAAGCGCGCAATATCTTTTTGCTCAATCAGCTTTTCCCCTTTGAAGCGCGCTTGCAAATGGAGCAGACCAAGAAATTCTTAGGCTTAGACTTCTCTCCTATCGAACCTGATTTGACTTTTGTCTACCATACCTATGAAGACCCCGAGAACATAGAAGCCATTTGCCTCCAACAGTTTAAATATCACATGCAGAAGGAAAATTATCGCAATGCTTTAGCTATCCCTTTTAGAATGCATCCTGGGCAAAAAGATGCGGCGCTCCAGACGTTATTTCAAGTCTTTATGGAAAAAGAGCAATATATCGAAGCTTTTACCGCAGCATATTCTGTTGATGAAGGGGCAGAAGAATTGTGCGATGAGAGTTTGCTAAAGCTTTGCTTGGCCTTAGTTTCAGAGGGAAAAAGGGCGGCGGCAGAAAATATTGCCTTACGGATTGTAGATCCTATTAAGCGCCGGCAAGCTTTGGCACGATTGGCTCTTAAAGAGAGGCAAAAAAACTTATCTAATGAAAAATTTAACCCTTTTTAGCGGTTTAGCGGAAGTTCCCACCCAGATCGCCTTTATAAGCTTCTAAATGGGAAATTCTACTGGAAGAGTTGCCCTTTGCCTGTACACATAGCTTGACATCGCTTAATTCGAGGAGAAGCGCCAGCAGCGGTGAATTTTCAAATCGCGGAAGTCGATCGGGCGCGTCTTGTCGGTGATTTCTTTAATCTGAACATGGGGGAAGAGGGATGCATCGAGAACAAATTTGCGCGAGTTGGTGCTAAAAAAGATCTCTCCCCCTTTTGCAAGCAGTTTCAATGCTTTAGACAATAAAGAGACATAGTCTTGCTGGATGTCGAACATCTGCTCCATCTTCTTTGAACGGGAAATGGTCGGCGGGTCGATGACGATGAGGTCGTAGCGATTTTTAAGCAAAATCTCCTGATCTAAAAACTTGAGGCAGTCCTCTCTCACGACGGAGTGGTTGGCCAAAGAGATGCCATTGACCTTAAAATTTTCGCGGCTCCAAGCGGTGTAGGTATTGGACATGTCGACACTCTTGGTAGAAGCCGCTTGAGAGCAGGCGGCATGCACGCTAAAGGCCGAGGTGTAGGCGAATAGGTTGAGCAGCCGCTTGCCGGGAGATAGGGAGGCGACAAGGCGCCTTGTCTCGCGGTGGTCGAGAAAGAGGCCGGTATCTAAATAGTCAACAAGGTTCACACGAAATTGCACGCCATATTCGCGCACGATGAAGAATTCTTTGGCGTTGCCGGCTTTTTCATATTGCTGCACTTTGGTGCGCCGGATGCGCGAGCGCCAGTAGATTAGAGAGGGAGCGCAGCCAAATAGGGAAAAAAGGATCCCCTCGATTTCTTTTTGCAATTCTGCCGAAGGCTCGGCCGATTCCCTTAAAGAGGAGAAGTAATGGACACAAAAACGGCCGGCATAGTAGTCGATGGCCAGCGGGTAGGCTTTGATATCGCGGTCGTAGATGCGAAAGCAGTTGGTATCGGTGCGCTGGGCCCACTTGCGTAGATGGCGGTAATTTTTGCGGATGCAATTTTTAAAAGGAGATGCTTTATCTGCATCATCTAAA
Organism: Chlamydiales bacterium; assembly: GCA_029240195.1. Taxonomy (GTDB): domain Bacteria; phylum Chlamydiota; class Chlamydiia; order Chlamydiales; family JARBTN01; genus JARBTN01. The sequence goes on from JARBTN010000083.1 coordinate 8,110, forward strand.
ATTAGGGGAAGGGAATCTATCGTTTCGTTCATACAAGGGGTTGTTAAAGCGTTAAAGGGGTGTCTTTTAACTCATGCGAGAGGATGCTGTAGATGGCCATATCTCGAAAGGCACCGTAGAGCCATAGGCTCTCACGCAAGATGCCTTCCTCTTGAAATCCGAGCCTCTTTGGGATCTGCCGGCTGGCCCAATTTTCAACGACGCAGCGGATAATTAGGCGGTGCAAATGGAGCTCTTTGAAAGCATAGTGGATCAACCTCAAAACAGAGCGGGTGACAAGTCCCTTTTTCTGGTGCTCTTCGCTCAGCCAATATCCAATCTCTGCTTGGCGATTTATCGCATCGATCGCCTGCAAGGAGATGACGCCGACAATTTGCCCTTCATAAAAGATGCTAAAGCCATAAGCTGCGCCAGCTTCTGCTTTTGCTTGGGATTGGCGGATGAAGCGCTCGGCATCTTCAACTGAAAGGGTGGCATCGACCCAGGACAAAAAAGGCCTTAAAAAGAGGCGGTTTTTGTCGACCAATTTAAAGAGCGCGGGGGCATCTTCGAGCTGGCAAAGGTCCAAGGAGATCTCTGCGGTAACAGTCAAAAGCGGCATCTGTCCTCTTTTTTTTCAATGGAGCGCTGATACTGGCAAGTATTATAACAGGAAGCGCTTATAAAACAAAGCAGGGAGATTTACCCCTTTTTCAAAGAGTCTCCCTGCAAAAACGGAGCAAAGGCTTGAGATGCCTATGATGAGCAAAGGAGGCCTTGCCTTTAGAGAAGGGCGCGCCGGAATAAATCCAAAGCCAGGCCCAGCGATTGGCGAGCGAGAGCCGCATCGAAGCGCGGCCCCTCATCGCGCATAAAGGCATGCTCGGCGTTGACCTCATGCCAGCTAAAAAGGCATTTGGCCTCTTCAAGCGCGCGGTAGATGGAACTGCGCCCTTCAGGCGGCACATGGGGATCTTGCCGGCCCCAGATGAAGAGGAGCTCCCCCTTGATTTCAGCAAACCGCTGGAGGGTATCGGCCTGTTTGCCCTCTCCCAAAGTGCCCGAGTGCACATCAGTTGGGTAGAAGCAGGCGGCCGCTTGAACGGCCGGATGGAGCGCTGCTCTCAGGGCAAAGTGGCCGCCGATGCAAAAGCCGACCGCACCCACTTGTCCATTGCAGTTGGGATGCTCTAAGAGCGCCTGAATGACGGCGGCGGCATCGGCATCGAAGGAGCTGAGCTTGGTCTGGCATTTATAGCGATTGCCCTTATCGCGGCCGCTCTCATCATAGGCCAAAACGGTGCCGGCCGGCTCATGCTGATGGTAGATCTCCGGCACCATCACCAGATATCCTTGAGAAGCAAAGGAAAGGGCAAGCCTTTTAATGGGACCTGTCTGCTGAAAAATTTCAGAATAGAGAAGAAGGCCTGCATAGCGGGCGCTCTTTCCCTCTCTCACTTGAGGGAGATAACAGTAAGTGCGCATGGGACCGGTCGGGGTCGTCAGATCGAGATAGCTCTCTTGTACTTTCATAGCAGCTCTTCATTAAAAAGGTTTTAGATTATCATAGATAACCGATGGCAAGATAGAAGGGGATTTCCTCCATCTGATGGAGATTGCCCAATGTATGCCATTGGCAATTTTTTTGCACCTTTAGCCTTTAGACAGCTTCTCCTTCGCCCTTCCTGAAGGATTTATAAATAAAAACAGCAGCAATTATTTAAATAAGATTAAATTAATATCTACATTATAAAATATAAATAATTATATAATTAAATTTAACTGCAACAAAGGGGTGAGCCTATGCCTATTCTTTACTTGCTGCTCTGTTTCTCAGTAGCCCCTCTTTCGGCGACCGATCAAAAGGGAGCGGAAGAAAACCTGCACACTCAGGCTATTAAACTTCCAGAGCTCACTCCATTAGATACAAGCCAATGGGTTAGACACACCTTTGGATCTTGGGAAATCGCTCCCACGGAATCCTTTGATCGAGAGACGCTGGAAGTCTTACTGCCGCCGGGCGCCTTTTTGACCCTGGAAAATGATGGAAAGCAAACCTTTCTAGTAGCAACCGATCCAGATGGGATGATCTTTAGAATCTTTATCAAGCCCTACT
>JARBTN010000084.1 GCA_029240195.1 Chlamydiales bacterium
AGAACGGTCTTGAGCGGCATCAGCTCGCCCAATAACCAAGACTACCTCTTCTCGCCGAGCAACCCTTATACCTTATCGGCAGATGGGCGGAGCATCATCTATGCTGATAGCAGCAACCAGTTGGTCAAGCTTGATATCGGGACGGGCAACTTGCTCCGCGATAGCTCCGATGTCGGCGAGAAAAACTTTTTAACCGATGAGCAAGGGCAGTTTTGGTATGCGACAGAGACTCTTGCCGGATCGCACATCTACTCTCTTGCCCGGCAAGACTTGAGCAGCTGGACTCCCGATAGCTCATTTAGCCCGACAGCCATCACCGATATGGCCTCTTTGCAATTTTCTGTATTTCAAGATCGGGTGACCTACCTCTCCACCTCCGGGTCAATCGTCAGCCGTGACTTGCAGCGCTTAAGCGATTTTAAGACGGAGCTCTCTCCAAGTGATATCTCCTTTAACACAACAGACGGCCAGTTTGCCCTCAGCTCTGATGGCGGGCTCGTCGCCGACATGCCCAGTGCGAATACTTTGCGCATCATTGACTTAAAGACGCAGCAAGAGGCCTTATTTTCCCTCGACGCCTCCCTATCGGTCAGCAGCTTATCTTTTAATGAAGATGGCACCGCTCTCTTCTATGTCAATACAGCCGATGGAGCACTTCGCACCCTCGATATCACACGTGGACCCGTGCCTGACCTGACTAATGAGCGGCTGCTGAAAAGCCCTAGCGGATCGCTTGGCTACTCGGGACTGAGTGTCAAGGGAGGATCGCATAATGCCAACTTCCATATCCACAACGGGTCTGGTTCTTTTCAAGAGGCAATCTTAACCGGGGGCGATGCGCGCCTTTTCCGCCTGGGCATCTCTAAGACGACGCTTCATACTGAGGCTGATGCCCAAGAAGCTCTCTCTTCCTTGCAAGAGGCTGTCGAGCGGGTGATCTTACAGCGGTCCGTGCTAGGCGCTGAAGAAGCCCGCCTATCAAAAAGCCATGATAGCTTAATGGCCTATGGCCAAGAGCTCGAGTCGTCAGATAGCATCATTCGCGATGTCGATATCGCCAAAGAGACATCTGAGCTTGTCATGGCTCAAATCTGGCAGGAAACGTCCTTAGGGATGATGAGCCAGGCTAATTTAAGGGCTCAGGCTGTATTGCGCCTGCTCTATAATAGTTAACCCAGGCGCTAAAAGCCTTCTTGCTCCTTGGATTTAAAATGCTTCAAGCCCAAGGAGCCTTCTATCCCTCACGGTAGGGGTTAAAGCGTCAGATGGATCTAGCAAAGATAGGGGAGTCCACATAGAGAGCTTCCCTATTTTCCGACGAGGCCTTGAAAATTGAATTTGGATGGGGATCGCTTGGGTGTGAATTGTCAAGGTCAAAACTTTTCCTTAAGGAAAGGCTTTGTCCGTTAACCCTCTAATTGACGATTTTTCAGATGTTTGACGCACGTGTCAGTGAGCTGACCTCTTCGCTGGAACGGCTCTCTGTTTCTTCGGAAAAAAGCATGGAAGAAAGGCGATTTCCCTCTTCAGAAATGGAGACAAGTGAACCTGTCTCTTCATTTCCCGTAAAAGAGGTGCCGATAGAGGTTTTTCTTCACATCATGTCTTTTTTAAATGGGCCGGAGAAAAGCCTGGCGGCTAGTGTCAGCTGGACTTGGCGCGTGATGCTCAAAAGTGATTTGGTCACCAAATCCAAGGTCTTAAAAGTCTATCAAGCGCTCTACGAGCCCGAAGAAGCTCAAGAAGAGCAGATAAAAAGGGCATCAGAGCTTTCTTTTTCCGCCTTTCACTCTTTAGAGAGAGATCTGCACCGCCATTTTCTTCAGCTCCCTTTAAATGGCCTGATCCAGTTAGAAAAGCAGCACCCTGAGCATCAGCCCCTCTTTCAACTTTTTATTGCCATAAAAAAAGCCGAAGAAGCTCTCAGAGCGCATTTGGAAGCGAACAGCACTTATGTCAGTGCCTTTTCAAATAAGGAGATCATCAGCTGTTATAAGAGAGAGGTTGCAGAGGAGATTCCCCGATATATTTTACAGGCGAGCTTTCAGCTGTTCGATAGCGTGCAGCCTCCCAATCTCAAAGCGCGCTACCAGCAACGGATCATTGAAAACCTAACCAAAGCAAAGATTGACGCCGTCGATTTTTATCCGATCTTTAATCTTGCCTGCCGCATCCTCTCAAAAGAGTGCCTGCTCAAAAATGAGACCTCGACTTTAGAACTGTGCTGCCAGCGGTTGCTTCAAGAACTCATTCTCGACTATACCAATCGGTTTAGCCACTCCTCCGGGTTGATGGACATTCACAAAATCGACCAATGCCTGGCCCAAGTGCCGAGTAAAAAAGTGCGCTCAGAAGTGTACAAGATGTTGATCCGCACCTTTGTCGGCTTAGAGGGCAACCTCTCTTTGGAGGAGCTCAAAGCGCTTTTTAAAATTGCCGAGAAAATCAACCAGCTGCAGTCGCCGCTGGGTATTCTAACCCATGCGTTAGAGCAATTTTTATTGATCAAATCCTATCTGGTCAAAGGCTTGCAAAGAGAAGAGCTGCCTATTTTATTTCAATTGGCCTCTCAGATCACCGATCCCTACCCCCGTTCAAAAGCGCAGCTGGCATTGATTAAAAAGTATGTGCTCTTATTAAAGAGCGATCTCTTTTCAGATGCAGAAGAGGAGGAGCTGCTGCAAGAAGAGGAACAGCTCCAGCAATTCGCTTCTCAAATTCCTTGCCGGCGGCAACAGCTGAAAGCGGCCCTGATCATCCGCGGCGAAAAAGATTTCCCAAGGGAAAGCCCCTCTGAATTTGAAAAGGCACATTCCCTTTTCCACAAACATAAGGGCTCTTCGCTGCCCGAGCAAATCGCTGTCTTCAATGAACAGGTCAGGCCTCTTCTCCAAGAAAAGAAAGTGGAGCTTGAGGCCGTATCTAACTTGAGAGATCTCGATTTAGCCCTCGTCATCGAAGCGAAGAAGACGCTGCTCCATCTCTCTTTTCCCTTAGATGAATCGCTGATTCAGAATTTTCAGCGCATGGCCTCGCTCATCTTTGCCGAAGAAAATCTAGAGCAATTGACAGGCCTGTTTCCCATGGTTGAGCAAACGATGGCTGAAAGGTGCGAAGAGGGCGCCGAGCTCAAGCTGACTCTGCTGAGAGGCTTTTTACAGCAAGATCGCGAGTTGCAAAATCTGAGCGATTTCTTTGTCTTGACCCAAGCAATCGGCAATCCTTATCTCGAATCAGAAGCGCTTTTGCGCCTCTTTAAAAAGTTCCTCTCTCAAGATCGCTTAGAAACGGATTTGAATGAGCTGCATCACCTGTCTGACAAGATTCCATGGCGCTATAACTATTCTAAAGCCCAGTTTAGCCTATTTAGAACGCTTTTACGGCTCAAATTAAAAGTGAAAAATATCCATTCCCGCGTCAACTACATCTGGTGGGAGTACCACCGCTCTAAAGCTTTAGTGTCCTTAGTCAAAAGCCTGCTTTCGCAGGCGACTCAAGAGGAGCACCTCATGGGCCTCAAAGAGCTGGCTTGTAGCATTCCTTGGGAGGAAAAGCGCCTGCGCGCCTTTGCCCTGATTGAGGAGTTTGAAAAAAACAACCCCCCTTCTTTTTGAAGCTTTAGCCTTTGCTGGGGGTGGCATTAAAATCTTGAAATAGAGGGGATTATCTCTAAAATAAGGTCCGATCTTTTCTGCCTAATGCTCTCAAGGATTGCTTCAGGAGGGCAAATGGCATTGCTCAATATAAGCTTCTTTAAGTTAGGAAGGGCGCATAAAAGACAGATAGCGCCGATGAGATCTGAAGCCTCTTCCATTGGCAATGGATTGGCAAAAAACGCCCCGCTCAAATCGAGCTCTTCTAGATTTGGCAAACCATCAGCAAAGTGATCGATGAGAGATCCTGAAATTTTAAACGGAGCTTTCAATCGGACTGCCTTTAATGTTTCTCTTCCGTATTTAAAGATCCCTGTCAAATAGCGCTCATCTAAGAGGGCGCCTTCAAAATCTAACTCTTCTAGTAAAGAGGGGCTATCTTGCCGGCTGGCAAATAAAAGCCTAAAGCTTTCCCCTGTAGAAAATAATGCACAAGACGTCAGTTTTAAGGCCTTTAAATGAGGAAAAGCTTTTGATAGAGCAGATAAGACAAGGTGGTTTTTTAAAGCATCGCTCTGCTCTTTTTGCGAAAGAGATAATCTTTCTATAAACTCGCAGCGCTTGAAGGCAGACAAAATTTGGTGATGTTCCATGTTTGCCAGGGTCAACGCTTTTAGAGAAGGGGTTTGACTGAGATAAGAGCTCAAAGTGCTACTTCCGGTGAATAAATGCGGCATATGCGAAAGGTTGAGCGACTCTAAGGCAGGCAGCTTGAAGAGCAGAGCGTCAATTTCCTCTGGAGAAATGCGCGGGTAGCCGGCAAGGCTTAAATGCTTGACCTCTTTTGACGCCGCGGCATCTAAAACCGTTTTCAAATCGCCATAGGGAAGATCTGCTTGGTGAGACAGATCGAGCACATCCACTTTCCGCACGCCCTGCAATTGGGCAGAGATGCTTGACCCGGACTCTCCTTTTTGAGGGCAAATGGAGGGGAGATAGTGCGTCGAGACATAGCTTTTGAAGAGAGAGCTGGCCAAACGTAGATGCAAGAGATCTTCTTTGGGCAGGAAAGAGAGGAGGCGGTTGCACCAGACATCGTTTAAAACTGCGCTATCTAGCGATAAAGGCGCTGCCTGTGTGGCGCTCGATCCCTCATCTTGTCTCTTATCTGGCCTCTCATCTGGTCTTTCATCTGGTCTCTCATCTGGAGTGATTTCTAAATTAGGGGCTTTTCCTCTCTCTTTTGAAAGGGGTGCACTCCCAAGCTTGCTGTTTTCATCCCAGTTGACTTTAGCCACTTGCAAGAATAGGCGGGTGATGCAGTTGAGCTTTTGATTGTGCCGGTCGATCTTTTCATTCAGCCATCTCACAGTGTCTGAAAAAAGAGGGCTTTGATGCGCCTGAAAATATTTAGAAAGGGGTGATAGGCTTGTCTCTTGAGAGAAACCCAGCCAGCTCCAGACCCGCTTCACCCAATTGGGGCGGGAAATGGTGGCGATGTGCCCTTTTTCAGATAAGCTAAGCCATTTATTTTTTGGCATTAGCCAGCTGCCAGCCATCGATATATATGCGGTCATTGGAAACCTATTAGTAAATAAAACCTACAAATTTTTTAATTAATGAGATTTATATTAAGCTAAAAATCATTAATTAAAAAGCATGAAGTTCATGGTTTTATTCTTTTTGGTTGAATTTTCATTGCTATTCAACTTTAGCCGTTTTTAAGGGAAGACAGCCAATGTTGGATGATGCCTAAGGAGACGATGGCGGCGGTTTCGGTGCGCAGAATATGGGGGTGCAGCCGCGTTCCTTGCGCTGGCAGTTGAGAGAGGATTTCTTTTTCCCTTTCGGAAAAGCCCCGCTCGGGCCCCACGATGAAGGCCAACTCTTGTAAAGGGGAGAGGGCGTTTAATAGATAGGGCGCCTCTGGGTTTAAGTCGCCGTAGAAGAGAGGGGGCAGGGGCTTTTGCCATTTGGCCAGCTTGTCTTTCATCTCTAAAGGGGGAAGGAAGGGCGCTCCCGATTGCTTGAGGGCGGCAATGGAGATGTTTTTCAAGCGCTGCTGCTGGTTGGATGAGAGCTCTTTTTTATCGCTTTGTTCGCCGGGAAAGAGCCAGATGGCAGCGACGCCGAGCTCTGTCGCTTTTTCCACAAGCCATTCGAGGTGATTCATATGGGTGATCGCTTGGGCTAAGATGACTTGGCATTTAGGAGGCGGGAAGGTTTCCACCTTGACAATTGTCAGCTCTGCGGCTTGTTTGGACAGGGAGCTGACGAGCGCTTCGGCAACTCTTCCTCTGCCATCTGCAAGCTCTATTTTTTCTTGTAGCTTGGGGCGCATGACAAACAGGTGGCGCAGCTCTTCTCCAGTTAAAAAGGCGGAGCCTTCTGCCGGAATGGACTCGATAAAAAAGCGGTTTGAGGGCATTAAATCTCCAAAGGATCGGAATGGATTGCAGGGCCTGCTGCTGTCAAAAGGTCAAATTCGGCTCCTCGATAGATCAGGGCATTTTCGGGGTCTAAGGTGACGATTTGCCCCTCATGGAGAACTGTGCAGGCGGCGTCAGCGCGGACGATGAGCGGAATGCTAAATTTTTGAGCCAGCTTGATAGCCCAGTTTTCAGATTCGCTGTCATCAGCTTGATTTTGCAAGACGATGGCGGCCGCCTTCTCTAGAAGAGGGGCGTGTTTAGCCGAGCAGCTGTTGAGCACAGCAATACGCCCTTGCACCTGTTGAGCTTCTTTTGCTTCCAAAGAGAGGACTAAAGAGCAAGACCCCCACACTCTTTCGCCAAAGCCTTGATGCCCGCGCACGAGCACGGCGCCGATGCTGTCGACGACGATCATATTGGTCATGGCCGATGTTTTAAAGGGCGCGCTAGCGATGCTGACCACCAAATCTCCATAGGCGACGAGTCCTTTCCTTAAAGAAAAGCTGCTGATCAGGGAAAATCCTTCCTCGACCGTTTGGCTGGGTCTGGAAAGAAAGGGGACAATGCCCCATGAGAGGGCCAGCTGATGGTAGGTCTTTTCGCTGATCGTCAAGGCAATGATGGGCAAGGAGGGGCGCAGGCGAGAGAGGAGGGCGGCGGTCAGGCCGCGGTAGGTGAAGGCAAAGAGGGCTTTAGCGCCTGCGCTGTAGGCTGTTTTGACCGCGGCTAACGTGACAGATGAGGGGATGTCATGAGAGCAGATTTGGGAATGCTCGTTAAAAAAAGTGCGGTAGGGGAGGTCTTTTTCTGTCTCTAGGGCGATGTTTCTCATCATTTCGACCGTTTCGACCGGGTAGCGGCCGACAGCCGTTTCTCCCGAGAGCATGACGGCCGAAGTTCCATCGTAGATGGCATTGGCAACATCGGATGCTTCAGCGCGCGTCGGCCTCGGGTTGAGGATCATCGACTCGAGCATCTGGGTTGCCGTCACTGCCGGCTTGCCAAAGAGGTAGCTTTTGCGGATCATCATCTTTTGCAGCTTGGGGACTTGGCTTAAGGGGATCTCCACGCCAAGGTCGCCTCGGGCGATCATGATGCCGTCGGCCACTTGCAAGATGCTGTCAAAGTGTTCGATGCCGCGGCTGTTCTCGATTTTAGCCAGGACTTGAATGGTCTCATTGCCCAAAGAGCGTAAAAAGGCTTTGATCTCTAGGACATGATCGGCTGAGCGGACAAAGGAGGCGGCGATGAAATCCACCTGGTTTTCCACGCCAAAGCGAATATCTTCTAAATCTTTTTCTGTGACAGCCGGCAGCCCCACTTCTAGATTGGGGATGTTGACCCCTTTATTGCTGGAGATTTCCCCGCTATTTTCAAAGGTGACGACGAGATGGTCGGGAGCAGCTTCAGTGACAACGCTGATCAGATAGCCATTGTCGATCAGCAATTTTGTGCCAAGCGGAATTTGATTTAAGATGAAGCCGGGCCTCAAAGAGACCGCTTCGCTATTGCCCGCCACATCGGCTTTAAGAAGCTTGAGCGTTTGCCCCCTTTCTACTTTAAAAGGGCTTGCGATGTCGCCGAGGCGAATTTCAGGCCCTTTGGTATCGAGCAAGATGGCCAAGGGCTGTTTGGCGATGCGCCGGGCCTCTTTTAAAAGGGCGATCACCTGGGCGTGCTCTCGATGAGAGCCGTGGCTAAAGTTAAGGCGCGCGACGTTCATTCCCTTTTCGATGAGTTGGAGCATCTTTTCCAAAGTGTCGCAAGCCGGCCCTATCGTACAGATGATCTTTGTCTTGGTGCAGTGCATAAAAAAGATCCTTTTTTATCCTATACTACAGCAAGCCTTGATAAAAAAAAATGCTCGATCCGCCAAGGAATTTAAAATCCAAGTTGCCGCCGCTGGCCGCAAGCGCGATTAAAATTTTAAATGCCACTAAATTGAGCAATCACTTTTTTCCAAACAATCCCCTCTAATTTATCTCCTTGACGTTCGGCAAAACAGTAGTAGACTCTCTTGTCCTCTTTGCTGAAATCGTTCTCTGCATATTTATAGATTTTTCTTTTCACTTTCTTGAGGGTCTTGTGCTTGATCTTCCCTTTAGGGTCCTCTTCTTGAGAGAGCTCTTTTTGAATTCGCTGGAGCACGGGGCTCAAGAGCTTGCTGCTCTGAGTGGGAATGTAGTAGGGAGCGGGCAGCTCTTTGATCTCTTGAATGGAGCCAAACTCCTTTCCCTCTATTTTTTCCTCTTTAATATTTCGAATATCGTATTTACAAAACTGAATGATGTCGTGCAGGCTAAAAATGGGGCAGTTATACTCGTCCACTTGCCGCCGAGAGCGATAAAGGTGCAGCTGGGCAGGCACCTCTTTTTTTTGTAGGGCCTCAATGAATTGCAAATAGGCTCCAGCTCCTGGGCTCTCTAAAAATTCGCCGATGCTATCTGTATTGTAGAGGTGGTAGGCCCCCTCTTCTTTTGTGATGTAAAAAGGGGTGAAATGGCCGGCCGTATCTTGAAAATCTACGTTGCGGACGATGGATGTCTGGGGCCAAACCGCTTGGGGGTTGTCAAATTCTCGCAGCAAGTAGCTATAAAAATCTGTGTTTAAGGCAAAAACGGTGCAAGGAAGGGTGATGGCCTTTTTCTTCGGCGATGACAGATAATCGACCAGGACTTCGATGCCTCTGGCGTGAAAAAAACGTTCGGAGCCCGCTTCGCTCGGATCATAGTCGATATAAAGGGCAATGTCAGGAAAAATAGATTGCAAGCTCAATCGCAAGTGATCTTTATGCTTTCTCGACAGCCCCTCTTTAAAGAGGAGGAGGACGGCTTCGGCTAAAATCTTAGGGTGTTCTTTGGCCTCTTCAATCTTTTCCCTTGCCACGAACATCCTCTCGTATTTTTTAAGCCCTTTGGATCTGATGCAGTCTGTCTTCAAAGAGGAAAGGAGCTCTTTTTTTAATTGATCGACTTTTAGCTTTTCTTCCACAGACAATTCAGTATTTGTTAGCAGCGCAAAAAAGTCTTGTTGGACTGCGCTCAAAAAATCGGTGAGCAGAGGGGGGGTGTAGCGGCTGCAGGCCGACTGCAGGCTGTAAAAGGTGCTTTTGAAGGAGTTGAAAATGCCAGGGACGACAGATTGAATGCTTGGTTCGACCGGCGCTTCTCCCTGTTTTTTTCTCGCCTCGTTGCCTAAAGGAGGCCGCAAAGAATTTAAATCGTCTGGATTAATCTGGCTAAAGTTCAATGCCCTATCCTCACAATAGAATTAATTATAATTGATTGCGCCTATTTATATTTTAACTCTTTAGGTTATTTAAATAAATTATTAACTACTGATTTATTTTTTTTATACTAAATAAATCGTTTTAATTAAAGAGAGGGCGCTGCCAATGGAAGAAAGAAATGGGCCATTCTCTGTTTTTTAGATCTGGAAATTTTCTCTTTTGCTACACTATTTCCCTCTTCAAACAGTTAAAATTTGCTCATGGCGCCCTCTTTCTGGTAAGATTTCCCTTACACTGAAGAAGGCGTTTTAAAAAAGGTCCATTATGAAAATAGCTCAAGCGAAATTTCGGGAAATTGTATTCCAGCTTCTTTATAGTCACGATATGGGCGCTGGCGAGGCCTCCCGCGAAGACATGGTGGAGATGATTGCCGAGCAGCTCAAGGTGTCTTCTGAACATGTGCAGGGAGCCTATTCTAAGATGGAAAAGATCTGGGAAGAGAGGGAGCAGCTCGATACGCTGATTGCAGAGATGAGCGTTGGCTATGCTTTCGACCGGATTAAAAGCGTCGAGCGCAATATCTTGCGCCTGGCCGCCTATGAGATCTTGTTCGATGAGGCCATCCCTCATCAAGTGGCGATGGC
>JARBTN010000085.1 GCA_029240195.1 Chlamydiales bacterium
AGGCGACCGGCAACCTCGACGAGGTGGCGATTCGAGACATTCAAGAACGGTTTGGCTATTTGCTTGAGATGAGCGATCGGCGCCGGCAGATCGTCGCCTCCATTGAGCAGCAGGGTAAGATGACTGGAGATTTATTGCGCCAGATTGAACAGGCCGAGACTAAGAGCGCCTTAGAAGACCTTTACTTGCCTTATAAGCCAAAGCGGCGCACGCGGGCCATGATCGCCAGAGAAAAGGGATTGGAGCCATTGGCAACGCTCATTTTAGCTCAAAAGAGCGACGCCGATCCGGAAGGGGAGGCAGCCCAGTTTCTCTCCGAGAGTGTGCCTGATGTCGCTGCCGCTTTAAAAGGCGCTTTAGACATCATTGCCGAAGTGGTGGCTGAGAATGCCGCCGTGCGCAGCCTAGTGCGCGAAGCCTTTTTTAAAGAGGGGGTGATCCACTCTTTAAAGAGCGCGGAAGCGCCCTTGGTATCCAAATTTGAGCAATATTACGACTTCCAGCAAAAGGTGTCGGTCATTCCCTCCCACCGCTATCTGGCCATTCGACGCGGGGAGAAAGAGGGGGCGCTTGATGTCAAGTTCGAGCTGGAAAGAGAGCCCATTTTGGGCGCCATTCAGTCCATGTACCAGATCAATTTAAAATCCAAGAGCGCCTTTCACTTGCAGGCAGCTATTGAAGATAGCTATAAGCGCCTTTTATTCCCAAGCGTTGAGACCGATGTGCGCATTGAGCTGAAGATGAATTCCGATAAGGCGGCGGTCGACGTCTTTGCCGACAATTTGCGCCATCTGCTCCTTGCCGCCCCTTATGGCGCGAAGCGGGTGATTGGCATCGATCCGGGCTTGCGCACCGGCTGCAAGATGGTGGCCTTAGATGATACGGGCCATTTCCTCGACTCTGTGACTATCTACCCTTCACAAGGGGATGCCGCCACGGAAAAAGCCAAAAAAGTGCTGCTGGCCTTTGTCAAAAGTTATCAGCCGCAGGCCATCGCCGTCGGCAATGGCACGGCCGGACGCGAGACGGAAAAGTTTGTGCGCGACACCTTGGCGCAAGAGGAGAAAAAGTCGCTGATCGTCAGCGTCAGCGAATCGGGCGCCAGCGTCTATAGCGCTTCTGATATTGCCCGGGAAGAATTCCCCACTCTCGATGTCACCATTCGCGGAGCCATTTCCATTGCTCGCCGCCTGCAAGATCCGCTCGCTGAGCTAGTGAAAATTGATCCCAAGTCCATTGGCGTTGGGCAGTACCAGCATGACGTCCATCAACCTCTCTTGCAGCAAAAGCTCGATGATGTCGTCGAGTCTTGCGTCAACCAAGTGGGTGTCGATCTAAATACAGCGAGCGCTCCGCTCCTCGCGCGCGTGGCTGGCGTGGGCCCCAAATTGGCCCAGACCATCTTGAGCTACCGGCAGAAAAAGGGCTGCTTTGCCTCGCGCTTTGACCTGCTGAATATCCCCGGCCTCGGCCCCAAGACGTTCCAACAGGCGGCTGGGTTCTTGCGCATTCACGGCGCTGTAAACCCCCTCGACAGCTCAGCAGTCCACCCTGAAAGCTACCAAATTGTGGAGACCATTGCCGGCGATATGGGCGTCGATGTGAAGACGTTGGTTGGCAATCCCCAGCTGGCGGCAAATATCGACCTCAACCGCTATGTGACAAAAGATACAGGGCTATTTACCTTGCAAGATATTGTCGAAGAATTGAAGAAGCCGGGCCGCGATCCGCGCGACGTCTTTGAGACAGCTCAATTCTTAGAGCATATCAACCGCATTGAAGACTTAAAGCTGGGCATGGTGCTTGAGGGAATTGTCACCAATGTCACTGCTTTTGGCGCCTTTGTCGACATTGGGGTGCATCAAGACGGCCTGGTCCACCTCTCGGAGCTCTCCCACCAGTACATCAAAGACCCGCGCGATGCGGTCAAAACCGGCCAGAAGGTCCAGGTGACTGTTTTGGAAGTGGATGTGCCGAGAAAGCGCATCTCCCTTTCCGCTAAGGGCTCGAAGCCGGCGCCGGGCTCTCAAGTGAAAGGAAAAGAGGCAGGGGCACCGCAAAGAGGCAAAGGTTATAGCAATGGCAAGCCGGAACGCAAACCGGAGCGCAAACCCTTTTTGACCAGCCCCTTTGAAGGGCTCACCCTTTAGCGGCATTTCTTATCCTTATTGCAAAATAGCCTAGGAGTTGTTTTAAAGAGGCGAGGAAAAAGCCTTTGCCGCAGGCAATGGCTTTTTTTCTGTGTTTTGAAAACAGGGATCCCAAAGGGCGTCAGTCCTTTGGTGGGAGGGGGGTGAAGGGGGAGGGCAAAGCCCTTCCCCCTTCCCTAGCTAGAGGGAGTCGATTTGTTTGAGCACGCTGCACATTTCAATGGCGGCGAGGGCCGACTCAGCGCCTTTATTGCTGAGCTTGACGCCGATCCGTTCGATAGCTTGCTCGAGGTTGTCGCAAGTCAGCATGCCAAAGATGATGGGCTTTTCTGTGCTGAGAGCCACTTGTGAGATGCCGCTGGTGGCGCCTGAGCAGACATAGTCAAAGTGCCTGGTCGCTCCTTGGATGACAGCGCCGAGGCAGATGACGGCATCGTGAGCTTTGGCCAGCTTTTTAGCGGTCAGGGGCAGTTCAAAAGCGCCTGGCACCCAGACGATCGTGATTTGATCGCGAGGCACGCTGTATTGCAAGAGGGTGCCGAGGCACCCTTCCAGTAGGTTTTTCGTTATCAGCTCATTGAATCTGCTGACGACGATGGCGATCTTTAAAGAGTCGCCCTGCATGCGGCCGATGATTTCAGACATCAGGAAACCTCAAGTAGAATTTTTTATGAAAATTGAAGGTCGCCAAGGCCTAAGTGGTGGCCCATCTTCTCTTGCTTGGTCTTCAAATAGTGGTAATTGCCTTTATGGGGCTCTGAGAGGAGCGGCACTCTCTCTGAGATCTCTAGCTCATAGCCGGAGAGCCCTCCATATTTGGCCGGATTGTTGGTGATCAAGCGCATGGTGGTGACGCCGAGATCGGTTAAGATTTGCGCGCCGATGCCATATTCGCGGCTGTCGATGGGAAGCCCCAGCTCTTGGTTGGCTTCGACGGTGTCTTTGCCCTCGTCTTGCAGGGCGTAGGCGCGCAGTTTATGGCCGAGGCCGATGCCTCTCCCTTCATGCCCTCTTAGGTAGAGCAAGATGCCGCTCCCCGCCTCTTCAATCATTTTTAACGCCGACTGCACTTGAATGCCGCAGTCGCAGCGCAATGACCCGAACACATCTCCGGTCAGGCATTCGGAATGGACGCGCACCAGCACATCGGCTTGGCCCCGCACATTTCCTTTGACCAGTGCCAAGTGCTCTACATCCTCGATGCCCGATCGATAGACGTAGGCGGTGAATTCGCCGTATTGGGTGGGCAGTTTAGCTTGCGAGACTAAGAAGACCAGCTTTTCTTTGCGGCGGCGGTAGCGGATGATGTCGGCGACGCTGATGACTTTGATATCGTGTGCTTTGGCAAAGTCGAGGAGGGCTTGACCGCGCATGATCTGGCCGTTTGGCTCAATGAGCTCTGAGATGGCGGCGACGGGCTGTAGGCCAGCCATCTTGCAGAGGTCGATGGACGCTTCTGTATGCCCGGCTCTTTTGAGAGATCCCCCTTCTCGCCCTTTTAGGGGGAAGATGTGGCCCGGCCGGCGAAAGTCAAAGGGTTTGGCTTCAGGGTCGGCCAGAGCTTTGATGGCTAAGGCGCGGTCGCCGGCAGAGATGCCCGAGGTGGTGCCATGCCGGTAGTCGACGGAGATGGTGAAGGCGGTGCGGTTGGCTTCGCTATTTTCGCTGACCATCTGCGGCAGGTTGAGCGCTTCTAAGCGCTCTTCGGTCATGGGTACGCAGATGACGCCTCCGGTATGCAAAATCATAAACCCGATCTTTTCTTCATCGGCAGCTTCAGCGGCTAAAACGAGGTCTGCTTCATCTTCGCGGTCTTGATCGTCGGTGATGATGATGAATTTGCCGGCTTTTAAATCTTTAAGAACGCTTTCCATATGTAAATTGGCCATCCAAATCCTCCGATGGATTGAAATTCGCTAGTTGGTAGTCCAAGCGAACGGTATTGTCGAATGCCTGCATTCGCTGAAGTTTTAAGGGAAGAGACTCACTTAATGTGCGGTAGTCGAGGCCGTCAAAGAGGGGGACGCCCTTTTCGCCAATCACTTTTGGGCCAATGTAGAGGATGAGCTTGTCGATCATTTGCGCCTTTAAAAAGGAGGCTAGGGTGCGGCCGCCGCCCTCGATCAAGAGCTGCAGCACGCCGCGCTCTGCTAGATTCTGCAGAGTAGACAAGAGAAACTGTTCCGGTTCTAGATGGTCGAAGGCGAGTACTTCAATGCCCGCTTCTCGGTAGGCGTGAATGGCCTCTTGGGCGGCGCCGTTGGTCACGATCAGGGTGGGGGCGAGTTTGGGGTCGAAGAGAGGGCCTCGAATAGGCACGCTCCCTTTGGGGTCTAAGATGACGCGCAAGCATTTTAAGGAGAGGTTCGGCTGGCGCACGGTCAGGCTCGGCACATCCATTTTGGCGGTGTGGGCGCCAATTAAGATAGCCTGGGATTGGGCTCGGAGCTGCTGCACATCGTCTCTTGCGCTGGGTTCTGAGATCCACTTTGAAGAAAAGTCGCTGGCGGCGATGCGCCCGTCCACGGAGACCGCTGCTTTGGCCACGCAGTAGGGGCGCTTGAGTTTTCTATGGGTGAGGTAGGGAAGGAGCGATTGCAGAGCTTCCTCTTTCAATAGGCCTGTTTCAACGAGGATGCCCGCTTGCTTTAAAGTTTCAAGGCCCTGTCCGCTGACTTTGGGGTCGGGGTCTTTTAAGGCCGCCACCACCCGCCGCACCCCGGCTTGGATCAGCGCTTGTGTGCAAGGAGGGGTGCGGCCAAAGTGGTTGCAAGGCTCTAAGGTGACATAGCAGCAAGCTCCCTTCGGGTCGAATCCCTTTTCCTTTGCATCTTGCAAAGCGACAGCCTCGGCATGGGGGAGGCCGGCGCGGCTGTGGAACCCGCGGCCGATGGCCCGCCCCTCTTTGACGAGGACGCAGCCAACCCATGGGTTTGGCGGGGCCGTCAAGCGCCCCTGCTCACCAAGCGTCAAAGCTTCTCTCATCCAGTCAATATCGTTTTCGTTCATCTTTAAAAAAGGGGGAAGGTTGCAAGCTCACATGGCCTCGGTTCAGAATATTTTCATTAAAGTACTGATAAAAATACAAGCTTTGATTTATATCGAGCTTAATTTTTAAAGGAGGGCCAAGCGATGATTGCAGAGAGATCTCAAAGTCAAAAAAATGCCGCGGCGGCAAAAGGAAATTCTCCCTTGAAAGCGCCGCCAGTTTTAATGGATGTCGAGCGCATTTGGGATGAGTCGCCTCATAGCGCCTTTACAGATCTGGTGCGCTTTCAAGGGCGCTTTCTCTGCACTTTTCGCGAGGCCGACACCCATGTCAGCGGCAACGGCCGCATCCGCATCTTGGCTTCGAAAGATGCTGTTGAGTGGAAGAGCATCGCTTGCTTGGAGAAAAAGGGGCTGGACTTGCGCGACCCTAAGCTGTCGGTGATGCCAGATGGCCGCTTGATGCTGCTGATTGCCGCCTGCCAAGAGGATCGGCCGGAGCTTCGGCAGACGATGGTTGCTTTTTCAAAAGAGGGGCGCCGCTTTGGTGCCTTTGTCAAGGCGCTCACGGCTCCCGATTGGCTGTGGCGGGTGACCTGGCATCGGGGGGTGGGCTATGGCCTAAGCTATAATTATACGGGCGTCGATGAGCTCGACCAAGACGTGTCCTACCTTAAACTTTATCAGACCGAAGATGGCGTGCGCTATATAGAGACAGCCCGCCTGCCCATTTCTGGCGTGCCGAGCGAGGCCAGCTTGCAGTTTTTGAGGGATGGGCGGATGATGTGCCTGGTGCGCCGTGAAGAGGGGAGCGCCTGGATGGGGGAAAGCTCTTATCCTTATCGAGAGTGGAAGTGGCAGGATGCGCGCGAGCATTTGGGCGGGCCCAACCTTTTGCTTTCGGCATGCGATGAGTGCTGGGTGGGAGGCCGCATCTTAAGGCAAGAGGCGGATCGGCTGCTGAAGGCCACGGTCGTCGGGCTTTGGCATGAAGGAACGCTTAAATCGGTTGTGGAGCTGCCGAGCGGCGGGGATACGAGCTACCCTGGCATGGTCTTATTTGACCACACGCTCTTTATCAGCTACTATTCGTCTCATGAAGGGAAGTCGGCCATCTATCTGGCCAAGGTCTTTGTTCCCTAGTCCCTTAAAAACGCTTATCCAAAGAGAGCGCCCCTAGGTGAGGCTCTCTCTTTGGTAAGCAGGGGGGGGGATTTTTGCCGCGTTGGCGGGAATGGTTTAAGCTCTTTTTTTCAAGCTCTCTTTTTTCTCTTTGAGGGCTCTCTTAACACTTTCGGCTGTCTGTAGGCGCTGTTTCGGTTTGGCAGGTTTTGATTGAGGAGCTTTTTTTTCTTTTGCCTCTTCCATAAAAAGTTCCTTTTTAGTGTGCTGAATAAAGTATCGGCCATAAGCATCTAGCACTTTAGGAAACTTTTGCAGGAGAGCCCCTTTTTCCTTGAAAAGGAAGAAAAGGTTCCTCTATAAGAGAGTTTCGTGTTGTCCTAGGAGAATTAGAGAATGGATCGAACTTACCTCATCGTCCAAGCGCGCATGAGTTCCACGCGCCTGCCCGGCAAAGTGCTCAAAAAAGTGCTGGGGCGGCCGCTGCTCGACTTTTTAATCGAGCGGCTGAAGAGGGTGCGGTTAAAAAGCGGCATCGTCATTGCCACAACGCTTGGGCCCCAAGATGACCCGATTGTGCAGCTGGCCGAGCAAAGGGGCGTCTTGACCTTTCGCGGCAGCGAAGAGGATGTGCTGGAGCGCTATTACCTGGCGGCTCAAGCGCATGGAGCGGCCCATGTGGTGCGCATCACCTCCGACTGCCCGCTGATCGATCCTGAGCTGATCGACACTTTGATCGGGCAATATCATGAAGCTGGCGTCGATTATTTAAGCAATGTGCAAGAGCGCACTTTCCCAAGAGGGATGGACTGCGAAGTCTTTTCTTTTGCCGCGCTGGAGCAAGCTTATCTGCAGGCCACTTTGCCTGAAGAGCGAGAACATGTGACGCCCTACATCCATCGCCACCCGGAGTTGTTTTCTATCAAGTCGTATGCCAGAGCCGAAGATGCCTCCTCCTATCGCTGGACGGTGGATACGCCAGAAGACTTTCAACTCATTGAAAAAATATTAGAAGAGATCTTTTTGCAAAAGCCCCTCTTCACACTTGACGATCTGCTTGTTTTATTAAAGAAGCATCCGGAATGGAATGCAATCAATCAAAATATTGCGCAAAAAAATCACTAGGGCTATAAATCAAAAGTTTTAACGCGTGTCAAATGGCGCTAAAACTTTTAAAGAGCTTTTTCATGCATTTGACTCATTAAAGCTTTTGATTTACAGCACGTGGGATAAATAGTGGAACCTGTTTTATTTGACTTGGAATGCGTCCAAAAAAGAGAGGACCACGCGCAGCTGATCATGCAGTGGCGCAATGACCCGGACACTTTAAAGGCGAGCTTTGACTCGACCCCTAAGCAGTGGCCCAATTTTTATGCCGAATTTAAGGAGCAGTACTTCACATGGCAGGATTTGCCTCCTCTTTTTGCGCGCATTGGCCATGAGCGGGTGGCCTTCATCCGCTTTCGTCGGGTCAAGCATCCCTCCCTCAATGCGATATGCCCAGAGATTTCGCTCAATATCGCCCCCCACTTTCGGGGCCAAGGGCTCGCGGCCCCCCTTTTAGAGGCCATCGAGCGCTTTTTAAAGGAGCGGGGGTATTCCTTCATCTACGCTGAAATCAAAGAGGAGAATATCTCCTCTCAAAAGGCCTTTTTAAAGGCGGGATACAAGCAAGTTGGCAGGTCTTATAAAGAAGAGGCCTTCATCGGCGAGTATGTGCGAGAGATCCATCTGCCGCCAAAGAGCGCTGTATTCATCATCGCCGAGGCTGGATCAAACTGGCGCATGGGGCATCTCAAGCGCGATCGCGAGATGGCCAAAGCGCTGATTCGCGTGGCTGTCGACGCCGGAGCTGACGCCGTCAAATTCCAAACCTATCGGCCGGAGACGGTCTATGTGGCCAATGCCGGCTCCTCCTCTTACCTCGAGCAGCAGGGTAAAAACGAGGCGATGCAAGAGATGTTTCAAGACTTGGCCATGCCCTACGAGCTCATCCCCGAGCTTGCCGAGTATTGCCAAAGTCAAAAGATTGCCTTTATGTCCACGGCTTTCTCTCCCCAGGACTTTGCTGCAGTTGACCCCTTTGTCTCTGTCCATAAAATTGCCTCTTATGAAATTAGCCATCTTCGTCTGCTCGAGCTTGCGGCCAAAAGCGGCAAGCCGCTCATCTTATCGACCGGCGCCTCAAGAGAAGAGGATATCGCTTGGGCCGTCGACTACTTTCGAGAAAAGGGGGGGCGCGATTTGACCCTCTTGCAGTGCACGGCCAAATACCCGGCTGACAGCCGGAGCATGAACTTGCAGGTCATCCCCTGGCTGAAGAGGCGCTTTTCGGTCTATGCCGGCTTGTCAGACCATAGCCGCCATCCCGTATACGCCCCTCTATCGGCTGTTGCTTTGGGAGCAAGCTGCATTGAAAAGCACTACACCTTGCACAATGACCTGCCCGGACCTGACCACAGCTTTGCCCTGACGCCCCAGGAGCTAAAAGAGATGGTGGCGGCAATTCGGGAGGGGGAGAAGATGCTCGGGTCGGGCTTTAAAGAGGTGCTAGATGCAGAGCAGGAGCTGGCCCAGTTTGCCCGGCGCGGCCTGCAGGCGACGCAAGACATTGGAAAGGGTGAAGTTTTATTGGAAGAGGAGAACTTTGCCATCTTGCGCCCTGGAGGGCAGACTCTTGGCGTGCATCCAAAATGGCTGGGCGAGTTGCAAGGCAAGCGCGCATCTCGCTCTCTCAAGGCTGGCGAAGGGATTCAACCGGGAGATTGGGTATGATCTTAAAAGGGGTGCGCGCTTATTTTTTTGACTTCGATGGCACGCTGGTCAATACCACGCCGGCCCTTTATCGCGTGTATAGCCAGTTTTTGCAAGAAAAAGGGTTTCAAGGCTCTTTAGAAGAGTTTTCTAAGCTCTCAGGCCCCCCTTTGAGAGAGGTGGTGGCCTTTTTAAAGCAAAAATACGCGCTGGAAACTTCGATAGAAGAGCTCTTTGATGAGTACGTGAGAGGTGTCAGCAAAGAGTACTTGCAAAAAGATGTGTTTTTCCCTGGGGCGCGGGCCTTTTTAGAACAGATCAAAGGGGCTGGCTATCCGATTGCCCTGGTAACGGGCGCCCCTAAGCGCTTTGTCCTCCCTTTCTTAGAGGGGGAGCGGGCCACCTCTCTCTTCGATGCCATCATCACTGCCGACGATGTCCGCTTGGGCAAGCCCTCGCCAGAGGGGTATTTAAAGGCCTATGCCCAATTGAGCGCTCAACAAGAGTTGCCTCTTGAAGAGTGCATGGCCTTTGAAGACTCGGCAAGCGGGGCGCTAGCGGCTCTGGCCGCGTCTTTGCCCCTAATTTGGATGAACCACTTTAGTTCTCAAGAGTCTTATCAGGCACATCGCTCCCTTTCTTGTCAAGTGCCTCTTTTCACCAGCTTTGAGCCGCTTTCAGCTTGTCTGGCAGATGCGCTTTAATTCCTAGTGCCCGACCACATTTGTTTTTACGTGTCAAACGAGCGTGAAAGCTCTTTAGAATCGATCGATTCTAGAGGCTTTGACGCCGTTTAACATGCGCAA
>JARBTN010000086.1 GCA_029240195.1 Chlamydiales bacterium
CCACAGATGTTGTTGCGCATGTTAAACGGCGTCAAAGCCTCTAGAATCGACGATTACCTGTCCCCTCATATTGACTTAATATGGGGGGACAGGTAATCGTCGATTCTAAAGAGCTTTCACGCTCGTTTGACACGTAAAAACATCTGTGGTCGGGCACTAGTACCCCATCCACTTAATGTTGCCTCTTGATGCGCAGACTGTGAATTAAAGGGAGCGATACCGTCAAATAAGAGCTGACTTTGGCTAGTTTGCCGAGGAGTGGGCAAAGGGATCCGATGGGGACGACTTTTTGATCTAGGCATTTGACAGCCCGCACCACTTTTAATTTCCTCAAGCTCCATTTGAACAAATGCTTTCTCTTTGCTGATGAAGCCAAAAAAGGCCTTTGAAGCGCTTGCTGATTGATCTGCCGAGAGTCTTTATCCATTTCCCTGCCTTAAAATAACATTTAATTCTACATGAAATAAAAAGATCTAAACAATCAATTAAATCATTAAGTTAATTATATAAAAGCATGAAATAAATAACAAATATTTAAAAAAAATAAATGAACCATCAATTAATTTAGAGGTGAAACTGGAGCGAGCTTTTCGATTTGATAGGCTCTCAAGGGATTGTGACCTGATCGATCAAAATAGAGGCGCTCTTGAGCTCGCGCCCATGATCTATGTGTGCAACAGTTGCCACATTTGGCGAAAGGGCTCACAAGAAGCTAAGAGTTCGTCTTTAGTGCCTTCGGCAATCTTGCGCCCCTGATCGATGAAGAGGATCTTATCGGCATCTTCGATAGTCGATAGGCGGTGGGCGATGATGATTTGCGTCACTTCATGGCGAATGGAGGAAAGAGCGTCGCGAATGAGCGACTCGCTGACAGCATCGAGAGAGGAGGTGGCCTCGTCGAGGAGGAGAATGGCACTTTTTTTGACGAGGGCGCGGGCGATGGCTAAGCGCTGCTGCTGGCCACCTGAGAGGTTTTTTCCCGCCTCCAAGAGCTCTGTGTCATAAGTATCGGGAAGGAGGGAGATGAATTCATCGGCGTGGGCTTTTTTAGCGGCGGCAATGATCTCTTCGCGGCTAAAGGGGCGCCCAAAGGCGATGTTGGCGGCGATGGTGTCTAAGAAGATGAACGGCTTTTGCGGCACGACGGCGATCATCTCGCGAATCGATTTTTGCGTGTAGCGCTGGATCGGCAACCCATCGATTAAAAGCTGCCCCTCTTGGGCGTCATAGAGCCTGGATAAAAGCTGGGCTATTGTCGACTTGCCAGCTCCTGTCGAGCCGCAGATGGCGACCTTTTGCCCTTTCTGGATGGTGAATGAGAGGTCTTTGAGCACCCATTCCTCGCCATAGCGAAAGGAGAGATTTTGAAAGACAATCTCTTTTTGAAATTGGGTGAAGTCAACGGCATCTTTTGCATCCTGAATATCGGAGGAGATATTCAACACCTCATACATCCTTTCAGCTGCCGAGATTCCCCTCTGGATATGGGTATTCTCTTCGCCAAATTTTTTGATCGGCTCATAGAAACAGTAGAGGAGCCCGCAGTAGACAAGGATTTCGGAGATGGCCATCGACTCCACATAGAGTCCATATAAAATTGCTGTCACGAGAAAGAATTGGGCGATCATGTGAATGATCGGCCTAGCGGCGCTATCGTATCGGGCACCTTTTTCTTCGTATTTGGCAAGCTGTAGGTTTTGCTCGCGGTATTTGTTTAAAGAAAAATCCTCCATGGCAAAAACTTTCACAGTTTGTACACCAGAGAGGAAGTCTAAGACGATCGAGGCAAAGTTCTCTTGATTCTTCTGCACCTGGCGAGCTAAAAGGCGCACCTTGTTTGACAGGTACCAGATGGGGAACATGATTAAAGGCAGGCCACAGAAGATGATCAAAGAGAGGCGCCAGCTGGAGAGGAAGCAAAGGGTCAGCGTAGTGACTAGGACGAGGGGCGTTTGAAAGTAGTTGATCAAAGCGGCGTTGACAGCATCGGCAACGAGGGCAGCATCGGTGACGGCGCGCGCTGAGAGGCTGCCGCTGTTGAACTTTTGATAAAAGCTCATAGGAAGGGATTGGATATGCTCAAAGTATTTTTGGCGCAAGTCACGGCTGACGCGAATCGCAACTAGGCGCGTGGCATAGCGATGAAAGAAAAGGGTCCCCGCTTTCAACAGCGAAATGCTGATTAAAAAGATCATTAGCCCAAAAATCCCCTCTTCGGTCTGAAAGAGAGAGTGAAAGAGCTTGAATACGACTTGAAACCAACCCTGTTTTTTATGCTGTTGCAAAAACTCTTGACAATCTTCAGCGGTGATGAAGCCACGGTTTGCGCGGTCGATCTCGGCAAAGCGCGGATAGATGGCCTCTTTTGGGACGAAACCTTGCTCGACAAACCTCCCCTCTTTGATGGGCGCGAAGATTTGGAAGAGATCAGCTCCCTTGTCGGTCATGATGCCGAGGGAGGCCAGTTCGAGCTGAGAGGAAATGGTCAATCCAATGAGGGCGAGGAAGGTAAAAAAGAGAAGGCCGTAGTGCTTTTTATTCTGTAAAGCAATCCGAAAGAGAAGTTTCATAAATAGAGGCTACAGGTCAAGGCTACAGGTCAAGGGCTGGCTCTTCGAGAAAGGAGCCAATTTTACGGAATTTGAGGTATCTTTTCTCGACGAGCAGATCAGAGGGGATCATCTTCAGCATCTGCCATTGGGTGAGAATGAATTCCGACACCCCTTCATAGACAACGCTTGGATCATGGTGGGCGCCGCCCAAAGGCTCTTTGATCACCTCGTCGATGATGCCAAGCTTGAGGAGATCTTCAGAGTTGCATTTCAGCGCCTCGGCAGCTTCCTCTTTTTTTTGTGCATCTTTCCAAAGAATCGAAGCGCACCCTTCAGGGCTGATGACAGAATAGCAGGCATGCTCGAGCATGCCGACCACATCGCCCATGCCAATGCCCAGGGCGCCTCCTGACCAAGCCTCTCCAATTAAGACGACGATCAAAGGCACTTTAATTTGGGCCATCTCGCGCAAGTTGTAAGCAATAGCCCACCCTTGGCCGCGCTGCTCCGCTTCCAGTCCGGGATAGGCGCCTGGGGTGTCCAAAAGGCAGATGATGGGTAGATCAAATTTCTCCGCTAGGTGCATGGCGCGCAAAGCCTTTCTAAACCCCTCCGGGCTGAGCATGCCAAAGTTGTGGTGCATGCGGCTTTCTGTATCGTGCCCCTTTTCTTGGCCGATCAGCATGAATTTCTCGCCGCCAATGAGGGCAAAGCCTGTGATGACAGAGCGGTCGTCGCCGATGCAGCGGTCTCCAGAGATCTCTTCAAATTTTTGACAGATATTTTCGATGTAGGAGAGAGTATGGGGCCGAGCGGGATGGCGGCAAATCATGACGCGCTGCCAAGGTGTGAGCGCGCTATAGATCTTCTGCTTGACGGACGTCATCTTTTGTTCGAGACGGGCGATTTCCTTTTTAAAGGCTAGTTCTACATTCCAATCTTTCATGAAGATTTCCGTCATTTTAAGTTAACAAGGCGAAGAGGGCTCTTAAGTTTGCCGTCTAGCGGCAGGCTCCTCTCAATGAAAAAAGTCATCGCCAATTACAGCCTCTTTCCCAGGCAGATGCGCATTGGAAAAATGGGGAACGATTTCGATGCGACTTGGGCGTGTGACGATGATGGCATAAATCTCTTCGATATCTTCTTTAGCCAAGCGAATGCAGCCATCGCTCTCATAGTGGCCAAGGCTTTCGCGGTTTTCTTTCAGTTGCCCGCCTTTATCATCTAAAAAGGGAGCGCCATGCAGCCCAAAGCCTTTGGCAGGATGGGAAGTGGGGCCAATCTCTCGATCGAACGGAATCCAGCGGGTGCCAAAAATTTGGCACATCTTCACTTTTTGACCGCGATAGTTGCCCATCGATTCCGGGCCGTAGGTGGCAATGCGGCTGCCGAGAGAAAAGATGCCATAGGGAGTGAGATACCCGGAGGGGCTGTCGTGGTCAATGCGGCCAAGCCCGACGCGGTAATCTTTTAAAAGAACCCGCTCATCGCGCCCTTTGTCATAATAATAGAGGTAAAGAGAGCAAAGAGACGCGTCGACGACTAAGTAAAATTCGATATCGCGCTCGTTATTGAACACGTTGAACCGATCGCCGCTTTTCACATCTTGCTGGTCGTAGACGGGGCGGTTGTTATTTAGGCTGCGGGCAATGAAATGGCGGCTGGTCTTGTAATGGGACGCGTAGTCGACAAGCCAAGCGTCGCGAGTTGGCAGCCATTCGACGCGGCTTTTGTAAGTGATGGTGGTGACAATCGGCAGACGGGGATAGCTTCTATTGAACAGCGAAGCGATGAGGTCAGCTTTTGGCTGCACATGCTCTGGAATCATCTCGGGATGTTCTTTAGGAAGATTAGGGGTATCGAGAGAATCGGATTCCACGCTAGAGCGGATGACGTCCGATGCAATTTTAAAGGGATTGGCAGGTTCAGAACCGGGCTCTTTGAGAAGAATCGCTATGCCGATGAGCCCAAAAAGCACGAGAGTCAGGATACCTAAAAATTTAGGAAAAGACATGTAACAGGCCCCTTATCTTTTGAAGAACTTGAGATGAGAATAGCGGTAGCTCTAACCTATAGCCTGATGTTCTTAAGAGCTTGAGATCAGAGTCGATATCGTTTAAAAGAAAGCGAAACAACAAATTATCTTTTTTGCCATTAAAAAGCACTGAAATATTGTGGCCTCAAAAAAAATGGGGTACTTAGGTGGCAAGTACCCCTTGAGATTTTCCGTCATGTGACTTAAGTGCCCCAGCCCAAGCAGCATTCATGTAAAGGCTGCTTTTTGGTGGGGCGCTAGATAGGTGACTGGCGGTCAAAAGCGCCCTAAGGGGTTGCCAAAATCGCTAGATTAGACCAACAGAGCCTCTTCCTCTTCCTCATAAGCCCCTTCAAATTGCTCAATGCGGCGGCGCATCTTCTTGCCGGGAGTGAATTTGACAGCATTGCGAGCGGGGATGACGATAGGAACTGCCGCGTTTTTAGGATTGCGTCCAATCTTTTGCTTTCTTTCGACGACTTCAAAGACACCGAAATCGCGAAACTCCAACCGATCGCCCTCTGCCAGGCACTCTGTCATCTTATCTAAGAAAGCTTGGATGACGTGGCGCACGTCATTGGGGTGGATCCCTTTTTCTTGCGAGATAGAATGGATCAGCTTTTTCTTAGTCATTGTACTCTTCTTGTCGGTTGACATAAAACAAACTCCTTAGGTTATAGACCATCAAATGGGTAAAAATGGTATGCTGATCTTGGCATGCAGATATTTTCATATCTTACTCATTTTCAAGCAAGTTCTTTTTGACGCTTCTCGTCAAGAAGCCCATAAACCCTCTTTACCCTATCGGTGCGGCTTGATTTTTCAGGTGGGTGACAATCTGTATCTTTGAGGTTTAATCAAAGAGAAGTTCTGACAAGAAGGAAATTAAACGTCACCTTCTACTCAATAAAAGCAAAAGTGAAAGCGTTAAGAGCCTTACCTACAGTTCCCCCCATCATAGCCATTTTCTTTTTCGGTTCAAGTGTTTTTTATAAATTTGCTTAAATTAAATGCAAATTCAATTTCAAGGAGTCAATTTGATAAGCGCTTTATTCTTTTTTCCAAGGGCTAATAGTAAAAGCTGACCGTCCACAACATCTTCTAAAGACAGTATTTTCCCTTCATCGCTAATTGGCTGATTATTTAAATAGACGCCGCCATTGCGCATCATCTTCTTCACCTCGCCCTTGCTCAAAGAAAGCTTGACCTCGACAATGAGATCGATCAGCTTCTTTCCCTCGATCTCTTGCAAAGGGAAAGAAAAGTTCGGCATCGAGTCTGCAGTGGCTAAAAGAGCTGCGGCCTCTAAAACCCCTTTCTTTCCAGGGGCTGCCGCCTTTGTCGCCTCAATGGCTTGCAAAAGAGCTTCCTCGCCATGAACAATGCGGGTCACCTCCTCTGCGAGCTTCTTCTGCGCCGTATTTGGCAGATATTCGCTCCGAGACATCGCTTGTTCAAGCGCTTCAATCTCTTCAATAGGCAAAAAGGTGAGCATCTTGAGCAGCTTGATCACATCGGCATCGCTGACGCGGATGAGGTATTGATAAAATTTGTAGGGAGAGAGCTTCTCAGGAGAGAGCCAAATGGCCCCTTCGTGGCTCTTGCCAAACTTTTGGCCATCACTTTTGACCAAGAGAGGAAAGGTAAAGCCATACACCTCTTGGTTCCTCACCTTGCGAACGAGCTCAATGCCGGCGGTGATATTCCCCCACTGGTCGGAGCCGCCAAGCTCTAGCTGCACGCCAAAATGGTCGAATAAGTACAAGAAATCATACGCTTGCAAGAGTTGGTAGCTAAATTCGGTGAAGCTGATCCCCTCTTCTGAGTTCAAGCGCGCCCGAACCGACTCCTTGCCGAGCATCTGCCCCAAGCGGAAATAGCGCCCGACCTCGCGCAAGAAGGAGGTGAAGCTCATTTGCGAAAACCAGCTGTCATTATTTAAAAGGACGGCATCGGTCGCCCCCTCCCCGATTTTGACAAAGCGGGAGATATTCTTGCTGATGCCGCTTAAGTTTTGTTTTAAAGTCTCCTCTGCCATAACGGGCCTTTCTAGGCTGCGTCCTGAAGGATCTCCAATCGCTCCTGTAGCCCCTCCGACGATGACGTAGGGCTTATGGCCAAACTTTTGCAGCCAAGCCATGCCCATCAAAGCCACCATATTTCCTAAATGGAGGCTATCCGCTGTCGGATCAAATCCGCAGTAGAATTTGAGCGGCCGATCGGCCTGAATATCTGCTGTCATATTGTCAATAAAGCCACGGCGTTTGAGCACCTCGATGACGTTGTCCATTCAGTCTCCCTTACAGTTTTTTGCCCTGGATCATAAATCAAACAATTAATATATGACAAGGGAGGAGATCCTTATTGGGAATAAGATTTGAAACAATACCTTTTTTATAGTAATATGCTCTAAATTTAATATTAAAAAAGGTGCACCATGATAGAAAAAGCACAAGAGAGCCTCCACATCCAGAGGCTGCGTGAAAAGCTCGGTGAGCGGCTGGAAAAAACCTCTAAGATTTCCTCCTCTTCGATTGAAAAAGCTAAGAAGTTGATCAAGAGAAGCTTAGAGCGAAGAGAGGACGCCCTGTCCTTGAAAAAACATGTCGCATCCTGTGACTACCCGCCAGTCAGCGCCAGCATCATGCAGCAGCGCGAGAAACTGGCTCAAGAGCTCAGCTCCCCATCTGCTCTAACAGGTAGAGCTTCCTCTTAAGAGCTTGCAACAGCTGGCTCTTCCAAATCCATTTTCTAAAAAAATACCGCAAAGTTTTCAGGCCTTCGGCCCAACCTTTTTGCGGTATTTTACTCTTTGAACGACTCAAACCTTAGCGCTGCCAATCAAAAGATGTAGTCATCGGCAATGGAGCGGCGGCGATGGCTATCGAGGACGTGAAAAAAACGGAGGCGATTTAGCGAACTGCTAGAGAGCTGCCCAAAGGGGATGTAGACGATTTTTTTGTGCTGCCTTGCTGCGTAATCTCTAAAGAAAGAGCGAGGCGCAGCTTTAGCCACATAGACGATGAGAGGCTTGACCGAGTAGTCGATCGCCGCCATGAGCAGCATCTCGGCAGGAGAGCGCGCATCTTGGTAGTCGGGGTCAGTAAAGACGTCGTAGAGCCTTCTGGGCGGAGATGATAGCATAAAGCCTCCATACTCGCAGCGGCAGATGCCCGGCCCGACAACTTGCTCTTGCAAAGGCGTGGCATAAAAAGCCATATCAGACTCTTGGTTATGTTCGCCAAGCCACGTGCTCTGCCAAGAGTACTTTTCCTCTTCAGAAAAGATGATGACAAAAGAGCCCGTTCCCTTGGGAGGGGCCTCTCTTTTTTTGACGTGGAGCTTCCGAGCGGGGTGCTTGAGGGTGGCGCGCACATCGATCCCCTCTTCAATGCTATCGAGAAAGGGTATGGACGGTCCCTCCTGCTGCAAAAGCTCTGAGCCTTTTTTCTTTAAATAATCGGCATATTTTTCAGTGAAGACATCCTCTTTAGGGTAAGAGCAGATCCCTTCTGGAAAGATGGGGCGAAATTGAAAGGAGCCCCCTTTTTTTTCAAAGCGCTCCGGCAGCGACTCTTTTTTGCCTTTTTGGCGCAAAGAGAAGCGGATGAGCTGATCGAAGCCCCAGATATCTTTGGGGGAGAGGTCGAGCGCGGGCAAATTTTCGCGATTTTGCAGGTGCGGGTAAGCGGTAGCCATCTCCCAGAGGGTATAGGCGTAGTTATCATCGACGCAAGCTTTGGCCGCAGTGAGCTGCTGATAGAAGCTAGGAATGAGGCGCCGGTGCAAAAAGCTTAAATTGCGCGCAAATCTTAGCAAAGTCTTGATATGCTCGATGGTGAGGAGATGATAGGTCTCCTCTTCGTAGACGGCCCGCGCCTTTTGCAGCAAAGAGAGAAAGAGGCGCTGCCGGTCTAAACGCTTAAGACTCTCTAAATCCTTAAATGCGAGGCGCGCCTCTTCGTAATGGAAAGCCAGCCAAGCCAAATCGGAGAGCACTTCGCGGCAAGAGTGCTCGCTTAAAGTAGCTAAAGTGCCGCTCAGGGGCATCTCTTGAAAAACAGGGTAAGCGCTTTGATCTAAAGCGCTGGCAACCCCCTCGATGTGGGCGAGGCCGCCGATAAAGAGAATGCGCTCATAGCGAAATGACATCTCCTTTAAGCGGCGTGCCATATGCAGCTCTCGCTCTTTGTCAAGGCTCTCCTTTGGCAAATCTTTGCTTGCCGCATAATAGCTGGCCATGCCAATGCGGGCAATGGCATACGGATCAGGCAGAGGGTCTGAGCACTCGGGATAGTCTTCAACACTTTGATCGATGCAAGTGACAAAGACCCCGCTTTCCAAGCCGCTCCTCAGCCCCTCGAAGAGGGCATCGGCTGGCTGAGCGAGGAATGTCTGAGTCTGGGTGGTGACGACGCTGATATCAGGCAGACGGGCGGCCGCCCGCATGAAGAGGGGCTCTAAAGCTTTTGGCAGTTCGACAGCGACACAGTCGGGCTTGAGATGGAGAAAAGCTTGCCGCGCTAAAAAGGCCGTCTCCAAATTGTGGTGCAGGGCCGGGAGGAGAAAGACATTTCCCTTCTGCAGATAAAAGGGGGAAGAGGGGTCTGAAGAAGGGTTCATGGGGTCTATCCTAATGCCTAAAGAGTGTAGATGAGCGCTTCATCGCCGAGCGTCATGACGACCGCTTGCCGAAGCAAGCTCTCAGCGGATCCTTTCCCTTGCAAGCTGTGAATTCTCTTTGCCGCATAGCGAGCGATATTGATGCCATCGCGCACCGTATACTTTTCCTGGTTGGCATGGGCTCTGGCCAAAAAAGAGACGACATATTCTAAGATGTCTTTATCGACAAAAGGCAAGCTCTCCTCTAAAATGCGCCGCTCCTCCTCAGGCTCTGGGAAATCGAGATAGATCTGGGGCTGCAAGCGACTTTGAATGTACTCTGGGATATCGAAGGTGGAAGCGTCTTCATTCATGGTCGCTGCAATGCGAAACTTAGGATGCGCCTTCACTTTGAGCCCTGTCAAGATCGATTCGATATAGCGGCGGCCATCTAATAAAGGGGCAAGGGAAGCCCACGATTTTTCGCTCATGCGATTGGCCTCATCCAAGATGCAAACCTGGCCGGTGATCATAGCCGATACCAGAGGAGAGGCGACATAGCGAAGCGACTGGTTGGAGGCCAAGACGGGAGTGATCAGCAAGTCTTCCGGACGAGTATCGGCCGTGCACTGATAGATATAGACATCACTTTTAAGGCGCTTGGCCGCGGCGTAGGCAAGCGTCGTCTTCCCCACTCCCGGCTTGCCAATGAGGCGGGGGTTTAAGGGCAAATCCCCTTCATCGATCACCAACCAAGCGGCGAGCAGCTGCTCTAAGACATCAGTCTGGCCAATCCACTGGAAGGGCAATTCGTCGGGATGGCTCAAGGCAATCTCTATGCCTTGCAAGGTAACAGTAGAGGTGTGTTTAGGTTCCATGGGCGTTCTCTCTAACCAGGTTTTTTTTAAGGGCGCAGAGCTTTATCGGAGCCGTAATTTAAGCTGGCGCTTGCCACGTTATGGGTCGCCAGCGGGAAAAGGGCTTCCATCTCTTTTAAAAGGAGGCGGACTTTTTTGCGCATCGAATTTTGACCCACCGGGCAGCGGCAGGTGACACGTAAGAAGTGATGCTGCTTGGCAAATTCGATGATGTCGCTCTCTTCAATGAAGATGAGAGGCCGAATGATGGTGACACCATAGCCGACCATGGGGATTTTGGGCAGCAGGCCGGCAAATTCCCCTTTGTGCAGCAAGTTCATCATCAATGTCTCTGCGTTGTCATCTTTATGGTGGCCAAAGGCGATTGTTGAGGCGCCAACCTCTCTAGCGGCCTGAAAAAGGAGGGAGCGGCGCACGCGCGAGCAGCTGTAGCACTCGAGCTCTTCGAGCGTTTGGGTTGTCTCGCGCCGAATGAGCTCGACATCCAATTGCTCGCAGATGCGCTCTAAAAAGCCGCCGGTGATGGAGGCGCCGCAAGTGAAGGCGCCGCCGACATGGATGGCAGTGATTTTAAAGGGGTTGAACCCTCGGCCGCTGATGGCTTTGAGCATGTAAAGCAGAGCCAAGCTATCTTTGCCGCCGCTTAGGGCCACAGCCACATGATCCACCTGTTCGAGCATTTTAAACTCATAGAGGGCTTTACGGATGGCGCTTTCCATCTTTTTGCCGAGCTTCGTCCAAGGAGGAGAGACCGGAGATTGGGCTAGAGTGAGCGGATCGCTCGATGCAGCGAGCGCTAATTTTTCTTTATTTAAACTTGTCATTGTGGATTTTAGAATTTTTAGTTTAAAAAATTTTTGTGTACAATTAAAATCAATAGAAGATAAATTATATGTCCCTTGATCAAAAAGATCAAAGGAACCGATATTTTTATCCCCCATGCATTTAAGGAGCGCGTATCAAGATGAGCAATTTACCAGGAAGAAACGACCCTTGCCTCTGTGGTTCGGGCAAGAAATTTAAAAAATGCTGCATCGACCAGCATAGAGGAAAAAAGTCATTCACAGCAAGTGTTTTGGGTAGCAAAGGCGACTCGCTCCTTTCGCGCGTCAATGCTTTGGGCAGCCTACAGAAAAAAGATGCGGCGGCGGCAGAAAGCGGCCATACGCACGGCGCTTGCGGCTGTGGGCACACTCACAGCTAATTCCATCCTTTTTTTACAATTTTTTTATTTTTTTTTGAAAAAAGGTGTTGCGTTGAAAAAGGAAAATTTGCTATAAATTCCGTATTCAACACGCTGACATAGCTCAATTGGTAGAGCGCCCGACTTGTAATCGGACGGTTGTGGGTTCAATTCCTACTGTCAGCAGTTTTTGGGGGTGTCGCATAGTGGCAATTGCAAGGGACTGTAAATCCCTCGACTCAGGTCTCCGTCAGTTCGAGTCTGACCGCCCCCATCCTTTTGGACTCTTCTTATAGTCTACTAGGTTGGTAAATGATTCACAGGCATGTATAGATAAGTTTTTACCGTCTAATTTTAAGTTCTGAAACACAAAATTCAAAAGTTGACATTTTTCATCCCCTTCAGAACTCTCGAAGATTTCCTTAGCACGAACAGCTAAATTCATCACCATATTAGCAGTGACATAGAAGTTATGATCAGCCTTTTCATGTCTGGTCATCTGTTCCGTGATTTCAGCCTGACGAGCTTTATAGCCTTTGACCTTATCGAGGTACATCTTTTCATCAATGAGTCCATCAAGCTTGTCATCGTACATTTGATTGATTCGTTTTTGTATCTGGTCCTGCTCTTTTCGCAGAGCTATAAGACTTTCTATATGGAAATGGCACTCTGATTCGTGGATTTTTTTGAGATAGGTTGTTACCTCAGCAATTTGCTCTTCACTTAAGGCTATATGATCAAAGTATTTGGATAAGGATTCGACCAACGGCTCTTCTCGTATATAGACTTTCTTACAAATTCCCTTAGCATTAATACAGCTGTAATAAATGTAACGCTTTTTATGGATTTCTGGAGTCACCGTGCAGCCACAATGAGCACATGTAATCATACCTCGCAGAATGAAAGGCTCACTGATTTTTTTATGAGATTTTTTGTGATATCCTGCGGCCACGTCTTGAACTTGTTGGTATAGAGGTTTTGAAATAAGAGGATTCATTTGGAAATAGCCTTGCTACACATGTCCTACGCCTAATTTCTTGATTCAACCGTTCTAACACATTAACTGTGCGAATTTTCTTCCATATCTTTTTAGGGTAGTTGTAGAAGGTTAATCCTTCGGAGAAATTCTCTTCCAGCCAGGTACAAAATTTGGACGCTTTTTTCTCATATCTACGGATAATATCTCTCATCCGATCCTCGGCCTCGATTCGGTTTACCGCAGTATAGATTTCTCTAACTGACTGAGCGATCTCGCTTTTTAGAGCATGGTTTGGAGCGTAGCTTTGAGCATTTTGAGCTAAATGAAAGATGCACCTTTGCCATGGAATAGAGGGAGAAACCGTTTTTAAAGCGGCTTTTAAACCAGTATGATCATCGCTAATAATTAATTTAACGCCTTTTAGGCCCCTTTCAAAAAGCCCCTCTAAAAACATTCTCCAATGAACTTCGGCTTCAGAAAGGCTGCAAGACAGCCCTAATATCTCCCTATACCCTTCTTCGTTAACTCCTACGGCTTTTAATACAGCTAAATTTCTGACGCATCCTTCATGACGAACTTTCTCGTAGTGGGCATCCAGATAAAGAAATCTGATGTGCCCCAAAGGTCTGCTTCGAAATTTTTCCAATTCCTCATTCAAAGCTTTTGATAGCCTCGACACCTGTGTAGAGCTGATATCTAATCCACAAAGCTCTTCTGTAATACGCTTGACCCGTCTTGTCGAAACGCCATTGATATACATTTCAGCTACAGCAAATCTCAGAGCTTTTTCGGACCTTTCTCCTTTCTCTAAACAGCTAGGATAAAACGGGATATCTCTTGTTTGAGGCACCTTTAATTCTAGCTTGCCAAAACGAGTT
>JARBTN010000003.1 GCA_029240195.1 Chlamydiales bacterium
GAAGAGCATTATTCTTTCAAAGAGGCGCTAGCGCTTTGCCAGTCTTTTAGCATATGGAACCTATTCTCAGCTGAACAGCAAAAGAAACTTTTGCCTGATTTGACCTCATTTTTAAAAGAGCATTTTGAAGATAAACCTTGGTCAAGGCGCGTCTGCTTTAAAGGGATCTTGCTGAGCCAAGAGCCCATCTAGCACATCAGTTTTTTAAGATAAGCAAAAGGCTCTTGAGGGCAGGGCAATTTCATGAAAAATTCTTGATAGCGGAATTTATTTGAAGGTAGACTCTTCGCCAAACTATAGAGAGGTAGTTATGGCAGACGAAGATCTAGATAAAGAAAATTGCGCAATTTTTAAAGAAACGCTTCGAGAATATTTTGGTGAAATGGAGGATTATCGTCGTCAAGGCAGTGTATCACACCGACTTATAGACATCTTATTTATAACGATATGTGCCGTGATCAGTGGGGCCAATCATCTCAAAGCTGTAGCAGTTTATGCAGAACGCAAACAGAAGTGGCTCATAGAGATTTTAGGTTTAACTAATGGGGTGCCGTCTTACACGACTTTTTGGACTGTCTTTGCCTTATTAGAACCTGGAGCTTTAGAGAAATGCTTTACAAATTGGGTGTAATCGAAAGTTAAGCTTGAAAAGGGAAGCGTGGTTAGCATTGACGGCAAGGCGCAAAGAGGAACAGCGAAAAGCGGGCAACCCTATTCGTTCGTTCATATTGTCAGCGCATGGGCTACAGCCAATCACCTTACTCTAGGGCAGTTAAAAGTAGATGATAAATCCAATGAGATAACAGCAATCCCTCAGCTCTTGGAAGTTCTTGATATAGAAGGTACAATAGTAACAATTGATGCAATTGGCTGCCAGGCTGATATAGCAGCAGGAATTAAAGATAAAGGAGCGGACTACGTGCTGTCTCTAAAAGGCAATCAAGAATCTTTGGTCGATGAGGTGGAAAATTATTTTACCCAAGCTGAGGCGGTCAATTTTGAAGGGTTGCCTTGTGATGCTATAGGATCAAAAGAGATAGGCCATGGTAGAATAGAAAAACGCGAGATATATGTCACCGAGGACGTGGACTGGCTCCCTCAGAAAAGCAAGTGGCGCAATCTCAAAAGCATCATCATGATAAAAAGTGAACGTTCGCTACCTGGTAAAGCCCTATCTTCTGAAAAGAGATATTACATATCGAGTTTGCCTGCTTGTGCGCTGAAAATTGCTGATGCTATTCGAAAGCACTGGGGAATTGAAAATCAGGCTCATTGGATTTTAGATGTTGCCTTCCGAGAAGATGAGCAGGATGCCAATGCAGGAAATATCGCTGAGAACATGTCCTTAATACGGCGGTTAGCTTTGAACCTGCTTAAACAAGAGAAGAGTGCTAAGTGCGGAATAGAAGTAAAACGTCAAATGTCTGGATGGGATAATAATTATTTATTGAAAGTGGTGGGTATAAACTATTTTTCATGAAATTGCCCTGCTCTTGAGGGAACCCGTTCATTTCAAAAAATGACGGCTCTATTGCAACAAATAAAATCTTATCTTATAACAGCCAATCAAGTTATTTGTGCTTATACATAAAAATGAGGCTCTGTGTTTTATAATTCATCTCCTCTATTCTCAGTAAATCCTGATCCTACAAGCAGCCCCTTCTTCGAAGAAGAGCAGCGACCCTTTCTTTCCAATCTGCCTGATAGGCTCGATTGGATGGGGTTAGAAGACAACCCAGAACTCCTCTATTTCGAGCAGGTTCCAACAGAGCAAGGCCCCCTTTTCAAAGTGAGGCCAAATGTCTGCTTGCACTCAGCCCTTTTTAACTCTTTTTTAAAAGAGTTGAACACTCAAATTGGCCCTTTACGTGTAGACTTAAGCCCTTGCTCTAAAAAACAAATCCTAGCCTTTTTACAGCATGAAGTGGCCAAAAAAACTGTTTTTTTAAAACTAAACAGCGCACAAGCCGGCCTAAAGCCTGAACTAAAGAGGCTCAAAAAAGAAATTCAAAGGGTTGTCCATTTGACAGAGCAATTCTTTGAAAAACACCAATTCTCTATCAATGCCCTTTCAGAAGATTGTTATTTCTATAATAACCAAGAGCTGGATCAACAAAATGGGACAAAAGAAATCGACTTTCTGAGTCTCCCCTTTGCCTATCTAGAAACCGATGTGAACCAATTATCAAAAGCATTTGCAAAAGGAACTCAAAGGATTAAGGAAAACTTTTGGCAAGAATACATTTTTACCGAGAAAACCTCTTTTCTCAACAATATAGGCGATCATCTAGAGGAGCTGCCCCATCTACAAGTGGTCGACTTAGAAGAAAGAACGCTTTTCCCTTTGCCTTCGATGGCTGCACCTGAAAGCTTGCTCAACATAAAAGAGGGCGCGATATCTGCTGCGTCTAATGAGGTGACTTTGCTCGATTTGCCGCTGGAAATCCAAAGACACATCTTCTCTTTTTTAGACCACCAAAAGCCAATGAGAGGCGTATGCCGCACCTTTACCCCCTATTTCACCTGCTCCTCAAAGATGCCTCTTTTCAAGCTGCAGCAAGCCTCAAGCTTTGATCTGGACCTGGCTTCTTTTCATGCCTTTTTAGATCGCTTAAATTTGATCGATGGCTTCTTTGGAGTAGATCTAACCCTGTGCTCTCAAAAACAGCTGTTTGCTTTTCTGCAGCATGAGGTAGCAAGCAAAGTCGATTTTTTAAAAATAGATCTAGAGGAAACGTGCTTAAACAGCAAACTGGTCCAGCTGAGAACTTGCCTGACAGCAATTACAGAGATAGCCCAGCCATTGTTCCAACAGCTGCAAGCAAGCCACCAAACAAGTCAGACTGACCAGGCGGTTAATAGCGGCCAAGAAAACGCTCTTCCTTTCACCGATTTAGAAGGTCATCTCGATAAGCTAACCTACTATTTCCATGAGAGTATCCAAACCCTTTTAAGGTGCAGTGCCTCGCCAGATATGCCATCAGTTCAAGCTTTCCTAGCGCCGGTAGATAAAGCTCTTCTATCAAAAATGACCTCTCATCTAAGAATTTTGGCCCATTTAAAAGCATTGGATGCCGGAAACGGCGGGAACTCTTACCAAGTGCTCAGGGCATTTCTTCCCTACACTCCCAATTTAGAGGTCTTTAAATCTTACTGTTATTGGAGTGATAAGGAAGAAGATGCACAGGCGCTTTTAAAGCTAGCTCCTTCGACCCTCTCTTATCTCAATCAATACCAAATAGTTCAGGATTTAGGCCGGCAAGAATTGGGCGCGCTAATTGAGAGAGGAAAACTCTCTCGTCTTAAAGCGCTAAAGCTTTATGAGGCCTTGGATGAGAACTCTTGGAGCTTGCGCAGGCTCTTTTTGAGCCATTTAAAGCAGCTTGAGTACTTAGAGTACGCCCCAGCTATATTTCCCTGTAATCTCTTTCTTCCTAAAAAGGGCCCTCCCCTTTTCCCCCATTTAAAAACTTTTGTCGTCGACCAATGCGAGTTTTTTGATAACTGTGATATAGAAGAAGAAATGCTTGATTGGAAAAAGCTGCGCCGCCATTCTCCCGAGCTTAAGCACGTGATTTTTGTCGGGGCTGTTAACATCGGCCTACAAGCCGGATCTAGCTATCGGATTCCCTCCTATCAAAGAGAAGAGGGTGCTCCGCCTTTAGCTCAATTAACCCCAAAGCCTGTCGAGTTTGACCAAATGGAAGGTGACGAAAGCTTGCTTCTTAAGGTGATCAATTATTTTGAAGGAGAAGGAATCCAAATCATCTTTGCTAAAAAAGAGTTTGACCTCTCCCTATTTAGACCCTCTTTTTCTAATCCTAAACTCAATCGACTGTTGAACGATTTGCAATTTTTTGATGAAGGGTATTGAAAAGCTCAGACAAGAGAACCCATCTTTGGTAGAGGCAAAGGCTCCTGAAGAAATTAAGTCTGCGGAGGAAAAGCCAGAGGAATCAGCACTCCCAGAATTTTCTGGCATATTTGCCCCTCATTAAAGTCTATATTTTAAGCACTGACCAGCATCCGAAGGTATTGGTATTCCAGCGCATTTTGTAAAACCAAAAGCTTTCGAGCAATCTCAAAGCGGTCGATGGCCTGGATATCTTCTAAATGCGAGCCAGAAGATGGGTAGCTGCTCTTCGGCGTCGGCCAGAAAATTGCCTTGCAAGAACTCGCCTACCCCGTCTATGCTGATACGGTCTCAATCTTAGGCTCGACTGAGCTCGAATACCTTCCCTGCTGCCCAGAAAATCAATTGTGCCCCCCGCTTTCTCAAAATTCCAATATCCTCCTTGGCTGGACCATCGTGCCCAAAGCGCTCCGCTTCACTGACGACTATCGCCTGCACGACGACTTCGAACGCATCGCCAGCACGTTCTTCAATGGCCCCTCTCTCATCTCTGAAGCCAGAGGTATCGCTGCCCTTAGCGAGGAGGAAAAAAAAGGGGAAAGGCTCCTCGCCTCTCCCCTTAAACCCTCTTCTCCCAAAAGACTGACCGCATTTGCTAAAAGGGCTTCTAAAATAACTTAGGACTTTTGAGCAAAAGTTTTTATTGCCAGACCTCCAGGCATTTTTAGAAAAGCATTTTGCAAACCCTTCAAATAAAAGGCCCTTTTGCTTTGATCTTTTCTTCTATGAAGTCGATAAAAGTGCGCACTTTGCTAGGCAGATGGCGGCGCTTGGGAAAGGCCACATAAAGGGCAATCTCCGGCAGGCTTTCTGATGGGAAGAGCTCAATTAAATCCCCTTGTTCCATCAAAGGAAGGGCAGCATAGCGATGCACCTTGATGATGCCAAGCCCTTCTTTAGCCAGCTGCAGCAAAGTCTCTGTATCGTTGACCCTTAGATAGGGGATGAAAGGCTCTTTGGCAGAGAAAGGCACGGGAATTTCCTCTTCAAGGCGCCGGCGGCTATGGCTGATATAGCGGTGTTTGAGCACGTCTTCTAACTTATCTAAATATCCCCACTTTTTCAAGTAGGCGGGAGAGACGCAAAAGCAATACCGTGTGGTGGCAATCCTCCTTTGAATCACATCGCCGATAGCGGATACACTCATTCCAATCTGCACATCGATCCCCTCCTGCAAAAGATCAGGGACCCGCTCGGCCAGTTCCAATTCGAGATGGATGGCGGGATAGGCGCTTAAAAACTCTTGCAGATGGGGTGTAATATGAGACATCGCAAAGTGGCGCCCGCTCACCACCCTTAAAAGACCCTGCGGCACCGCTTTTGTCTTGAGTACTAAACTGTCCAGAGCATCCACCTCTTCAAAGATGCGCCGGCATTG
Organism: Chlamydiales bacterium; assembly: GCA_029240195.1. Lineage (GTDB taxonomy): Bacteria > Chlamydiota > Chlamydiia > Chlamydiales > JARBTN01 > JARBTN01. Next base: position 5,292 of record JARBTN010000003.1, read on the forward strand.
CTCACAATAAATTTTGCCCACATCCGTCAATTGCACATGGCGCGTCGAACGGGTCAGAAGACTTAAACCCAGTTCCGCCTCTAATTTATTGAGCTGTTTGCTGATAGCTGCAGCCGTCACATTGAGCTCTCTGGCCGCCGCCGCCAAGCTCCCCTTTTGCACGACGAGCAGCAAAGAGCGCATTTGAGTGAGATCGGCCATTGCCAACTTTTGGTTATCAATTGATGAATTTTAGTGCGATTCTAAACAAATTAGATATTTTGTACCATATAGGCTGAATCGATTCAATCAAGGAGATTCATCATGACTGCTGTGCAAATCTCGGCCACCCTGCTCATTGCTTTGGTCGGCTTGCCTCAAATTAGCGAGACCATCTATACCCCGGCTCTGCCAGATGTCGCTCAAGGATTAAATACCAGCGCCTCTCTGGTAGAAGCCTCCCTTGCCATTTACTTCTTAGGATTTGCTGCCGGTGTCGCCCTTTGGGGGGCAGTCTCCGATGCAATCGGCCGCCGCTCGGCCATGCTATCAGGTCTGATGATCTATGCCCTTAGTACAGCAGTCTGTGGTTTTTCCATGCATATTGAGTCACTGTTGCTCGCTCGCTTCCTGCAGGCTTTTGGTGCAAGCGTCGGCTCCGTGATTACTCAGACAATTTTACGCGATGCCTATGATGGCAAGCAAAGAGCACGCCTCTTTTCCGTGATGTCTGGCGCCTTAGCCTTTTCTCCTGCAATTGGCCCGCTCCTCGGCGGTTTCTTAAGCCAATATGGCGGATGGCGGGCAAATTTTGCTTTCTTATTTCTCTTATCTCTCATCATGCTGGCTTGGTCTTATCTAGCGCTTCCAGAGACGCGGCCAGCTCATCTCAAGCGGCCAAGCGTAAAGCAAGTAAAGGCTCTCTTCCAACAGATGGTGAGCTCAAAGATGTTATTTGGCCATATTCTGTTGATTGCCTCGGCAAATAGCATCATCTTTGGATTTTACCAAGAAGCCCCCTTTGTCTTTATTGAACAATTGGAGATGGCACCAAGCCATTACGGCCTTTTAGGGTTGCTGATCGCCTTAGCGTCGCTCATTGCAGCCAGGATCTCTTATCAGCTGAACTTAAACTCCAATCCGGAAAAGGTCATTGTCCTGGGCGCCATTTGCTCTATCTTAGGTAGCATAGCTTTTGCTCTGCAAGTGGGAAGCAATCTCTTCACCGGCCACCTAGGGTCTTTGAGCTTTGCTCTTTTAGCGCTATTTTTCGTCTTCCTAGGCATCGGATTGGTGATTCCCAATAGTTTAAGCATTGCCCTTAAACCCTATCAGGCAGCAGTCGGCACCGCGGGATCCCTTTTTGGCGGGATTTATTATCTGCTCATTGCTGCAAGCACTTGGCTGATGAGCGGGCTGCACAATGGAACAGCTAGCCCTCTCTCTTTCTATATCATGGCTTTGAGCGCCTTGCTCTATGTCGGGAGCCAGCTCATTCGAAAAGAGGCCGATCAGCAAAAAACGCCATGCATTTGAAAATCTTGTCGTTCGTCACTAACGTCTAGACACATCAGTTTTTTCCTGTTAAACGACGCTAAAGCGACCAAGGCTTTAGTTTTTGCAAGAGCACTTTCGAGAGCGCTTTTAAGATAAGTAAAAGGCTTCAATCCATGGGCGATAGGCCCATGGATTGAAGCCTTTTACTTGATTGGACAAGGATTCCAAAGGGTCAGGGCCTTGTAGCCCTTTCCTCTTACGAGACGAAATCGGCGTATTCTTTGATGAAACTTTGCAGGCGCCCTCTCAGGCGTAAGATGGCTTTGGAGTGGATCTGCGACACTCTAGACTCGCTGATGCCCATCAGCTGGCCGATCTCGCGCAGCATCAAGTTTTCATAGTAGTAAAAGACCAGCACCATCCGCTCTTGCTCGGGCATCTCCATCACCGCTTTTTCCAGCAGCTTGCGAAATTCATTATAATCAGCCGTCTCAAAGCTGGTCTTGGCTTTTTCGTCAGCTAAGCGCTCTTCCAAAGGCACTTGATCGGGGTCGTCATTCTTATCCATGTTGAGCGGCAATAAAATGGCCGGCTGCACGCGCTGCAAAAGCTGCCCAAAGTCGGCAGCCGGCACGCCGATCATCTCGGCGGTCTCAGCGTCAGACGGGTCGCGCCCCAGCCGGTTGCGCAGCTCGGTTTGAGCACGCGAAATCTGATTGGCTTTTTGGTGCACGCTTCTTGGCACCCAGTCGAGCGCCCTCATCTCATCGATGATCGCTCCTTTGATGAGCAAGATGGCGTAGGTTTCAAATTTATTTTTCATCACCGGATTGAACTTTTCAATGGCCTTGACCAAGCCAATAATGCCTGTCGAATAAAGGTCATCGGCTTTGACATGGGAGGGAAGGGTCGCAGCAAGCCTGCCGACAACGTACTTGACAAGATGCAGGTAATTTAAAATGAGCTTTTCTCTAAGCTGTCGATCTCCGCTACTGTGGTATTCGGCCCAGACGGAACGCACTTCTTCATCGCCTAGGCGATGGTTTTGTGTCGTATCGAGTGTTTGTCGGCTTTTAGACATGTTTACAGCTTCCTTTCCGATTTAGATTGCCTTAAGGCTTCAGCATCTTTATTTCTTTCCCTTGATCTCCAAGCGATTTGCCTCTTCAATGCTCTCCGGCTCATATTCCCAAAGCTCGCGGGTCAATTCCTCTTCCCTTTTGATCTCTAAAGGCTGCACCACGGCAAAGTAGAGATTTTGCATGAGCAGCAAAGAGAGGATGCCCATCAGCCACATGGTAAATAGCATGTAAAACACAGAATTGAGCATCGATTGGCTAGTCAAAACACAGGCGATAAAGACAAGGAGTGTGCTGAACAGCGTGATGGAGAAAGCTGCGTAAAAAATAATCTTGCGATTAAAACTTTTGGGATGGCTCCCAGAATTTTCTGGCATATTTGCCCCTCATTAAAGTCTATATTTTAAGCACTGACCAGCATCCGAAGGTGTTGGTACTCCGGCGCATTTTGTAAAACCAAAAGCTTTCGAGCAATCTCAAAGCGGTCGGCGGCCTGGATATCTTCTAAGCGCGAACCGGAAGATAGGTAGCTGATCGGATAGCCAAATTTGCTCGATACGTTGACAATGGAGCCAAGAGCAATCGTCTCATCGGTCTTGGTGATCACCAAACTCTTCGGCCTCAAGGGGCTAAACTGCTTTAATATGCCATAGGCATCGACATCTTTGGTGGTGGCGCTAAGGGCCAGCATGATCTCGACCTGATCGAGAGAATGGAGCCACTCGCCAAGCTCATCCACTTGCTGCCAGTTGTATTGGTTGCGGCCGCCGGTATCGATTAAGATGAGGTCTAAATGGCGCATCTCGGAGCTGGCTTTTAAAAAGTCTTCAATGGAGGTGGCCACCTTGCAGATTAAAGATAGGGATGTGGCCCATTGCAAGATCTGTTCGCGCGCCGACCTTGGTGTAATCTAAGGAAATCAGCCCCACTTTCTTCCCTTTTTTCATATGGAGATGGGCAAGCTTGACAATGGCTGTGGTCTTGCCAACGCCGGTCGGGCCGACGAGGGCGACAAAAGTGGGCTCTTTGCGGTCTAAGATGAGCGGGCCCGAGGTGCGGATCCGTTTGGCCAACTCTTCTTTTAATAAATTGAGGCGCGCATTGCGCTCAGGGCTTGGCGCATTCATATCGACGCCTGGATAGGCCGCTTCGAGCTCCCTTTCAATGTCTAAAGCAATCTGCCGGTCGATCCCTTTGCCCATCATAAAGCGCACGCTGCCAACCAGCGACTCTTCATTCTGCTCTAGCGAGCCGACGCTGACGCTCTCTTGGGCGCGCTTTAATTCGGCGCGGATCAAGTGGCGCAGCCGGTCGATATCGGCCTCGTCTTTGAGCTCGGCCAAATCTTCCGATTCTTCTAATTGCTTCAATTTTTTTAAGTCTTTTAGCTCTTGCAGCTGGGCTAAATGTGCCACCTCTTCATCGATCGAGGCCTGTAGCTCTTTGTCTTCTGAAGCATGTGCCAAGTCTTCGGCAAAGTGGGAGATGAGGTTGCGAGAGGCGCTGCCAAAAGGGTCTGACGAAACAGGCTCGCGTTTGGCGCTTTTCTTCGGTGCTAAAGCCGGCTCTACCGGGCGAGAAAGCTGCCGCTTAGCGCTTGCGCTCAATGTGACGACATCATCTAATTCTTCCCTTTCTTCCCTCTTAGCCTCGCGGGGCATCGGGCGCGCCTCTTTTTTGGCTTCTTTTGGCAAAGGAGGCGCCTCTTTTTTCTGCTTCTTGGCATTGAATTGCTCGAGGTCTTTGCGCTCGATCGTTGCTGTCAGCTCGGTTTGATCAGAGAGGAATAGCCTCTTTAGACCCTTTTGTTTGACCTGGCGCGTTGTCAAAATGACAGCAGCAGATCCGAGCTCTTGACGCATCAGCTGTTCAGCATCTTTCAGGGAATTGGCGAGATATTTTTTAATGATCATCAGTGTTTCCTAAAAAGCGGAGAAAGTGAAACATAAGCCGTCAGGCCAAACGAACTTGGTAGGAAGCTCTCTTGCTCCTTCCATAATCAAAAGAAACTTTAATAGCAATCTTCTAAAAATTTCTCTCTGTTTCAGGAGAAGGCCTCCCCTTTTACACCAGCACTTCGCTGGAAATGAGCCCCGAAGATACGATTTGGATATCGGCCACAACCTCATTATAAGAGACCACAGCCAAGCGGGGCAGCCCTCTTTCAATCACTTTGCGCAGGTGGGGCCTCAAGGGGGTCATGGTCAATAAAACCGGCTGCACCCCTTTTTTGGCCTCAGATTCTAATATCTTATTGAGCTGCTCATAAAGCTTTTGAATGGTCGCCGGGCGCAGCACCATGCGCGTGCCAAAATCGCTCTTTTGCAAGCTTTCCATCAAAATTTGCTCCACCCGCCCATCTAAAGTGATGGCATGGATCAGCCCATCGTCTGCTGTGTGTTTCTTGGTAATGGTCCGAGCCAGTCCTTGCCGCACATATTCAGAGAGTACATCTGTATCGGTGATGGCCGTGCTATGGTCGGCTAAAATCTCTAAGATAGTGACGATATCGCGAATGGGGATGCGCTCTCGGAGCAAGTTTTGCAGCACCTTCAACACCTGGCCCACACTCAAATGAGCAGGGATCAGCTCTTCAATCACCGCCGAAGCGTATGGCTTGGCATTGTCAATCAGGCGAGAGGCCTCTTGCCGATTGAGCAATTCATGCGAAAAGCTGTGGATCACTTCCGTCAGGTGCGTGGCCAACACCGATAAGGTGTCGACGACGGTATAGCCGTACATTTCAGCGCTCTCTTTTTGAGAAGAGGAAATCCAAATTGCCGGCAGGCCAAAGGCCGGTTCCGTCGTCTCGATGCCTGGGATGGATTTTTCCACCCCACCGGGGTTCATGGCCAAAAAGCTGTCGACTTGGAGCCGACCATTGGTCACTTCGATCCCTTTGATCTTGATCAAGTAAAGGTCGGGGTCGATGCTCATGTTGTCGCGGATGCGGATAGGCGGCACGACAAGACCAAGCTCAGAGGCGATTTGCCGCCTGATGACCGTGATGCGGTTGAGCAAATCCCCCCCTTGCGCCTGATCGACAAGAGGAATCAGGCCATAGCCGAGCTCGATCTCCATGGGGTCGATAAACAGCGACTTCTCGACATTCTCCGAGCGCTCTTCCACCGCCTCTTTTTCGACGACGCCCGAGAGGCCCACTTCCATGGAAGAAAGCTCCTGCTTTAAGCTGCGCCATAAGGCATAGGCATAGAGCATGATCGACCCGGACATCGGGCCCATCACCAGCATGGGCATCCCCGGCATGCAGCCGAGAACAAAGACCATCATGGCGGTGACAAAGAGCACCCGTGGATTGTTGAAGAGCTGCCTTTGGAAGGTGCTAGCCAGCTGCTCTTTAGAAGAGGCCCTTGTGACGATGATACCCGCTCCGACAGAGATCAGCAGCGCTGGAATTTGGCTCACCAAGCCATCGCCGATCGCCAAATTGGTGTAGCGCGAAGCCGCTTCCGACCAGCCCATCCCTTTGATTGCCACACCGATGATGAAGCCGCCCACGATGTTGACCGCCGTGATGATAATGCCGACAATGGCATCGCCGCGCACGAATTTGGACGCCCCGTCCATCGAGCCGTAAAAGTCGGCCTCCATAGACATCTTCTCGCGGCGCGCCTTTGCCTCCTGCTCATCGATCAAGCCGGCGTTCAAATCGGCGTCGATCGACATCTGCTTGCCGGGCATGGCATCCAAGGTAAACCTGGCGGCGACTTCGGCGACGCGGCCAGAGCCCTTGGTGATGACGACAAAGTTCACAATCGTCAGCAAGATGAAGATGACAATCCCGACAATTAAATTCCCCTCGGTCACAAAATCGCCAAAGGTCTTGATCACGGCTCCGGCCTGCCCTTGCGAGAGGATCATCCGCGTCGTGGCAATGTTGAGGCCGAGTCGATAGAGCGTCAAAAATAAAAGCAAAGACGGAAAGGAGCTGAAAGAGAGCGCCTCTTCCGCATAGAGGGTGATTAAAAGCGTGGTCACTGCCAACACAATGCTCAGCGACAATAAGACGTCGAGCATAAAAGCGGGCAACGGAATGATCAAAAGCAGCACGATGCCCACAACGCCAACGGCGAGTAGGATATCGCTTTGCTTTAATAATGAATTGATCCTGACTGTCAACGAGTCAATCATAAATTTTTCTTTCCGGTAATGGCTGAAGAGCCGAAATTAGCAAAATCTTTCTTTGTTTTTTCGCTTGTAGCAAAAAGAAAGAAATGGCGCAAACGGATCGATGCGAAATGTGTATTTTTTTTTTGAGAGATGGCCGCCGGCCTCTCCTCCGGCCTTTCCTATAGATGAGGGGAAAAAGGGCTTTTTTAGTGCATCCCGTCCTGTGAATCAAAAATTTTAACGCCTGTCAAATGGCGCTAAAGAAAGGAACTGGGTATCAGCGCTTGAGAAGGCGCTTTTTCTTGAGGGCATCGCTCATGCGGTAGACATAGGCCAAGACTTCGGCCACAGAATGGAAAAAGGGAGCAGGGATGAAGGCGCCGACTTCCACGGCTTTATAGAGGGAGCGGGCCAGGGGCGGATTCTCCACGATCGGCACCCCGCTCTCTTTGGCAATCTCTTTAATTTTGAGGGCCATTTTGCGGCTGCCCTTGGCAACACAGATCGGCGAGGGCATCTTCTCCGAATCGTAGCGGATAGCGATGGCGTAGTGAATGGGGTTGGTGATGATCACATCGGCTTTGGGCACTTCGGTCTTGATGCGGCTCCTCAAAAAGGACTGAAGCATCGACCGCATGCGCGATTTGACCTGCACGTCCCCCTCAGACTGCTTTCTTTCATCTTTAATCTCCTGCTTGGACATGCGCATCTCTTTGGCAAACATCAGCTTTTGATAAAACCAGTCGAAGCAGCCAAAGATAAATAAAATCAAGGAGGAGATGAAGCAGAGGCGAAAAGCGATCGTCAAAAAGCAAGATAGGATTTGGCTGGCAGAGCCGTTCATCGTCTTGGAGATGGCGCCTATCTCGCTTGAGATAACCCAGTAGCCGACAAAGCCAATGCTGCCCGTCTTCATCATGCCTAAGAAGACGCGCATCCAGGCCTTGGCATCGAAGTATTTTTTATAGTTGGACACATCGAAGATATTGAGCGATTTCCAGCGCATCTGCAAATTCTCTGTGGAGAGGACAAATCCGACCTGAAAGATCATGACAGCAAGAGAGGTGATAAAGAGCAGAATAAAAAGAGGGCCCAAGATGCTGGCAATCGCAAAGATGCCAGTTTGAAACCAGTAGCTGGCCTCTTCGGTGGATTTGATGTCCATGGAGAGGTGGGTGAAGATCAGGACAAATACTTGCAGCATCTGCTGTCCCATGTAGGGAAGGAGAAAATAAAGAAAGAGGGTGGCTGACAGCAAGAGCGCTCCCGTGGTCAGGTCATTTGACTTGGCGACCCGCCCTTTTAGACGCGCATCTTCTAGTTTTTTAGACGTCGCCTCCTCGGTCTTTTCCTGAAAATCATCCGACATAACGCCTCTTATTGAGTGGGTGCGCTCTATAAATATAAAAAAAAGAGGCCCTCGCCTCCTCTTGCGCACAAAAAGGGAAAAAAGCTTTTAGAGCTATTTTTAAGCTACATGGAGAGCTGCATGTTTAGAAGAGGGCAACTTCAGCCCAGAGGAAAGAGGGCACTTCTTACTTGCAGCCAACTTTTGAGAGTACTATAATTACCTCCTTACTCTGATTAAAAGCAAATGGATTGACAAACAATCGAACTTTATTTGATAAAGAGCTTAAAAAATCAGTGGACTGACCTGAAGAGGCTCTTTTCTTGCCGCCTCATTTAAACGGCATGAGGAGGGCTGCTTACTTTTTTTGAAGGAAAACTAAAAGTGTCTTTTTTAAGCCTAGCTCTGGCATTATTCTTAGTTGCCAACCCAATTGGAAATACACCGGCCTTTGTCGCCTTAGTCAAAGACTACCCCTTTGAAAAGCAAAAGAGAATCATGCAAAGAGAGTGGCTCATCTCTTTGGCTCTTGCGCTCTTTTTCTTGCTGATTGGCCAAAAATTCCTAGACCTTCTCTGCATCAAGCAATATGCCGTCAGCATTGCCGGCGGGTTTTTGCTATTGACCGTCTCTTTAGACATGATCTTTCCCTCCACCAAGGTCGAGACGGAAAGCTTAAAGTGCGAGCCGCTCGTCGTGCCAATCGCCACTCCCCTCATCACAGGCCCTGGCTGCATCGCTACCATCATGCTATTTGCAAAAGAACATGGCTTTTTAGAGACGCTTGGAGCGATCTTGACAGCTTGGACTTTAGTGGGAATTGTGCTCATCGCAGCCCCTTATGTCAATCGCCTGCTTGGACGGCGCGGCCTCATCATTTTAGAGCAGTTGATGGGCATGGTCGTCTCCATGATCTCATTGCAGATGATCGTGCAGGGAACAAGCAGCTTTTTAAAAGTGCTCCTGGCCCAATAAACCCTCAAGTTCCACAAGCGGAGATCCCCTTATGACATTTCTATCTTTGGCCATGGTCTTTTTATTGATCATCGACCCCATCGGCAACTTGCAGGCATTCGACCAGCTGATGCAACGCGTGCCTTCAACTGAGCGAACGCGCCTTTTCTTGCGCGAAATGCTGATCGGCCTGTTGACGATCCTAGCTTTTAACTTCACCGGCCGCACTTTAGTTGAGTCGCTCGGCATCTCTGATGTCACGATCTGCTTAGCGAGCGGCATCATCTTATTCTTAATGGCTGTCAACATCCTCTATCCAAAAGCGCGCTGCATCTTGCCGACCACAGAAGGCATTCCCTTCATCGTGCCGATCGCCATCCCCATGGTGGCAAGGCCGGCCTTATTGGCGACAGTGATGCTCTTTTCTGGCTTGGAAGCGCCCGTCTTAAAGATAACATTGGCTATCTTGCTCGCTTGGGCCATTGCCGCCACCCTCTTTTGGTTTTCAGCTCCCATTGCCCGCCGCTTAGGTTCAAATGGGCTCTCCGCTTTAGAGCGCTTGATGGGCATGCTCTTAATCATGTTGGCCATCCAGCGCTTTTTAGAGGGCATCTTGATGTTCTCCCAGCAGATGGTCTAAAGCCCTTTTCATGCGGGCTAAAAATTACCGCCTGTTAGTGGCCTATGACGGCTCCCCTTATTTTGGCTGGCAGAAGGTAAATGTGGGGCCGAGCATCGAAGAGGTGTTGCAAAAAGCGCTCCGGCGCCTTTTGCAAGAGGATCTGGAGCTGCAAGCGGCAAGCCGCACCGATCGCGGCGTGCACGCCATGGGGCAAGTGGTGCAGTTTCGCAGCCAAAGCCCATTCCCTGTGGGCAAGATGCGCTTTGCTCTAAATGAGCTGCTGCCGGCCGACATCCGCGTCCTCCATGCCGAAGAGGCCCATCCCGACTTTCACCCAACCGTCGATGCCAAAGGCAAGATCTATCACTACCACGTAAGCTTTGGGCCCATCCAATTGCCCAAAGAGCGCTGGACTCACTGGCATCTCCCCTATCAAGTCGACTTTGACTTGATGCGGCAGGGCGCTCAGGCGCTCATTGGCGTCCACGATTTTTTAAGTTTTTGCAATGTGCGGAAGAATCACACCTATGAGTCAAGCGTGCGCCACTTAAAGAGGGTGGAGATTCGCCCCTCCTCTATGACAAGCTTTTATATTGAAATGGAGGCCGACCGCTTCTTATTCCGCATGGCGCGCAATATCGCCGGCTTGCTGAGCGTTGTAGGCAGAGGGCTATTGCCCGTTAAATTGATTCCAGGAGTGATTGCGGCCAAAGACCGGCGGGCCGCTCCCCTCACCGCTCCGGCGAAGGGGCTGACCCTGTATCAGGTGCTCTACTAAATACATTTGATGGAAGGTTTTTTTTCGTCTCCCCTTAAACCCTCTTTATCCTTCCATTTGATGTCTGAATAGGGCTTGGACGACCTTTTCTCGCTTTTTATCGTCAGAGTCATCAGGAAGGTTTTTAAACAAAGCGGGATAGCCGCCAATCAGCTCTTCTGTCTTGATCCCCTGATCGCTAAGAAATCTAATTAGCGCCTCTTGATCAAAGCCAATATCCACTAACAAACCGAGGTTGATTTCAATTTCACCCTGGCCAAGTTTTGTAAAAAGTTTATGCCAATCTTCACGCTTTAGCTGCACATCTTTGAGGGCCGAATCAAGACCTGTACGATCAGCAAAATAGGCATTGAAGAATTTAAAATTATTTGCAAATGCAAGAGAATTGAGAAATGATCAGGATAGAAAAGAGAGAACCCCCTTTTGGAAAAAGGGGGCGAAAATCTTAAAGAGAAGGAATCAGACTAGGCCGAAATGTTTAGCCACATACCAAGCGGCCGCAAAGATGAGCACCATCAAAAGGGCCCAGAATAGATTGGGAAACCATTTGACGCCCGAACCGGGATTGCCCCGCGCCTCTAAAGTGCCAATGCCATAGGCGAAGTCCTGCTTCATCTTCTTGCCAAAGATATCCGGATGGCGCTGGATGATGGCATCGCCGTCGATGCCGAGAAAGAAGGCATACTGTTTGACAAACCCTTGCGCATAGACAGAAGAGATGAGCTCTTCCATACGCCCTTCCTCAATCGCTTGCAGGTAGTTCATGCGGATTGAGGTGGCATTCTCCACTTCCTTCAGCGACAGGTTCATCTCCTGGCGACGCTGCCTAAAGACTTCTCCGAGCGTTTTCAGTTCTTCTTGGGCGGGCATGTAATCAGATCTCCTTAAAGCCAATCATAAAAAACGATGAAGGCCAAGCAATAGGCTTAATCGCTTTTCAAAGGGAAATGGGGCGTTCTAAAAAGCGCTCCCTATTTCCCCTCCAAGAAATTAACAAAAATAGTGAAAAAAGACAAAGTAAACATGCATCAGCGCCTTTTCAATAGGCGATGCAGCAAAAAGAAAAGGCGACCTTCTTCTCTAAAAAAAGGAAAGTGGAAAAAAAGGGGAAAAAAGGGGTAATATCGCTTAAAAAAAACCCTCACCCCAAAATAGTCAATGAGCCCTTTTGTCACTGAAATCGACCCCTCCCTTGCTAGCAAGCTGGAAGAAGACCTCATCGGTCAAGGATTTTCCTTAGCCAAGCCCGCCTACACCCGGTTTCAAGCAAAGAAAAAAGGGATCAGCTGCACCCTCTACCTCTCAGGGAAACTCGTGGTGCAAGGCAGCGAGATGAAGGAGTTTATCGAATTTTATTTAGAGCCCGAAATTTTAAAGACATTTGCTTTTTCTTCCCCGGCCGTCATCGATGAGCGGGAGCGGATCGGCACGGATGAGGCCGGCAAAGGCGACTTCTTCGGCCCCCTCTGCGTCGCCGGCGTCTTTGCAAGCAAAGAGGCCATTCACACCCTTTCTAAGGCGGGTATCGCCGACTCAAAGACGCTGAGCGATTCAAAGGTGGAGAAACTGGCCGCTATCGTCGAAAGAGAGACCCTTTGGCATGTCATCGTCTTGAACCCGGCCAAATACAATGAGCTATATCGCCGCTTTAACAACCTCAACTACATGCTAGCTTGGGCGCATGCAGCTGTGATCCACACCCTCCATCAAAAAAGTGGTTGCCCCGACGTCATCGTCGACCAATTTGCCAAGGAATTTGTCCTAGAGCGCTTTTTAAAAGAGCCGGCCTTAAAAGTGGTGCAGCGGACCAAGGCAGAATCCGATGTCGTCGTCGCCGCCGCTTCCATCTTGGCGAGAAATGCTTTTGTCAAGCACCTGAAAATCCTCGGCGATAAGTACCAGATTGAACTGCCCAAAGGGGCCAGCGATAGAACACGGACCATGGGACAGAAGCTATACAACCAATACGGCGCAGACATTTTAAAAGATGTCTCTAAAGAGCACTTTAAAACATTCTCTGAGATCGTTCTATGCTCAAACAACTGACCCTTGCCAACATCATCCTCGTCGATGAAGCGCGCATTCCCTTTCACCCAGGCCTCAATGTCATCTCCGGAGAAAGCGGATCTGGCAAATCGGCGCTGATGAACGCTTTAAAGCTGTTACAAGGCGCCAAGAGCGACCCCCTCCTCATTCGCAAAGGGGAAAGCCAAGGATTTGTCGAGGCGCTCTTTGACCTCGATGAGAAGACAGCGGCCCTCATTCACCCCCTATTGCAGCAAGCCGGCCTCGATTTCGACCCCGAAGAGGAGCTTTTGATCCGCCGCGTCATCTTCTCGCAAGGCAAAAGCCGCGCTTTTGTCAACAACCAGCACGCCCAGGCGCATGTGCTCCGCCAAATGGCGCCTCACCTCTTTGAAATGGTCGGGCAACACGCCAGTCAAAGCCTGATGGACGAGGACCTGCACCGCGACCTGCTCGACCAATTTGCTTTATTAGATCCCTTAAAACAGGCTTTTAGAGCGGCCTACCAGCAAGAGTCAATTCTAAAAAAAGAGCTCGAAGCCCTACTCCACAACGAACCTAAAAGGCAGCGCGAGATGGAGACCCTCCTCATGCAAATCGAGGAGATTGAAAGCGCCAAGCTAAAAGAGGGGGAGGAAGAGGAGCTATTTCTCGAATACAAGACGCTTGCCAACTTTGAAGAGATCGACCAATTATCCGAGGAGTTCCTCGGCGCACTAAAGAATGCCCTGACCCAGATCAAGCGGCAAAAATCGACGCTCAAGCAGCTGGCCGAGCTAGACCCGACCCACTTTGAGTCCTCGCCTAAAAGCTTTGAAAGCGCCCTGTTAGAGCTAGACGATATCGTCTACCACATCGAGCGGGTGCAAAGCTCATCGCATAGCGACCCCAATCGGCTGAACCAGCTCAACGAAAGGCTCACCTTGTTGGCCAAGCTGAAGAAAAAATATGGGGCATCGCTCAGCGATATCGCCCAATTTCTCCTCGAGAGCAAAAATCAGCTGCAAGAGCTCGAGATGCGCGAAGATAAGATCTCTAGCTTAGAAGAAGAGCTCAAAGAAAAGGCGCTGATCAGCGATAATTTGTCCGAGCAGCTTTCACAAAAGAGGGGGGAATTTTCCGCTCCCTTTGCCAAAGCGGTTACAGCAGAGCTTCAACAGCTTAACATGGCCAAAGCAGAATTTTTCGTGCGCCAGCAAAGGCAGCCCCGCTCTTTAAAGGGCGATGACCACATCGCCTTCTTCATCGCTCCAAACCCTGGCGAGAGCACCGTTCCCTTAAAAGAGGCAGCCAGCGGCGGCGAAATGGCTCGCGTCCTCTTTGCTTTAAAAACGCTGCTTTCCGGGCAAACTCCATCCACCCTCATCTTAGATGAGATCGATGCCAACATCGGCGGCAAGACCGCTGCCGTCTTCGGCGAAAAGCTCGACCAAATTGGCCAAAAGAGGCAAGTGCTCTGCATCACCCACTTTCCGCAAGTGGCCAAGCGAGCGGCCCATCACCTCGCCATCTGCAAAGTGGAAGAACAAGGGCGCACTAAAACTGTCGTCACTCCCCTCTCCGACCAAGAGCGGGCCCATGAAATTGCCCGCATGCTCGGCGGCACGCCTTAAAGTTTGGCATGTCTGTAGCACTGATCAGTTTTGGGAGGGCGCTATCCCCTTCCAAACCCTCACCGCCAAAGGAGCCAAGGCCCCTTTGGAATCCCTTTTAGCGTATTGCCAAAGGCTTTAAGCCATGGACTAGCGTCCAAGGCTTAAAAACCCTCTCCCCGAGATGCTATGCCGGCAAAGAGCGTTAAGATTGGATCAAAGGCGCTCTTGCCAAATGCCTGAGTCAGAATCTTCCTGGTAGCCTAGTAATGAGCGCACCTCTTGCATGATAAAAAAAGAGCCGCAGATGACGACCACCCCCCCTCTTTTTAAGGCGCTTTTGAGCGCTTCTTTAGGTGGAAGGGAAGGCTCTGGAGAAGAGCCGAGCGCTTGCAGATGAGAGGAGTGCATCAAGCGCGGGTGAGAGCTTTGGATGACCGTCAGCGAAGCGGCCGCCTGCTGAAGTAGGGCCATCATCCCTCGCACATCTTTATGGGCGGAAAAGTTGACTAAAAAGTGATGGGGAGCACCTGGGTATTCCAGGTTTAATTTTCCAATCAGCTTAGCGATGCCTGAGGGGTTATGCGCGACATCCAAGATGACGCAAGCTTCTGGAAAAGAGGCAAAAGCGCCGTGCCGCAGCACCTCGATTGGCACCTTTTCAAAGCGGCAAGGCGGCAGAGCATCCAGAGCCGATTCTACTTGGGTGAAGTGAAAGTGCGCTTGCAGCTCCTTTAGACAGGCCTCGGCAACGGCTCTGTTTTCTTGGCTGTAATCGCTAAAATTGCCGAGCACTTGAATGAGGGGGCTCTCATTTTGTCGAGCTAGTTGTAAAATTTCAGGAAAGGCGGCACTTGGGCCGATCACCACCGGCACACGCGGCTTGATGATCCCCCCTTTTTGAGCCGCAATTTCCCCAAGGGTCTCGCCCAATATGGCCGTGTGGTCATAGCTGATGCTCGTAATCACCGAAAGAAGAGGCTTGAGCACATTGGTGGTATCCAAAAGCCCCCCGAGCCCTGCCTCAATGACAGCTACATCCACCTTTTCTTCCCTAAAATAGATAAAAGCTAACAACGTGGCCATCTCAAAGAAGGTGAGCTTGAGCCCTGCAGCCGCCATTTTTTTGTGAATGGATTCTAGGAGAGAGGCGCAAAAACCTTCTGGAATAGGGTTGAAGTCAATTTGCACCCGCTCGCGAAAAGATGAGAGGTGGGGCGAGGTGAAGAGACCGCACCTGATATTAGAGAGTTGAAATGCTTTGGCCAATTTCCAAGATACCGATCCCTTGCCATTGGTGCCGGCAATGTGGATAGCCGGCCAGGCCAGCTGAGGGTCATCGAATAAGAGGAGCGCTTTTGAAATGTTGCTCAGGCCCATTTTCACCCCTCTCAAAGAGGCCGTCCGACTTAAACGCTGCATTTGCAAAATATAAGGATCTGTTTTCAAATGCCTCTCCCGCTCAAGTATCTTCAAATAAGTAACCTATGAACGGCCAACCCTACCCCTAGAAAGGTGATAGGAAGCCCGGGCTACATCAATTTTAGCGCCTGTCAAACGGCGCTAAAGCCTCTAAAATAGCACATCATCTCCTTTTTTTTCACCTTTGCTAATATGTAAGAGGGGATGATATGCTACTTATACTATTTTAGAGAGCTTTCGCGCTCGCTTGACACGTAAAAATGTGGCCCGGGCACCAAGCTTAATAAACATTAAACCCAACACCTATCCCTGAATCCGGCTCTTAGATAGGGACCGCGACAGTTTGGATTTACAAGGTGGCCTATGGATTTTTTTAATCCTTGTCTTTTTCACCCGAGCTCTGAGCGCAAAACAATTGCCTTAATGCAAGAAATTGGCGCCGATCAGCAAGGCATTGAAATCATGGCTTTAAAAGCGCAAGTGCTCTTAGTGCGCATGGAAAATATTTCCCTCCAGCAAGCTCAGATCATCAAACAAGAGATGCTGGCTAGAGGGGGCGATGCTTCCGTCCACCGCGATGTGGCGGCCCTAGAAAAACCCATTTCCAATATTTTAATCAGCGGCTCCGAAAACCAAATCCGGCAGATGGCGCGGAAGCTGCGCGGCCAGCCCTTTGGGCTGCGCGAAGTCGGCATGTGCCTCCTCTCTTTTTTAAGGGAGCGAAAGCCCCCTCCAATCTACAAAAAAGAGCTGTCTCCCTTTTTAGGGGATCAGACGCGGGTGATGGGCATTGTCAACTGCACACCTGACTCTTTTTCCGATGGCGACCTCTATGATACGCTAGACAAACAAGTCGCCAAAGCCTGCCTGTTAGCCGAACAAGGGGCCGATATCCTCGACATTGGAGGCGAATCGACAAGGCCAAAAGCTGATGCGGTCTCGGCGCAAGAAGAAAAAGAGCGCGTCATCCCTCTCATTCAAGCTTTAAAAGGCAAAGTGAGCTGCTCGATCTCCATCGACACCTATAAAGCAAGCGTTGCAGAGGCCGCGGTTGCTGCCGGAGCGCACATCATCAACGATATTTCAGGAGGGCTTTTTGACCCCGAAATCTTGACTGTGGCCGCAAAAGCAAAGTCGATGATTATCTTGAGCCACTGCGGACTCAAGCACGGTCAATCCCATATCAATTCTTGCCCCACCTCTCAAGTCGTCAAAGAATTGAGGCAGCGCATCGAGGCAGCCCTCTCGGCTGGAGTTGCACCAGAAAAGATCATTTTAGACCCGGGCCTCGGCTTTGGCAAGAGGCCTGAAGAGAATCTAGCCTTGCTCAACCAGCTCGAGGCCATCATCGCCCTGGGCTACCCGGTATTGGTCGGCGCCTCGCGCAAGTCTTTCATCGGCAGCGTGCTCGACTTGCCTTTCAAAGAGCGCCTGGAGGGATCGATCGCCTCGGCTGTCATCGCCGCCTATCAAGGCGCCCATATCGTACGAGTGCACGATGTCTTAGAGACCGCGCGCGCCTGCCGCATGGCATGCGCCATCAAAAATAGCTAGCCCCGTCTATGGGCCCCGCCACTTAAAGCGATTGCTGGTCTAAGATGAGAAGGCGAGGTCCAGTTTGAGCTTAGGCCACCTTGGATAGCGAAGAGCTGATTTTGTCTTACCTCTCTTGCCTCACCTCCGACTTTTAAAACACAAATTGGCCTTGCTTACACTCAGCGGATGGCTCAGAGAATTTGTCTATCGCAAAAGCACCTATTTTCTGCAACAGAGGCTTGCTGACAACTATCAGAGAGCGACTTTTTTCTCATCACCTTGAATAAAGATTTTGGCCCTTTTTGGCTGCTTAACGCTCCCTTAGGAGTCAAGCCGTTCACTTGGAGCTTGCAAAAAATTAGCCAGACAGATAAGTTCCAAGGTTTTTAATTCTCAAATTTTTTCAAAACGCCCAACTTTTCGGAAGATCATGAAACGTTTACTGCACGCCTTCTTTTTCCTCTTGGCCATCGCCTGCCCTTCAGCTGGTCAAGCTTACTATTCCCTGGAAGATATCACTTTTTCTCTAGATGGCTCTTTTGAAGAGATGGCAAAAGCTCGCTTTAGCCGTGGCCACACTGGAGAGCGCCTAAAATATCGCTCGAGAGATATCAATATCTCGTACGAGCTGCCTGTCAAAGAAGAGACTCAAATCTTTTGGGGCTTTGGAGATACCTCCAGCAAAATTGGCTGGGACGGCAACCCAGAATTTACTCAACAAAACTTCAATACCTTCAACGTCACATTTGGCGCCAAGTCTAAAGAAGTCAAAGACTGGGATTTAGATGGATCGGTCACAGCCCGTTTTGACACCGAACGCGGCACACTCGCTCATAATACCCTTTACCGCATTGTCACTCATGGCCGCTACACCTATACAGATGACATTGGTTTGCATGTCGGCTTTGTCGCTCACACAGGGCTTAGAAAAGACAAAGTATTCCCCATCTTGGGAGTTGACTATGCACTGACACCTGAGTGGTCCCTTTCGCTGATCTTGCCTGAAAAGCTCGCTGTAGCCTATGCTTTCCACGAGTATTTCACTGCAGAGCTGGCAACAAAGACCTTCTTTGAAAGGCATCGCGTCGGCCATCACGAGACACTCTCACGCGGCTTTGCCGAGTATTCCAATGTCGGCACAGAGTTGGCCATCAATATGAAGAAATGTGAGAAGATGGAAGCCAACATCCATGCTGGAGCTACCTGGGGCGGCCGTTTGAGAACGTCTACAGCCAGAGAGACCGCTGCAACTCACTACCATCTCCGCTCTGTATTCTATATGGGCGCGCGCGTTGCTGTTTCTTTCTAAGTTCAATTGAAAGCAGCAAGAACCGATCGCAGATAAAAAAAGGCTTTAGGCACTTGGGGGTTCGCCCAAGTACCTAAAGCCTTTTGCGTTGCAAGTTATCCCCCCTTTCCTCTAAAATCCTTCCTCCCCAGGAGAGATTTCATGAGCGAGCAGATCCAACAAGTTCAACAAGTCGAAGGCACCATTTCTACTGTCGCCTCTAATGGGCAGGGCATCTTAAAGCACGAGAAATTGGTCGTCTTTGTCCCCTACACAGCTCCATTGGATGTTGTCAAAGTCAGCATCTGCAAAGATAAAGGCTCCTATTTGCAAGCAGAGGTGAGCGAGTGGGTGAAGAAAAGCCCTTTTCGCACCGATCCGCCCTGCCCTCACTATGGCACTTGCGGCGGATGCCAGCTCCAGCATATTCAGTATGAAAAGCAAGCGGAAATCAAACAGTCTTTTGTCACCGATGCGCTGGAAAGGATTGGCAAGCTCTCGTTATCTGAGATCCCTGTCGAAATGCACCCTTCTGAGCGCACCTTATTTTATCGCAGGCACATCCGCCTCAAGCTCATGCCCGAAGATACGGGATATATTGCTGGGTATACAGCAGTAGATGGCTCTTTTTTAAAGATCGACCGCTGCTTTCTCTTCTTAGATGCCCCCTTGATTGAGCAGATCGAAAGCTGCCTAAAAAAGATCACGCCACAAGGCGAAGGCTCTTTGCGCATTGTGAAGACAAAAGAGCGGCTATTGCTCCTTTTTGAGACGGCCTTTGAAATGCAAGAGAAAGAAGCGCTCGCTAAAGTCCTATTGCAGCTAGACTCTGTCAGCGGCGTCTCTTTTAAAACGGGCCCTAAAAAAGAGCATTTTGGAGAAAAGGAAGGGCACATTGAGCTGCTGCACCTTCAGCTGCAATTCACAAGCGATGTCTTCTTGCAAAATCACCCCGAAGAGAGCTTGCTGATCTATCAAAAAGTGGTGGAAAAGGCTAAAAACAGCGGCGCCAAGCAGGCATTAGACCTCTACTGCGGCATCGGCATCACCTCCCTTCTATTAGCCGATGAGATGCAGGTGGTCGGCATCGAGGGCAATCCCAGCTCCATTCGCGAAGCCAAGAAAAATGCCGAGAAAAACAAGCGCTCGGTCACCTTTTTGCAAGGAGATGTGGCTAAGAAAATCGCCCCTCTCCTAGAGAAGAATTCGTTCGACTTTGCCCTTGTCAACCCCCCAAGGATGGGGCTGCTGCCGGCAGTCAAAGAGGCTCTGATCCAGCACCGGGTGAAGAATATTGCCTACATCTCCTGCCAGCCGGCGACATTGGCACGGGACTTAAAAGAATTTGTGCAATCGGGATATCACATCCAATCTGTGGACTGCTATGACATGTTTCCTCAGACAAAGCATGTGGAAACGGTCGTCTTTTTGAGCCTTTAAAAATTTTAGCGCTCTTTTTTTTGAGAAACATTTTCATGCCATCTTGCCATGAGAGGAGGGTTGAAACTTAAGCGTTTTGTTCCATTTCCCTATAAGCTACAGAATCTGTTTTATCGCCTATGAAAAGCGAAATGTTAAAAAATTATTTTAAAAAAAACGAGATTTCAACCTATAATCTAGATTGAAGCCAGGAGGTCACGCGTATGAAGACTTACCAAAAATTAACGCTATTTTTAACCGCACTGATGGCGTTTTGTTCGCCGATTTCAGCTAGCGAACTATTAAAGGGAGTAGGCAATGTTGGCATACTTCTCGGCCAACTCGACGCGAAAGTGGAAGAGGCCGGCGTTAAGAAAGATGAATTGATGAGCCTTGTCGAAAGCAAGCTCCAAAAGAGCAATTTCGACCCTAAGTGGGAAGCAGGCAAGCCCTACCTCAACGTGCGCATCCGCGCGATCTCTCTCAGCGAAGATACGATGGTATGCTATTTACAGCTTTCTTTAAATGAAGTCGCCACATTGAAGAGAAACTTGGCATGGATTTCGGCGACGACTTGGTCGCAAAGCTCCCTATTAGTGGTGCCAACGCATGAGCTGCCAGCTCAGGTGAAGCGCATCATCGGCGAGATGACAGACCAATTCATCAAAGAATTTATGGCTGCTAACAAAAAAGAGACCCCGCCAAGCAAGCTATAAAATAACACAAGCACCTCTTGCCTGGCCGCACTTTTGGCCATGCAGGGCGTTCTATTCTTTCAAAGGGCATCCTTTCTTCTTTCCGGAAGAGAGAATGCCCTCACTCTTTTCCCCTATAAAAGCATTGAAAAGCAAGCGACTTCGTGTTAGGATGTTGGACTTTCTATCGCCAAAAACCGTCTGATTTTAGGTTCCACGATGAGACCACAAGACATCAAAGCGCCCTTTTCTTGGAATGAGAGAGAAGTCCTCTTGCAAGACCGCGTCCTCTATGTTCCTGAGCACTATGAGCACTATGAAAAATTCTCCTTTCCCGCTTGGGACTCTGAAGCCCTTTTTGACAACCAAAAGCCCATCTTTTTAGAGTTCTGCAGCGGCAATGGCACTTGGATTGTCGAGCGTGCGATCGATTTTCCGGAAGTCAACTGGGTCAGCGTCGAGATGCAGTTTATTCGAGCCAAGAAAATCATCTTTAAAAGGGAAAAATTCCTCTTAGATAACTTAGTTGTCATCTGCGGCGAGGGGCATAAAGTGGCCTCCCACTATCTGCAAGACAGCTCCGTCGATGAAGTCTACATCAACTTCCCCGACCCTTGGCCCAAGCGGCGCCATGCCAAGCATCGCATCATCCAGCCCGCTTTCATCGAACAGCTGGCCCGCATCTTGCGCTTTAAGGGCAAGCTGACTTTGGTGACCGATGACCAGCCCTATTCAGAGATCATGATCGCAGAGCTTTTAAATCATCGTCACTTCACCTCCCTCTATCCAGAACCTTACTATAGCCACAGCTGCCCAGGCTATGGCACCTCTTTCTTTGAGCAGCTCTGGCGGAGCAAAGGCAAACCCATCTACTACCACACCTTTGAAAAAAGTGCGCCCTATCAACCTTCTTCCCGGACGATTTCCCCATGAGCGAGCGACTGGCCATGCACCAAGAGGAAGAGACCTCTTTGCCCGACAATCAGTGGATCATCTCTGACAAAGACGCGCTGCCAACCGAGCCCTTCAACGCGCTCAAAATCACCATCGATGGCAGCCTCTCCTCTCCCATGCAGTGGCAAGAAGAGCGAGAAAAAGCCATGCAAGCCAAAGAAAAGGGGCTCTATATCTTCTGGGATGTGGACTTAAAAATAGATGCCCTGCCTCTGGCTCTCGACCATGAAGCGCAATTTCGCTCGCTTAAGCTGGCGTTAGAGCATTTCGTCGATTCCCTCTGGCATGAGTTTAAAGACCAATCGATCGGCGTCTGCCTCTACCGCGGCTCCGCCCGCTTTTCTACTCTAGAGAGCCACCTCTTTTCCCCCTTCAGCGAATGGCTGCAAGAGCATTTCTCTTGGGATGAGTTCCAAAGAGAGCATAAACTGGCGCAAAGCTCTTTTCAAGAAGTGATGCCGAGCGATTTAACCTCCCCTTTGGGGCAGTGGATCCAGGCCCTGTTCTTGAGAAACTCGCTGCGAGACTTCATCGACTTGCTCACCTCCCACCTGCCCGAACGCTTTTCCCCCTATTTGATGCTCGACTTAACAGGATACCCGGCCGTTGAGCAGGCGCAGCTGATTGCTGCCGATTGTTTCTCCCCCTTAAATTTAGCGGTGCAAGGGGCGCTGATCCCTCATCCCTATCTAGCCTGGAACGGAGCGCCGTCCGAAAAAGGGATCATCACCAAGGCGCTGCCAAAGGCAGAGGACTTTTCGCCAGAAAAGAGGTCAGAACCAGCTCCCCTGGCCCTCTTGGCCCCCCCCTATCAAGACTACCGAGCAAGCAGCTGGCAGCCTTTGAAAGCTGCCATCCACTGGCTGCAAAGCCGCCAAATCCCCTATCGGATTATCCCGGAGCCTTACCTGACCCAAAGCTGGCAGGGGCTAGACACCCTCTTAGTCTCTGCAAAAGGGCTGACGGCCAATGGGCGCCGCCAAGTCGAAGGGTTTGCTGCCGCCGACGGCTTAGTCGTCTTCTTAGAAGAGCCTTTGCACATCGAGGGTGAAGTCCCCTTCTCCCAGTTCAGCGCTTGATCGCTTCAGATAAAGCAAAGAAGTCTTTTTTATCGTTGAATTTATCTTCCACCTGAGATATGCCTTAGAAGACATAAGGGCTCTTTTCCCGCCCCCGTTTTCAAAAACCTCTGAGGAATGACTTATGAACGAGCAAAAAAACTATGACTTCACGCAATTAAAAGCTGTCGCTGAGCTCAAAGAACTGGCCAAAAAACCGATCGACCTGACGACAGATTTGCTCACGCCGTCCCGCATTGAGAAGATGAAGATGAAAGGGGGCGATTTGACCTATCTATTTGGCACGGAGAGGGTAGATGAAGAGACGCTGAAAGCGTTTGAAGCATTAGCTCAAGAGTCGCAGGCTGTCGCCAAGATGAAAAAAGTGCAATCGGGCGAGGTGATGAACCGCATTGAAGGCTACCCTTCCGAAGAGCGGCAAGTGCTGCATACGGCCATGCGCGACCTTTTCGGCCAAGAAGCTGTTCCAGCTCCTGCCGAGACGGCGCGCCAATTTGCCCGAAAAGAGCATCAAAAGCTGCAAGCTTTTTTAGAAAAGATCGAGGGGGAAAACCGCTTTGACACCATGGTCATGGTGGGCATCGGCGGCTCTGACTTAGGCCCGCAAGCAGTCTACATCGCTTTAGCGGCCCATCACCTGCCCGGAAAAAAAGTGGTCTTCATCTCCAATGTCGACCCCGACCATCAAGCCATAGCCCTAAAGGGCGTCGGTTTAAAGAGGACCCTTGTTGGCATCATCTCCAAGTCGGGCACGACGTTAGAGACGTTGACCAATGAGATGATCTTGCGGGAAAAATTCCAACAGGCGGGCCTCAACCCCAAAGAGCATTTTATCGCCATCACCGAAGAAAATAGCCAGATGGACAACCCTGAGGCTTATCTCGAAAGATTTCATATGAAAGACTACGTGGGCGGACGCTACTCTGTCTTCTCCATGGTGGGAGTGGTCAGCCTCTCGTTTGGCGTCGGCTACAGCGTGGTCAAGGACATGCTAAAAGGCGCTTATGAAATGGACCGATTAGCCCTTTCTGAGCGGCTGCAAGACAATTTACCCCTCTTTGCCGCCCTGGTCGGAATTTGGAACCGCACCTTTTTAAAGCACCACACTTTAGCTGTCATCCCCTATTCACAGCTGCTCGCCCGCCTGCCGGCCCACTTACAGCAGCTGGATATGGAGTCTAATGGCAAATCGATTGATTGCCATGGCCGGAGCCTTAGCTTTGACTCGGGGCCCATTGTCTTTGGAGAGCCGGGCACAAATGGCCAGCACTCCTTCTTTCAGCTTCTGCATCAAGGGACAACTGTGGTGCCGATTGAATTCATTGGGTTTAAAGAGAGCGCTTGCCAAGATGACTTGAGCGTGCAGGGCACGCACTCCCAGCAAAAGCTGTTGGCCAACTTATTTGCGCAAAGCTTAGCATTGGCGACAGGCCAAAAAAGCGATAATCCCAATAAACGCTTTCAAGGCAACCGCCCAACACACATTGTGATGGCCAAAAGGCTGACGCCGCATACGCTGGGGCAATTGATCTCCTACTACGAGCACAAAGTTGCCTTCCAGGGCTTAATTTGGGGCATCAACTCTTTCGACCAAGAGGGCGTGCAGCTTGGCAAAGTGCTGGCGACAAAAATTTTAGACGCCATGAAGCAAAAAAGCGAATACCCGCTTGGACAGGCGCTTTTAAACCATGTCGATGCTCTTTAAACCGTTTCATTTTTAAGCGACAAGGGCAAAATAGGGCTAAATCCCTTTTTTTGCCCTTTATCTTTCCTCGAATGATCGAGAAGAGGCTTTTCTCAAAAAATGGCGCTGGCAATTTTTTGAGAAAACGGTTAAAGTTCTTGGAAAAAATGAACCTAAGATAGGTGATGCGGCATTCCACTTCCTTTAAAATCCCGAAAAGAAGCACCCACTGCTCCCAAGACGGAGCCGCGCTGAATCGCTTCGGTGAATACATCTCTTGCTTAATGGAGTCTGAAGAGGGAGTTTGGCTGCGCAAAGATTTTTGCCCGGATTGCTGGCAAAAGGTCAAAGAAGAAGACCCTGTATGGGCCCAATTGTATCACTGGCGCGCCAAATGCGCGAAAGTGGTCGCTGAATTTTCCCCTGAAAATGCCTTCGACCTCATCGACCTGATCAAAAGTGCTCAAGATGAGGGAAGCACCTACACTCCAGATGAGTTATTTATCATAGCTCTCTATCTGGAGCGTAAAAAGCTAATCGCTTTTCAAAGGCAGGAGGAAGATAACGAAGGAAAGCTATGGCTTGTCTACGAGATCAATAAGTCTGATGAGACTTTTTCCATTCCCAAAGTCACTTTAAAAAGTCTCGATATGCGCTTGATCGAAGAGAAGATGGCTCCTCAGCTGAACGCTTGGGAACGCGCGCTAAAACATAAGCGGGCTGGCGAGAAGAGCTCTTCCGCCGAACCTGGCCCGACCTAAAATTCTGAGCCGTCCAGCCTTTCTTTTCTGATGCTTGTTGTCTCGTTTGAGGCTCTTTATGGTCCATATATCAAAACTCCTTACGGCAGCCCTTGAAATTGAACATTTGCCGCGTTTAAACGCTTGCAAATGCCGCATTAAAGATTTAGAGGGGTTTCTAAGTACTTCAAAAAAGGTAAATTTTTCCCTTTCAAGCTTCCTGCAAACAAAAGCATCATGCTGTCAGCACCTCGCCCTTAAAGAAAGCAAGCATGCGCAAAAGCTTTTTAACTTCTCAATCAAACCCAACCCTCACCTCTCCAAGCGCCTGGAGCTTAAAAAAAGCAAGGTCGGTTTTGATGTTTTGATCATATCAGCTGCCAAAGTTAGGGGGCAAGGCAAAGATTTTCTCTCACCCTCTAAACGCTTGCTGTTAAATCGGCTAATAAAAATTTAGGGCTCCTATTGAGAGCTCCGGCTGCAAAAAAAGAGGCCGTTTCCCTCCCTTTTTGCTCTTGGCTCCTCATCTAGCAGCCCACCCTGTAGGCCATCTCTCCTCGGCCATGAAAAAAAGGCCGCCTATTCCCCCTTCAAATGGAGGGCAAGGAGATTACTTTTCTAAATCGGCATCAGAAGTCGCTTCTGGCGTGTATCGCGATGTTGTCAGTTTATCCGCTCATTGCGCCCGTCGAAACTTAGAGCCCTATTTTTTGATGAGGTGGTTGCATCAATAGTTTTATTGGCACTTTAAAAGGGTAGCATTCATAAGATTTTGAAAAATGCCTATAGCCATTTTTTAAATCCCCTCTATAATTTTTATAAGCAGCTTTTAAATTTTCCTTATCTTGATTCAATAATTTTTCTTTCTCGTAAAGCTTTTTCCTCTTTTGATAAGCTTCTAAAAAAAGGGGCTCATCCTTCGAATCTAGGTAATCTTTAATTGACTCCATAGCACTAAAGCAAGGGGCTATTGACGCAAAATCTTTAAACTCGGTGTTGATAAAATAGATTTCATTTTCAGTGAAAATCAATTTTTCTTTAGAAATATTGCGATACTTTGTCTTTTCAATAGCAATCATCAATTCAAGGGCTTCTTCTAGCGATAATTTTCTTTGGACTGGGATTATTTTCTCCGCATAGACCCCTAATTGGTCTTCCTTTACAATCAACTCTCCAAGGTTATTGACAAAAAGGGTGAGCACTTCAACTTGCTTATGGGCGACAGCAATTTTTTTGGGCACTTTAATCGAGCGCAAATGATGATCTTCGATAACCTTTGCAATGAAGTTCCTCCCTTGAATTCTGCCAATGGCATCTCTTTTATCTATATAGTTATCGACTCCTAATTGGCTAAATTCTTCTTCTGTAAGCAAATTCCCTTCTCGCCTAAGGTCTCTTAAGAAATTTTGAATGGCATCTTTTGACTGCACATAGCCCATATCTGGGGGGAAAATACTCAGCCCTGGCAAAAAGAGAGGAGGCTCTTCCATGCCGAGCCGCTTTAATTTATTTACAATTTCATCGTTAAAAAAAGCATTGGCTACATAATAAAGTTTAGCCTTTAGTTCTGGGTCAAGTGGGTTAAACTCGGCGCTGGAAAAATTCGTGTCATTTTTGAACGCCTTATTCACCCAAATCTCTTCCTCAGTTAGCTGAATATTGTGCCTTTCCATGGCATTGAGTAAAACGTTTGCTAATTCTTTCCTCTTATTTAAAACGGCATCGACAAAAAGCGACACTTCTTGGCTTTGCGCTTGTTCGATGACTGAAGGGTCTTGAGAGAGAAGCTCCTCTACAATGCCCAAAGACCCTTTTGCTGCCCATAGAGTAAAGAGGGTTTTGCCAGCTGAAGAAGCTTTTTGTAAGTTAAGGTCCACTTTCTCCTTATCGGCCCACCTTAAGATGTCTAAAGTGCTAGCTTCTGTCAATGTGTGGATACGGGGTGTCCCTTGAATATCTTTTTCTAGGAGAAAAGCAAGAAAGGCGTTTTTATCGATGATGGAGTGGTTAGGGTGGTTTAAAATAAGGCTAATTGGAGATAACCCTCCTTGTTTTCCTTTAGCAGACGTTTTAGTTGCCTGAGCTATCACTAAAAGAATTTCAAAAGGGCTTCTTGCCAATGTTTGATCTTTATGGCCTGAGCAAGGACTTGCATTTGATAGGGCAAGGCTTTGTGCGTCTTTTACCTCTATTTTTTGTGTGAGCACAGCAAAACGCTTCGTCTCTTTAGCCTTGCTCATCAGTTTCCTAATAGGTTTAGAAAAAAGCGCTAAACCTAAAGAGCAAAGTATAGCTAAGGCGCCTAAAAAACCTCTCTCTACTCGCTCTAAAAGGGAAAAATAGCGCTCTCTTTTTTCAATAATGCGGTAAGTGCGCCCAAAATTTGTTGAGGTTACTTTTTCTCCTTGAGCATTGACAAGGAGATTGTGGCTGGTAAATTTTTTTGCTTCTTGCCACTCAGGGCTAAGCCTGATCTCACTTGTGCTATCAATGATGGTAAAGCGCGGCATGATCCCTCTCAGAGTTGATTTTAAAGCCAACCGCAGTTTAGCTTTGTTTTATACAGTTAAAATTCAATGATTTATGCCGCATCCACTCGCTGTGTCTATTAACTGCATAGCAAATGCCTGCCTTGCAACCGTTTTTTGGGGGAAGATAGCTGACGGTTTACACTTCTTAGAGGCCGTGAAATAAGGTGGAAGTGCGCTTGAACCGCGATCCAAGCCAACAATATAGATCTCAAATTAAAAAGAACTTAAAATATGGTTGAGCTTGCCTTCAGGCAAATCTAAAGCCTCCTGAAAACGCTTTCAGCAAAGGTTTTCATGTGCTGTTGATCCTTTGCAAGTCCATATCTCACGCCTCCCATTCTATGCTCTTCCCTTCATCAAGCCCTTGATCTTCTATTATTAGCAAAGTTTTATAGGCTTTACCAACCCGCATTTAAACTCCTTTAATAGGCAAAAAAATTATCTTTGTCTCTAAATTTAGGTATAACTAGTGTAAAAAGCTCTAAGAGAGCGACTAAAAGATGGAAAGAGGATTATCAACAGGGATTATAAAACAGGGCTGGCTGCAGTTTTTGCCGACAAAGCAGGGGCATATTGAACAGAAAACTTGGCGCTCCAGCGCTCCTTTAAAGCTTGTTGGCTTTTTGATCGGGGCTCGAGGTTTTGAGCTGTTTTTCTAGCTGAGCCACCTGTTTTTGGCTAAGAGAGGAGCTTGGGTCACTAATGACCTTTTGCTGGTCTGAAATGATCTATAAGAGGTGCTGATGGATAGGTCCCATGGCATAGAGAGCTGCCAGCGGGCCAGCAGAGTAACTCTTTGGGAAGCGCTCATTTTTTATTTTGAACGTTAGCGGGGCTTAAGGGTGGGCAGAATCCCCGCTCATCAACCGAAAAGTTATCCTCTCCAGTAAAAGATGCCAAAAATGGTGATGAAAAAGATGGCAAAGAGTAATTTATAGCCTTTCACATCGGTGAGGGCCATGAGGTGCAGCATCTTAGCAATTTTTTGGGAGATGTAGCTACTTTTAAGGCAAAAGCCACAGCGGCAAAACACTTCCGAGACGGTCTGATGGCAGTCAGAGCAGACCAGCATCTCAGAGTGGTCGGCAATGGCCAGAGGGCCTTGGCAATCGGGGCAGATCAGGACCAGCTCTTTTTTGCAGCTATGCCTGGGGCAGGTGATCTTAAAATAAGAAAGCTGCCCCTCCTGTGTGGGGCGAGCGCCAATCGCAAAGCGACGCTTATGGCTGGAGTGGCTTTTAAGGTTGGGGTGTTGTTGCTTGGCCTGATTGTCTGTCAAGATGGGCGGGCTGGGCTGCGTTTGAAGCATCTGCATCCTCCATAAATAAATAATTACAATAATAACTATTTATAATTACGCAAGAACTATGCCAAATAAAACTGAAATAAAAGAAGAGCTAGAAGACTTTATTATTTATATTGCTTCTGAGCGGAATTTAGCCGATCTCACCTTGGATGCCTACCGACGCGATACCGCCCGCTTTGCCCAATTCCTGGAAGAGCGGGGCCATCTTTCTTTTCGCCATGTGGAAAAAGACGACATTTTGGCGTATTTGGAGTGTCTAAAAGATCAACAGTATGGGAGCTCGACCATTTGCCGCGCTTTGATTGCCATCAAGGTGCTGTGCAAGTTTCTAAAAAGGGAACAGGTGATGGAGGTGAATATTGCCCTCTATTTGGAAGGGCCCAAGCTTTGGCAGCTGATTCCTGATATTTTGACCCATGAAGAAATCGAGCAGCTCTTTAAACAGCCAGATCTGGCGACAAAGCGCGGCATCCGCGATGCAGCCATTTTAGAGACGCTCTATGGAAGCGGGCTGAGAGTGAGCGAGCTTTGCGGCTTAGAGATTTACGATGTGGACGACACATTCTGCCGCATTCATGGAAAAGGGGGAAAGGAGCGGCTGGTGCCGATTGGCAAAAAGGCTGTCGATGCCATTGACCATTATTTAGCTCAAGTGCGCTGCTTATTTGACAGCGACAAGCAAAAGACCCTTTTTTTATCTCAGCGCGGGCAGCCTTTAGAGCGGGTAGCAGTGTGGCGGATGGTCAAGATGTATGCAGCCGAAGCAGGCATTGCCAAAAACATCTTCCCCCACACTTTGCGCCACTCCTTTGCCTCCCACCTGCTCGACGGAGGCGCCGATCTCCGAGTGATCCAAGAGATGCTCGGCCACTCGAGCATTTCTAGCACCGACCGCTACACACAAGTCAGCAAAGGGCAAGTGCAGGATGCCTTTGAGCAATTTCATCCCCATAACTTGAGAAAATAACCGCATCCATCGCTTTCCTCAACCCCAAAGGATTTTTTTATCGTGAGCTGCTCTCGCCAAAAAGCTAAAGAGGAACTGGGCAATTCCCAGCCCCATCCCGATCTGGCCGCGGCTTTAAAATTGGCCTATGAGCCAAGCGGGCTGATCTTGAAAAATCTCACCCAAAAAACAGAAAGCAAAGAATACGGAGCCTTTTTATTTGAATTGAACCAAAGGCGCATTTGTTTTCGCGTCGGAAAAATCACGCCGACCAAGGTTGGCCAGTTTGTCACTTTATGGAAACGCATGGGAAATGGGGCCATTCAGCCCCATGATGTAGCTGATCCCATCGACTTTTTTGTTGTGAGTGTCCGCAATAGTGAGCAATTCGGTCAATTTGTGTTCCCCAAAGCCGTGTTATTGGAGAGGGATATCATCTCACAGGACGGGCAAAGAGGAAAGCTCGCCATGCGCGTCTATCCTCCATGGGATATGACCAAGAGCCGGCAGGCTAAAAGGACACAAGACTGGCAGCGGCTCTATTTTTTTAAGATTTCTCTCAACTCAAGTATCGATACAAATAGAGTGCAAAAACTCTTTCAAGCTTGACTCACCGTCGAATGGGAGTGATCTATATTAACGTATGATCCGGCTATTCTATATAATAGAGTGCAAAATCCCCTGTATTGATATTTCCTGAATTAAATGAGAATCGAATGCCGCTAATAGAATTAACAATGGAATCATTGACCAAACTCATCCTCTTGTAAGATAGGCTTCCTGAGGTTGGAGAGGTCCATTGGATCACGCTTGGCACAGAATAAGTCCCCGTGGCCACTATCTTCCGCGAGTAGGTGAAGATCATATTCGCTGCCATATCTAAAGAATTCGAGCAAGCAGTAGGTAGAATGTTGGTATTTGTCGATCCCGAAGATTGGCTGTAGTAATAGTTCGCTGCTGTCGTATCATAATTTCCTGTGCTGCTGTCTTTAAACTCTATTTTTAAGTTGGCCCCATTTGTGATAGGGACTAATTTATTGATGCCGATGACTAATTTATAGAGAGTTGGGCTGATATCAAAAGAAATAGAGGATACATTATTAGCCGTTTGCGTGCTTTGATAGGCAAAATGGCCATAGTTAGTGTTTAGGCTGACAAGCCCTCCATTGGCTACAAAATCTTCACCTAGATTCGTGATGATGCCGAATTTGCTTGCAGATGCTCTTTTTGCTAGATAAGACATAATTTTACTCCTTTTTTTAGAGTTTTAAGAATCCATATATAGTTAGCGTACCGCTAATGGTACTGGTAGACGCTCTAATTCGAATGCCATTGACAGCGCTTGTCGTCGTATTCATCCCCGCGTAATGGTCAAAATTTGAGCCGGTGCTTCCCGAGTTGAGCACATATTGAGTGCTCAAGCATGTTTTATAATTTGAAGTATTAGAAAAGTCATACAATTTAATGGTGGCGTTTGTTGGATAGTCGGATCGGACCACAAAACTTTCAATGCTGGTGGTTGTGGCATTCCGTGTATTGCTATAGCCGCTGCTCAAATAAGACGTCCCATTGTTGATACTAAAATCGATGAGCAGAACGCCTGTGCCAAAGATATCGCTGCATTCGAGCACATGCATGCGATATTTCATATTGAAATTGTTGATCTCTAGTCCGGAAAGGTTTGTTCCCGACACACTTGTCAGTTTAACTAGCGCTCCTCGCTTTTGATTGACCAACGTCTGATCCGACCCATATATTAAATTTGAAGAGAGCTTGATCACACCCGTTTGCGTGCTCGTTGCATTTTTTGGTAAATAACTCATAAAAATTTCTCCTATTTTTAGGCCATAACCAGGCCATATAAATCGATATTTCCTCCAGCTAAATTGCCGGAACTGAGGGTAAACTTGACCGCATTGATCGCACTTGTCGTGCCCGAGCAATAAGCGCCGCAATCCAATCGATAGATAGAGGCGGCGGCATTTACCCCTGCTCCTTCAACAAAAACCTGTTTATAATTCCCTGTGTCTGAAGGGTTGAAAAGATCGATTGTCAGGTTAGAAGTCCTTTGAATGGAATTGGAAACGCGTAACGGTATCGTAATCGATGTCTGTAAAGCTACAGCTGCTGTGACACTGCTGCGGTCGCCAAAGGAGGTATAGTAGGAGGTTTGATAAGAAGTGCCGCTATTGGTGCTCATCTGTATAAGCAAGCTGACATCATTGGCCGATGAATATAAAGAGGTGATGACAAATCTATAGAGCTTATAGGTGCTGTCTATGCCTTGATTAAAGACAACGGAAGAGGTGTTATTTATCGACTGCGTCGATATTCTTTTCCAATCTTTAAAATCGATGCTGCCAGAGACATCGACGATTCCGCTGGCGATAGAGAAACTGGCATTGCTAAACCGAGCTTCTCCAGATTTCAAGCTAGTGACTAATTGTTTATAGGACATGAAAAATAGGCCTTTTTTATATTTTTTTTAAAATTACAAGCAAAAATTCAAATTTATTTTTTTAATTTTTTTATCTATAATATAGCTAGCATTGAATGGATGTTTTTCACAAAAGTAAATTTTTGTTTGAACTTTAGAGATATAAAATAGGGGGATAAATTTTAGATTTTAATGATTGTGAATGGATTTTATAGATATGCAAGCATATTTATGAATGAGGAATGAAAAAGCAGTGAATAGGTATAGAAAATTTTACTTCGCTAAAAAAATTGTGTATCTAATATAATTACATATATGTCAATATTTTTTTATTTTTTATCATAAAAAATATTCTCGATGAATAACTCTGATCAAAGAGCAAACCTCCCCTATTAAATCACCTCTATTATAAATGAAAGTTGAGGGGAAAAGAGGAGTTGCGCAAGCCATTGGGGGTTATTCAACCTCATCAAGGACCTTTAGAATGCTGACTATCGAAAGAGCGGGCGACCTCATTCAAATTGCCATTCCTCTAAGCGCTTTTGCCTATGCTTGTGTTAAGCAAGATTATATAGGAGGAGGAAAATTAGCCGCTTTGATGATCGTCAACCAAGTGGCATTGGAAATCCTCAAGAAGTGTATCCCAACGATTCGCCCTAATGGGGGCCATGGTTCCTTTCCTTCAGGCCATACCGCAGCGGCCATGGTTGGAGCAGGATTCATGATTCGGCGCTATTCCCTCAAAGAGGGCATTTTGCCTTTAGCTTTAGCCTCTTATGTTGCCTTTAGCCGCGTCTTTGCCAAAGCGCATTGGGTGCGCGATGTGATTGGCGGTGCCGCCCTAGGCCTTGGGCTCTGCCTCTCTATTGAACAGCTAGCTTGACGAAACTTGCCGGGGTTATGTCAGGAGGGGATTCTTTGGACTTGAGGGGGAATTTAAGAGCAATAAAAGAGCCTTTCCCTCGGCTCCGATAGAAAGGCTGTCTTTGCTCAAAGTTTTATTGAAACCTTCAATGAAGGGAGAAAGGGTTTTAAAGCCTATTTTCTTTCTCCCTGTAGTCGTCCTAATAGAGATCTACGCCTCTCTTCTAGAGATTATATTACCTCCCTTTAAGACAAGGGAAAGATTAGGAATCAAGCCACATTCTTTGTGAGTCTCCTGACCCTGAAAAAAGGATATTTTTAATTAGCTCCTGATAATCTTTCATTTCAAGATCCTTCTTGGGATAGTTGATGCAACGCCCAAGAGATTCAGTAAGCTTAACTCTCATATATTTCTTATCTTCAGTAAACTCAACTTCAATTGGAATTAAATTACCCCTGTTTTTCATAACAGCAAGAGGAGTGGAAAGAATTCCTTTTTTATTTTTATCGTCAAGAAAATATAAATATAAGCGGGGCTGGTGAGATTGCCCATGCGGGACTATTTTTGGAGAAAACCAATCAAAAATATCAGAAGTATTGCTTTCGGCTTTTTCAGCAAACTGAAGCTCATTTAATTCTTTAACAACTAAAGATTTATGAATAACTTCTCGACTTAATTTTTCTATTTTATAAGCGCTAGAAAAAGGATTTACTTTAGACTGGATACTATAGATAAAAGGGTTTTTTCTTTTTGCGGCTTCTTTAATTTCTCCAATCGATTGTTGGATTAGAGAATAAGACTCAGAAGATAGTAAAATAGGTTTTTTCCCTAGAAAGAACTCTATTTAATTCCTTGAGATATCCTACAGCTCTCCCATAACCTGGAACAAATCCTACCTGCTTTATCTCAAGCCGATCATTAATTGTTTCTACCGCAAAAATATTTGACATAAAAATACCTAGACTAGAAGTGAAATCAATAATTTAATCTATTATAATGTTAATATAAAATATAATTTTTGTCAGCGCTAATTTTATTTACCATATATTTTTTTATAATCACTATTAGGAAAAACTGATGCTGTTTGATGTTCTTTACAATTCTTCTAGCTCAACTTGTAAGCAATAAGATGGACAAAACCTTAAGATGGGCAAAACCTTTTGCTGGAAGAGGGAGGGCAAAGCTCTCCCCCTTTTTCTATTTAGCGTTTACTTCATAGAGACGGCAATGGGACTGTTCAAGTCGATAGAGATAGAGGAGGGGTGCACGGAGATAGAGACGGGAGTGGCTAGAGAGGAAGGCTGGGGCATGTGGCGCATGGATTCTTGGGCCATCAACTGGCCGAAGTCGGCAGCGAGATAGATATTGCCGAGCAAAAAGGTGACGGGAAGCGTTAGGATGGAGCCGATGAAGAGAGGAATTTTGACGTAAATCGGGGCGTACCAGACGATGTTGTTGATGCGTTCGATGAG
>JARBTN010000004.1 GCA_029240195.1 Chlamydiales bacterium
CGGCGATCAGGAGCAAGCTGAACTGGTAGATTAAGATCAGATCGAGGTGGTTATGATGTAAGATGTTGTTGACCATATGCCTTATCCAGCCTCAAGAAATGGTTGATGCGCATCTTCAAGTGCTCCCGGTTAATCGGTTTTAGGAAAAAGTCGGTGCTGCCAAATAAAAACGCTTGTTTGATCAATCGGTCATCCTTTTTTCCTGACATTAAGATGACAGGAAGGTTGCGGTAGCGGTAGTCGGCTCTTAGAAGGCGGAGCAGGTCCAGCCCATTGTGCTCATCTAAATAGATATCCATGATGACGAGGTCGGGCTTAAAAGTGCTGAGCTCTAGCATGATCTTGCGGCTCTCTGTCGTATAATGCACTTCCAAGTCAGAGTTGAACTCCATCTGGCCGAGCAGCTGGCAAAGAAGTGGGTCATCGTCGACGACGAGCACTTTGGCGCTCTTGGTCGACTGGGATAAGAGAATATCGGCTAATGCCTTGGCTATTTGCTCTTTCTTCGTATTGGCGCCAAAGTAGAGGTCGACGCCAAGGCGCACCTCGCTGATACGCGCATCGAGGTCATCATCTTGGGTGATGAGGGCCATGATGAAAGAATCGCGATGGCGCGCTTCTAATAGAGCGCTCATCAGCTCTTGCTCTTGCTCGACTAAATGCGATTCGACGAGGAGGAGGCGGTAATTCTTCTCTTTGAGCTGCTCGATGGCCTGTTGAATGGAAGTGGTCGAATGGCTGGTGATGCCATGGTATTTCAATCCCTTTTCCAAGTCCTCGATAAACTTTTGTTGCGAGTGGATGAGAAATATCTCTTCCTTCCCCTCTTTCTTTTCCGAGGGCTGTCTAGGTCTTTCTAAGACGAGCTGGCTGGCAATCTTAATCTCGCGCAAGAAGGTGTAGCACTTTTCTTGGGAATGGGTCGATAGCGCGGAGAAATCGGCCAAAAAGGCATCGAACTCTAAGCAGAGGTCGGCGACCCTTTGATAGCCGGCATAGCTGGCAAAGCTGGCCAGGTGCTGCAGCTTGCCCTTCAAGCGATCCAAGGGTGCGACCATCTTGGCAATCATGGCATGGTGCAGCAGTTCATCGAGCTGCAAGACATGCTCGATGAGAGCTTCTTCAATCTTTTCGCTCTCTTTATCGAGCCTTTTCTTCTTAAATTGATTGGCTTTGATGTAGTCAAAGAGGAGCGCTAGGTTGTCTTTATTGAGAGGCTTGTTGATGACAAAGTCAACTTTTAAATCGCGCCTTAATACTAAGTACTCATCTAATTCAAAATAAGCGGCCGAGATGAAGATGGAAAGAAGCCTGTCCAATCCGTTCTCTATCATCCAAGAGAGCAGTTCATTGCCTTTGGCATCGTTGAGATAGCGGTCGACGATCACGCCCTTATAGGCGATTAGCGAAAGGCGCTTTTTGGCCTCTTCGCAGGAAAACACTTGATCGATCAAAATATGGTGCGACTGCGCATATCTCTTAAGCAGTAGGCCAAAATCGAGGCTGTCATCGACTAGGAGAAAGCGCTCTTCCTCCGCGGGGACAAAGTTTGTGCTTTTATTCATCATAGACCACTTCAACTCGGTTCAGGTAATTTCTTAGGTGGATCAGTGCATTTTCAAGCTGTTCAAAGGCTCGGTTTTCAGCTAGTTGCTGTAGGGTTTGGCCGA
Source organism: Chlamydiales bacterium (assembly GCA_029240195.1). GTDB lineage: Bacteria > Chlamydiota > Chlamydiia > Chlamydiales > JARBTN01 > JARBTN01. The sequence goes on from JARBTN010000004.1 coordinate 1,671, forward strand.
GCTCGGAGAAAAAAGGGAAGCCATAGCCGAGCCCTGTGCCCTTCATATTATGTCCAATCAACCAGATGACGCCGAGCTCCTTTTCGGCGAGAGCCTTTGCCAATTTTTCTAAGTCACTTTGACGGCTTTTTAGAAAATAGGGAATGATTTTTTTTAATTGAGCATCTGCCAAAACGCGGCAGTCTCTGGTGAAATCTTCCAAGGCATCCATAAAAATCCCTTCCTCATGAAACCATCGGCGGTTTTTATCCATTTAACAGAGAAGCCGGTTTTAAAACTTTTTAAAAAATAGGGGCTTAAATTCTAAATCATATCATTAATAACGGAAAGGTTAAATTTTAGTGAAGAATTCTTTTGCTTAGCTGGTTTTAAAGGTAAAAAAAGTAAATTTTAAGAGTGTAAGTGTAATAGATGTTCCAGATGCTGGGCTATTTTCAAAGAGAGGTGTCTTTTATTTTGGAAGATTTTAAGCCAATCTTCGGGGCTAGCTTGATCAGAGACCAGTTTCCAGAGGCGGCAAGGCTTTTTTAACAGGGCGGCTGCTGAGGCCACTCCATACCCTTCCATATCGACCAAGTCGGCCGATAAGCTTAAAGCAAGCCGCGTGGATGGCTCATAGACGGGATAATGGGAGCTGACAAGGCGCGCGCCCTCTTGCGATAAGGAGATGGCAGGAAATACTTTTTGGCTGAGAGCGATCGAATGCGCATCCAACGCAGCGGGAAATGAGAGGTTTAAAGAACAGTGGGAGATAGCCTGAATCTGCATCTCTTCTAATGAGGCATGGAAAGCTCCGGCAATGCCCAAATTCCAAATCTCATCGGCAAGGTGAGCGTAGCGGCTCACTTGACTGCTCGCCTGGAGGCAGCCGTAGCCTGTGATGACAATATGGCCAGATGGAATGGAGTAGAGTTCTTTTCCTTCTTCTAAAGCGCAGCCAAAAAGCTGGAGCGATCGCTCTGCTTCCCAAGATGAGGCAAAGGCAATTAAGAGCTTTTTCATCGTCAAAATATCCTTTTTAGGAACATTATCCCATTTTTCTATTCTTTTCAAGCCCGCTTCAAAAAGCCTTTTCATAAAGCTTCCGGCTCCCTCTGATTGCCCGCATAGATTGCGATCTTAGCCGAGAGTCGATAGCTTAAAAAAATAAAAAAAGTCATCTCCTTGGTCACTTGAGAGCGACTTTGGCAGATGACTTTTTAAAAAACTTCTATTAAGCGTCTTCAAATAGAGGTTACTCTTTAGGGGCTCTCTTTAAGATGATCTCTTGCTGCCGAAAGGGGATTTCGATCTTATTTTGCTCGAGGGCGGTGTGGATTTCCCAAAGGTAGGCGGCCTTTGTGGCGCTTAGACGCCTCGATGCATAGGCATCGACCCAGGTGACAAGTTCAAAATCCAAAGAGCTATCCCCTAAGTTGACTAAGCGCACGTCGGGGTTGGAGTATTTGGGGTTATTTTTGAGGGTGCAGGGCATGCGTTCGGCAACTTCTAAGATGACTTTCTTGACCTGGCTTTTATCGGAGGAATAGCCAACCCCAAAGGGGACTTTGATGAGGCGAAATTCATCGGTCATCGTCCAGTTGAAGACTTTGCCGCCGATGATGTCGGAGTTTGGCACGACGACATCGATGCCATCGCCGGTATGGATGATGGTGCTGCGCACATTGATTTCGAGCACGCGCCCTGTGTGGCCGGTCTCCAGCTCTAGAAAATCGCCCACTTTTAAATTGCGCTCAAAGAGGATGATCAGCCCGCTTAAGAAGTTATTGACAATCGATTGGAGGCCAAAACCGATCCCGACGCTCAACGCACCGGCGACGATGGCTAGGTTGGTGAAGTTGAGGCCGATGGAAGAAAGGCCGATGACAAGGCCGAAAATTAAGATGGTGTAGTGGGCGAGGCGGCCCAGTGTGTAGAACGTTGCCGGAGCAATATTCTTTTGCTGGTAGCCAATTCTTTTGATGGCCTCTTGCACAAAATAAGAGCCATAGAGGGCGCCTAAGAAGATGAGGATCGTGCGAATCATATCAAAGGCGGTGATCGGCATATCGTTGATGCGAAAGAGTGTCGCTGTGAAGGAGCGGATAAAGAGCGTCCAAAAGTCGAGGAATAGGCTGCTGACTTTTAAAGAAAGCGCTTTAAATGTTGTCTCCCTTGTATAAAACCTCCTCTCTACTGCTTTGGTGAGGAATTTGCCTTGTTCGATTAAAGAAGCGAGCTTTTGAATGTCTCGAATGATGCTATCGGAGGTGTTGATCCTCTTTTCTAGGACTTTAGCCAGCTCCCTGGTCGAACGATCGGGGGCCTTGGCAGCCTCTAAAAAGCTGACTTGGGCGGCATTGCGCGCTTTTTTGGTGGAATTGAGCCAGTCTTCGCTGCTATCTTGCAGTTTTTGCAAAGCCTGCTCAGTGCGGCTTAAAGAGTCTTTTAAGGCGGCCAAAGACTGAGGGTTGCCATCGCTGAGGTCGATGAGCGCTCGCTCATTTTCTAAGAGGATGAGCTTGGATTTGCTGATCCCCTCTTGCACTTTGGCTTCTGTCGCGCTTAAGAGCAGCTGCGGGTAGAGCGGGTTGTCTTGGTTTGCCGAGGCGTAAAAGTTGATCAATTTGGATTCGGCCTGGTTAGTGGCTCCTTCTGCCGCTGCGATCTCTTTTTCTAAAGCGCTCATCTCAGTTTCGATCTGGCTGAGATTGAGAGCGCCTAAATCGAGCTTTTCTTCGCCAAAGATGAGCTCTTCTTTCATCGCTTGGTTGTCTGCTTTTAGGCTATTTAAGCGCCCTTCGTCATTTTTGATCCTGAGGCCGAGCAACACAGCTCCGGCTTTGGTGCTCATCATCTCTAATCCGAGCAGCAGCTTCTCAGCCGAAGCTGCTTTATTCGCTTGATAGTCAATGGCCAGATGGTCGAGATGGGCTTTAGCGCTTTCTAAAGATCGGTTCATCTGTTCGAGGTCTTCTTGCTGGTCTTTGATCTTTAAAGAAGCCTCTTGGTTTTCGACGAGCAGATCGAGCAGGCGCTGCAAGGGGTACTTTTGTGGCAATTCTTTGGGCGGGGCCGACTCGAGAGACGGCGGCTTCTTCATTTGGCTGAACGCTTTTAACGTGACCAAGTAGCGCTCAATCAGGCCGCTGGCCTGCGGGCGGTCCTCCCCTTGGATAGAAAGCTCTAGCTCTTTGAGTTTTTTTTCCTGTTCTTTAACCTTATTTTCGAGGTCCCCTGCAGAAAAATAGCTCCACCAGTTGGGCTCTAAATGGAGCGGGTGGGGCGTTTTCAGCTCTTTGCCTTCGGCCGGCGCCGTTGAAAAGTTGCCGAGCTCTAAGCCGGCGGCGAGCGCCGGAATCAGAAGAAAGAGGGTGAGCGATTTTAAAAGCTGCCGTTTAAAATAAGAGATCAGATCCATTTTTTCCTTTTAAAGGCGTATAGCATGATGCAAGAAAGAAATAGCATGGCTATGAGCATGCGATAAAATCCGCTGAGGATGTCACTTCCCGGCAAGTAAGCAAAGTTAGTGCCATAGAGGCCGGTAATGAAATTGAGCGGTGCAAAGATGGCGGTGAACACAGTCAATACTTTGATCACTTCATTCATCTTCTGATTGCTTTGAGAGAGGTGGATGTCGGTCAGGCCAGATAGAATATCGCGCATAGCATCGATGGTTTCAATCACATAGAGGGCATGGCCGTACACTTGCTTTAAGTGCACGCGGGTCGTCTTGCTGATCAGCTTAGAGTCTGAGGTGATGCAATGGCTGATTGATTCGCGAAGCGGCCAAGCCGACCTGCGGAGGTAGGCGGTCTCTTTTTTTAAGAGGAGCGTCTTATGCAGCATAGAGCCTTCATCATCAGAGGGAAAAGGCTCTTCCAATTCTTCAAAGCGCTCATTCATCCCTTCGAGCAAATGGAAATAGCGGTCGACGACCATATCCAATAGCACATGTCCTAGAAAATCGCTCCCCTGCCGGCGGGTGCGGCTCTGCGGCCGACTTAACTTCTGGTAGATAGGCTTAATCAAACATTCGCCGAGGATCGAAAAAGTGATCAAGGTATTTGGCAAAGTGACCATGAAAAAGGGAGCATCGGGCATTTCCTCCGGGGAAGAGGTCAGCGTCGGCACTTTCAAGGAGAAGAAGAGGTGGGTGTCGTAGTCTTCAAATTTAGAGCGCCCCGAGCTTTCTGTGATGTCATCTAAGACGACGGGGTGGATTTGAAAGTGATCAGCGAGCGGCTGCAGCTCTTCGAGCGTAGGCTTTCCTTGGAAATGGATCCACGACAGATAGTCCTTCTCTAATGGGGCAAAGCATTGCTCCCATGAGGGGTTGGGAATCTCTTCGCATTGATTTTTATCGTAGCGAATCAAGAAAAGTTGGCTTAAATTGGACATGATAGATTTAAAAGGGTGGATGGGTTACCTTTTTTAGCCCAGGTTGCCCCATCTCGTGTAACAGGGGATTGCTCTATCCACTATAACAGGGGATTGCTCTATCCACTATAACAGGGGATTGCTACAGATCGGCGGGCAAATGGAGTCTGAAGGCTTTATTTAATCTGTTATATCTACAGTATCGAACCTTTTGCCATCTTTTTTTAGGATTTTTTTATGATCGTTGTCTGGCATAGCCGCGATTTAAGGCTTAGAGATAATCCCGCTTTATTAGCTGCTTTGGAAAGCGGCGGACCCATAGCTCCCCTCTATCTCGATGATCCAGAAAGTGAAGGGCGCTGGCCTGCTGGATCGGCCAGTCGCTTTTGGCTTCATCACTCTCTTTATGCCTTATCTAAAGCGTATGAGGCCAAGGGGGGGCGCCTGTTTTTCCAGCAAGGAGCGGCCATTCCCTTTTTCCAAAAGCTGATTGCCAAAGCCTCACTAAAAAAAGTTTTCTTTAACGAGCGCTTTGAGCCGGAGCGGCGCGCCTATGACTGGAAAGTGGCGGCCTTTTTGCGCGCCCAAGGGGTAGAGGTGGTCTGCTGCAACGGCAACTACCTGTTCGACCCGAGCGATGTGTTGAATCTGTCTAAAAAACCCTATCAGGTGTTCACCCCCTTCTATCGCTCAGCTTTGAAGATCGAAACCGCTCCCCCAATTCAAGCACTTCCCCCTTTTTCTTTTCAAAGAGAGATCCCTTCCCTCTCTTTAGATGCCCTTGCGTTATTGCCTAAGATTCATTGGAGCCAAGAGATGGATCTATTTTGGCAGCCGGGGGAAGAGGGCGCAGAGCGCTTGCTCCACTCTTTTCTTAAGGAAAAATCTGAACGCTACGAGACAGGGCGTGATTTGCCGGGCCAGGACTTTAGCTCAAGGCTCTCCCCTCACCTCCACTTTGGCGAAATTAGCCCGCGGCAAATTTTACATGCCCTCTCTTCCCTTCCAGGCAATGAAGCCTTCATCCGCCAAGTTTATTGGCGTGAATTTGGCAACTCCTTTCTCCACCATTTCCCGCAGGCCACTGACGCGCCTTGGAAAAGCGCTTTTGAGCGCTTCCCATGGCAGGAAAATCGCGCCTATTTGCAAGCCTGGCAAAAAGGGCTGACCGGTTATCCCATCGTCGATGCCGCCATGCGCCAGCTTTGGCGCCTTGGCTGGATGCACAACCGCGCCCGCCTCATCGCCAGCTCTTTTCTGGTCAAAGACCTCCTTCAGCCTTGGCAGCTGGGAGCTCGTTGGTTCTGGGATACTTTAGTTGACGCGGATCTGGCGCAAAATACTCTAGGATGGCAGTGGATTGCCGGCTCCGGGCCTGATGCTGCCCCGTATTTTCGCATCTTCAATCCCGTATTGCAGGGGGAGAAGTGGGATGCGGAGGGCTGCTACATTCGCTCCTTTGTCAAAGAATTGGCAGGCTTACCCAACTGCTGGATCCACAAGCCTTGGGCTGCTCCAAAAGAGGTGCTGGCCAAAGCAGGGGTTGTCTTGGGAAGGGATTACCCGCATCCGATTGTCGACCATGCTGAGGCCAAAGAAAAAGCTCTGACCGCCTTTCGCTCTTTAAGGTGAGCGGCGGTTTTTCGCGCCTTTTTGAGAAAAAAAAAGGCTTAAATCCGCGGCGATTGTATGGGATTTAAGCCTTTGAAGCAAAAATTTAGAAAAAGCTTATTGCTTTAAACGAATTTTATGCTGCTCAGAGCCTTCTCTTTTGGGCAATTTAATGGTTAAAATGCCCTCTTGGTAGTCAGCTTCGGTATGGTTGGGATCCACTTCGACGGGCAATTTAATGCTGCGCTCAAAGGACCCTTTGACGATTTCTCGATGGTAGTAGTTTTTGCCCTCGGCTTCCTTTTCTTGGAGCTCTTCAATGCGGATGCGCAAAAATTTATTTTGCTCTAAGGCAATGTCGATTTGTTCCCTTTTGATGCCGGGAACGCTGACTTGGACGACAATTTGCTTATCTTCTTCATAGACATCGCAAGGCATGGGCCTTTCTTTTTGGCCATTCCAAGCAGGAATTAGTTTGAACTCTGGAAATAGGCCGCTGACAAGGTGATCGAAATCTGGTGTCACCATCCATTTTTTTTGCATGATTTCCTCCAATCATGAGCGATGATTATTTTTATTTTTAAATGGCCCCCGTTTGCTCCTATTTGGCGATGACAGGGGAGAAGATGTTCTCTCTTCTCCCTTAAATGTAGCAAAACGTTTCTTTTATTAGCAATTTAAATGTTAGACTGCTAAGCAAAAGAGTTCTGTAACTGCTAAATTTCACCGCTGACGCAACATCTCTAAGAGGCGGCGGTGCCCGGAGGAAAAGGGCCGCTGAGAGAGCTCATCGAGCGTCAGCCAGCAATGATGAGGGATGCTTTTGCGCTCTGCTGCCTGAAAGAGGAAAGGCGTTAGCAAAACCCGGTAGCGAGTAAAGCTATGGCTCACTTGAGGCAGATGGCCGATCCAAGAGAGCGTGAGAGGCCATTGCCCAATGATCTTTTCTTGCACTTGGCCAGGGGAATTTTCTCCCTCTGAATAGGGGAATTCAAAGAGCCCCTGCATCACCTGAGCGCGCTTTTCCTGCTGCACGAGGAAAGCTCCCTCATGTTCGATGAGCCAGACTGCGCGGCTTAAAGCTTCGTACGTCTTCTTGATTGCTTTGACCGGCAACTTGGCCGCCATTCCCTGTTGGCGCGCTGCGCAAGCGGTGGCGATCGGACAAGAAGAGCAACGGGGCTGCTTTTGGCAGACCTTGGCCCCAAGCTCAATCAAGGCCTCGGTGATTTGCCAAGGCTTTTCATCGGGCAGCAGGGCGAGCGCTTTTGCTTCCACTTTTTTCTTGCCCACATTTTTATCGATCGCCTCTTCAATCGCAAACAGCCGAGCGATCACTCGCAGCACATTGCCGTCGATGGCAGCGGCTTTTTGGCGGAAGGCAAATGCCAATAGAGCGCCGGTGGTATAGGGGCCGAGGCCGGGCAGCGCTTGGATCGCCTCCCTTTCCGCAGGGAAGCGCCCTCCATACTCGGTCACGATCAGCGCTGCGGCTTTATGGATATTGCGCACTCGAGAATAGTAGCCGAGCCCCTCCCACATCTTCATCACCTCTTCGAGGGATGATTTGGCCAACTCCTGGATGGTAGGAAAGCGCTCCATCCACCGCTCGAAATAAGGGATGACGACGCTGACTTGAGTCTGTTGCAGCATGATTTCTGAAATCCAGACGAGATAGGGGTCAATGCCGTGCTGAGGGGTGTCTTCTGGAAAGCGCCAAGGGAGGTCGCGCTGTTCCTCAAGGAACCAAAGGCGCAAATTTTCGATATCGCGTACTTGCATGGTTGATCCTTAAGCTTTTATCTTTAAAAAATTTACGATGAAGTATAAAGCTAAGAATGGAAAAGAGCAAGGGAGAAGATAATTGGCGCTTTAGAAAAAAAAAGCTTTCGACCGAGGCGGAAAGCCCCAAATCGAAAGCCTTTTGTTTGTGTGGGAAGGGAAACTTAAAGGCGGGATGATCTGGCGATAGATCCCGCGCTCAAAGGCTCCTTACTGCAACAGGCGGAGTATATTCTGCCTTGCAGAGTTGGCTTGAGCGAGCATCGAGACGCTCACTTGAGCGGCCATCTGCGCAGCTGTCATATTTGTTGTCTCTTGAGCAATATCCACATCGCGGATGCGGCTTTCAGAGATGGTCAAGTTGTTGCGATAGCCATCGTTGGTCTCTTGGATAAAGCCCAAGCGGCTGATTTGCGATCCGAGCAGCGCTCTTTGGTTTGCCACATTGTCGACGGCTTTGCCAACCGCTTTGATCGCTTCTTGAGCGCCATCTGCAGTTAAGACATCGAGCGAGCTCAAGCCCAGCTGAATGAGGCGTACGTCAGCAGATTCGAAGGAGACAGTCATGCCGGAGTCGGGTCCCACTTGGAACTCGTACATGGCCGCAGGGCTGCCGCCGCTGACGCTGATGCCCATTCCATAGGCTGCCATGGCGCTGCTATTGGCGCCAAAGCGGCCTGCTGTGCCATGGCGCAGCGTCGTGACTTCTGAAAATACGGGCTTTTCGCCATAGGTGATGCCCACTTTCTTGATGGCATTGGCATCGCCCGTATTCCCAGTGTCAGTCCAGTAGAGATTGTTGTTGGCATCAAAACCCATGCCGACGATGGAGTTTGTGCGCGTTCCCGCTTGCAGAGAGGCTGTGTTGCCTGTCGCTGTATTGATGACAGTCAATTTGCCAGCTGTCGTCGACGATTCGTAGGCGATGTACTGCCCATCGGCGCTGACGCTGTAGTGTTCTGCAGAGTTTAAGTCGAACGTCGTTCCGCTTAAGTCATAGAGCAGGGTTTGCTTGTCATTGCTGTTATAGATGTTTTGTTTGATATACATCAGCTTGCCGGTCGCCGCGCCGCCGCTTCGGCCTATGTAGTAGATGTAGTCTTGGTTGACCGAAAATTTGGTGAAGCTAGAAGCTAGCGAGACTCCGCCCGCCCATTTGTTGGTCGCGCCGTTGCCGCCGCCGTCTAATGTCATGCTGTCGGTGACAAACAAATTGACATTGAAGTTGGCGCTAGCTGCCGTTGCGGCACCGGCTGTGGAGGGATCGGACACCCAGATGCGCCCTTTTTCATCCATCACCAGGCGTGATTGGCTGTTGGCCGAAGCTCCACAGGAGGTGGTCAGATCCACTGTCGTGATATTGTTGCTCTGCAAGTCGAGGCGCATCAGCGTCTGCTGCCCTGTCACTGTGCCAGATGTCTTTTGCGCGACGTAGATTAAGCTCTTGCCATCTTTAGAAAAGAGGTAATCTCCGACAAAGCCGTTGCTGGCTGATGATTCAAAAGAGTAGTTGATGCCATTGCGAGAGGTGTTGCCGTCGCGGAAATTGAGGCCGAGCGACTGCTCGCTGCTGCCATCGCTTTGAGTGAAGACAATCTCGTGGGCCAGCGTATCGTAGACGGCCACAGATGTCTTGCCGCAGATGTCGATGCCGTTATATTTGCCCGACTCCGAGATGCGGGAAATTTCCATCTTCAGCTGTTGGAATTCTAAATCTAAGTTTTTGCGATCCGCTTGGCTCTTCGATCCATCAGCAGATGCGACCGCCAGCTCGCCCATCCGATCCAGGATGTTGTGCACTTCTTGCAAGTATGTGTCGGTGGTTTGGAACATGTTGACCGCGTTTTGAATGACGCGAGATGCTTCTTCACTATTCCTGATTTGGCTTCTAAAACGTTCAGAAATCCCCAGGTCCGCAGGAGCATCGCCCGGTGTGATCATCCTCTGGTTTGTCGAGAGGCGAGTCATGGCCGCTTGCAGCTTGCTGTTTTGCTGGTTATAGTTAGAGACAAACATCTTAGGTGTGCCATTGTTTGCGATAATCATCAAAGTCCTCCTTGAACTAGATATCGATAAAAAAGGCAGTCCGTGCCTTTTTTTGCATCAGAAAGGGCGAGGTGTCCGTCTCGAATTCCTTTCTACCCTAATTATCGGCCCGTAAAGAGAGGGACTTGAGAAAAATCAAAGGTTTTTTTGGCCGATTGGCAAAAAAAAAAGCCCCCGTTGAGGGCGGAATTTCGCTCTCAACGGGGGCTTAAAACCTTTAGCCTTTCAGCGCTTACTGAAGCAGGCGGAGGATGTTTTGTCTTGCAGAATTGGCTTGGGCCAGCATAGAGACGCTGACTTGAGCGGCCATCTGTGCAGCTGTCATATTTGTTGTCTCTTGAGCAATATCTACATCGCGGATGCGGCTTTCAGAGATGGTCAAGTTGTTGCGATATCCATCGTTTGTCTCTTGGATAAAGCCCAGACGGCTAATTTGAGATCCAAGAAGCGCTCTTTGGTTTGCCACATTGTCGACCGCTTTGCCCACTGCTTTGATGGCAGCTTGAGCGCCATCTGCTGTCAACACATCGAGTGTGCTGAGACCAAGCTTGCTCAAACGGACATCGGCAGATTGGAATGTCACTGTCATGCCAGAGTCAGGTCCCACTTGGAACTCGTACATAGCAGCAGGGCTTCCGCCGTGGACGCTAAGGCCCATTCCGTAGGAGGCCATGGTGCTGTTGTTGGCACCAAAGCGCCCTGTCGTTCCATTGCGGACGGTCTTCACTTCAGAGAAGGTTGGAGTCTCTCCGTAGTTGACGGCTACTTTTTTGATGGCGTTGGAGTCGCCTGTGTTGCCAGTATCTGTCCAGAACAGATTGTTGTTGGCATCGAAGCCAATCGAAACGATGGAGTTTGTGCGCGTTCCGGCTTGGATCGAGGCTTTTGTTCCGCTTGCCGCGTTGATGACGCTGAGCGTTCCTGTTCCTGTGTCTTTATCTTCAAAGGCAATGTACTGTCCATCGGAGCTGATGGTGTAGTTGTACCCTTTCTTGATGTCGAACGTTGTGCTGCTCAAATCGTAGAGAAGAGTTTGTTTGTCATTGCTGTTGAAGATGTTTTGCTTGATGTACATCAGCTTGCCAGCGGCCACACCACCGCTTCTGGCTACGTAGTACAGGTAGTCGTTATGCACAGCAAATTGGCTAAAGCTCGAAGCGCAAGCCACGCCGCCGGCCCAGTTGTTGGTGGAGCTGACGCCGCCTGCATCTAATGTCATGCTGTCTGTTTTGAGCATTTTGACATTGAGCTTGGTCACCGCGTTGGCCGCTGTCGAAGGATCAGAGACCCAGACGCGTCCTTTTTCATCCATAACCAGGCGAGCTTGCGCTGTCGCAGAGGGGCCGCCGGAGTTGGTCAGGTTGAGCGTTGTGAGGTTATTGCTCTGCAGGTCGAGGCGCATCAGCGTCTTTTTCGCTGTGACAGTACCTGATGTCTTCTGAGCGACGTAGATCAAGCTCTTGCCGTCATTAGAGAAGAGGTAGTCGCCGACGTAGCCGTTGCTGGCAGAAGACTCAAAAGAGTAGTTGATGCCGTTTCTCGACGTATTTCCATCGCGGAAGTTGATGCCGAGAGATTGCGGATCGCTGCCGTCAGTTTGGCAGTAGACAATCTCGTGGGCTAATGTATCGTAGACGGCAACAGATGTCTTGCCGCAGATATCGAGGCCGTTGTATTTGCCCGACTCTGAGATCCTGGAGATCTCTAATTTCAGCTGTTGAAATTCAAGATCGAGGTTTTTACGGTCTGCTTGGCTCTTTGATCCGTCAGCAGAAGCGACAGCTAGTTCACCCATCCGATCGAGGATGTTGTGCACTTCTTGCAAGTATGTGTCAGTGGTCTGAAACATGTTGACCGCGTTTTGAATGACGCGAGATGCTTCTTCGCTATTGCGAATTTGGCTTCTAAAACGCTCGGAAATCCCCAAATCTGCAGGAGCATCGCCTGGAGTGATCATCCTCTGGTTTGTCGAGAGGCGGGTCATCGCCGCTTGCAGCTTGCTGTTTTGCTGGTTATAGTTAGAGACAAACATCTTAGGTGTGCCATTATTTGCGATAATCATCTTGTGTCCTCCGTGAAGAATTCTCATTTGATCGAAGAGGCGATCCTTGCCTCTTCCATTTAGGCTTTAAGTTTTAAGTGTCCGCTTAAAACCGGCCTTGCTAATGAGATTATCGGCGTTAAAAATGGCCCACTTGAGAGAATTCTCATCTATTTTTTAAGAAGAACGATTTTGTCGAAAAAAGGGGGATGGGAAGAATAGTGCTAGGCGATTATAGCCCGCATTCTTATAATGCACTTTCAATGAGCTTTTAGGCCTAAGGTACTGTATCTTATGGCCTATCCCCTGAAAAAGCGAACGCATCAAGGAGCATCCATGGTCGATTATCTCAGCAGCCCTAATCTGTTTTTGGATCTGGAAGAAAGGAGATTTTTAAATGTGGAGGTGTCATCTTTCATCTTATCGAGCCCTCTCACTTCTTTACTTGGAACTGCTGCGATCGGCCAAAGCCTTAAAAGGGAAGAAAGAGAGGCATTTGATGCCTTTTTAAGCGAAGAGGACCAATCGCGGGAGACCCATGCCCTGCATTTTTGCTAACTTTCTTTCGAAAGGATAGGGTAGGCGGCATGTAACAGCTCCCACCTTTTGTCAGAGGATTTTAAAGCATGTAAAGAGGCCAGGACGGCCTCTTTTTTTTGCCTGGAAAAAAAGGCTATCTCCTCATCACTCAATCGATAGAGTAGATGTAGAGCTTGGCTGGGGTCGGCTAAAATCTCCCGGCACTTTGCTTCAGCTCGGTTTAAAGTGCGGTGCAACAGGGCATTTTTTGCCAGCAAGAAAAGGATAAATAGCGGGTTGAGAGCTAAGATGAGCAGCTGCCAGGCTGCCTCTTCCGGCCAGAGAAAAAGCGCTATTGGCTGAAAGAGAGTGATGAAGAGTAGCCCTATGGCGCTCTTGCCGCTAAATAGGGGGCCCAGCCACCTGCGAAATGGGTTTTTGCTCGTCTTATAAGCAAAAAGTTCTTCATAACGAGACTCAAGAGCGCTCCTTCCGGCATGAGCCAGCTCATGGGCCAGAATTTCCTCTATCGGATAGTAGCCAAAGAGAAATTCTTTTCCCTCCAAGCGTTCTTTCAGCTGAATGCTCACTTTCCTCACCAAAAAGCGCCCTTCCTCCTCCTCCTCCTCAATCCATGTCTGAGCGCCATGCCAAAAAGGCAGCTCTTTGTTGCTATAGACCACCTCCACCCAACTGGGCGCGATATCAAAAAGGCGACGGACAAGGAGGCTTGCTTTTTGTAGAGAGGGAGCGCAGGTTTTATCCCGCCAGCAAGCGGCCACCCTCTTTTCATACGAGAGGAGATCTTCGCCGGGGCTGAGAATAAGCCCTTGGCGGTTTAGCTCGAGGAGCTCTTGGAGAGAAAACATCCGATGTGACTAAAAATTTAAGCGTTAGTATTTTTTTCGCTGCGCCGCCGATCCTAGGTTCAATTCACCACGGTACTTGGCAATTGTTCTGCGCGCGCAGAGAATCCCTTTTTCCTTGAATAGGTCAGAGAGGGCGGCGTCGGATAGCGGCTTTTTCTTATCTTCCTTCTGGACCATTTCCAAAAGGAGTTTCTTCACTGTCGATGAAGAGATATCATCGCCTTCATCAGTAGTATAAGCATTTGTGAAGAAAAAGCGAAGGGGTAACAGGCCGCGGGGGCTGTCTATGTACTTATTAGAGATGGCTCTTGCCACTGTCGACTCATGCAAGTCTAGCTCTTCAGCCACGGTCTTCATCGTCAACGGAATCAGCCGCCCTTTGGGATGGTCGAAGAATTGCCTTTGCCGAGAGAGCAACACCTCGCCGATGCGGCTGATGGTGTCGTTTCTTTGCATGACGCTCTTCATCAGCCATTTGCCGGAGAGAATTTTTTGCTTGATGTAGTCTTTTGTCTCCATCGGCAGCTCCGGGTCGTCGAGCATGCGCAGGTAATGGGGAGTTAAGCGCAGCCTGGGAAAACTATCTGAGGGGATATCGACAAAGAGCTCGCCATCTTCTTGGGGGCGGATGGCCACATCGGCTGTGATGTATTGCGTCGGCTCTAAGCTCATCTGATAGCCGGGCTTTAAATCGAGCTTGGCAATCGTCTTCTCCATCTCCTCTAAAATCAACGCCGCCGGCTGCATCAACCCCTTTTGAATGAGGGGGATGCGGTTATGCAGCATGTCATCGAAATGGCGTTCGACAATGCGATAGGCCAGCCGCTTTTTTTTGCCCAGGCAGCGCAGCTGGATCAGCAAGCTCTCTTGCAAATCCTTGGCTCCTACGCCAAAAGGCTCGAAAGTTTGAATCTCTTCTAACACCTCTTCAGCCAGCTCTATCTCAAAGCCTTCTAAAAGGGCAATCTCTTCTAAAGGCAGCTCTAAAAAGCCCCGCTCGTCTAAATTGCCGATGATCGCTTCGGCAACAGGCATCAGTTCCCGTTCAAAGCACTCGGCCGCCTGCTCCATCAGATGTTCAAAAAGAGAGGGCTTTTTTTGCACCAAGCTCTCCAAATAGCAAGCCGTCTCCCCCTCTTCTTTTGTGCGCTTCTCCACTTCGTTTGCGCTAAAATGCTCTCTAAAGTCTTCATCGAGCCTTTTAAAAATGCTCAAATCGCCTTCATCAAACTTAAGCTCCCTCTCTTCGCGCATCTCTAGTTCTATGTTTTCTTCTAACTCGAGCGAGCTGTCTTCTTCAAAAGAGAGGCGCTCCCCTTCATCTGAAACTTCGAGCACGGGGTTTTGGTTGAGCTCCACTTCAATGGCCTGCATCAGCTCAAGGGTTGGCAATTGTAGAAGCTGAATCGCTTGCTGCATTTGCGGGCTCATGATCAGCCGCTGCGTTTGCTTTAAGCTCTGTGATTGCTTTTGTGCTATATTTAATGAGAGAGAGTGCGTCATCTGTTGCCCAAAGGGTGATCTGTTAGGTGCTCTACCTAATCCCCTTTTGCGCAAGAACCGCGTTTAATTTCAAGGAATCTTTCTGCCCCTCCTGAAAACTTAAGCTTCCACCTCCCTCTGCCAAAACCCCATGTGGCTTAAAAATTGCCGCTCTGGAAATTAGTTGCGCAAAACTGGTTTAATTGTTTCAATAGATAGATTAAAACTTAGGGCTTCTCTTTCTAGTGATAAAAGCGCCTCCGAAAAGATAGAATAGAGACTTAAGTTTAAATCGCTAAAGAGAATACGGCCTCTCTTTTGCTTCAGGAAATCGAGTCAAATTAGAATTTACCCGAGTCTACCAGAGTCTATCTATGTTGGAAGAGTATGAAGAATTTACGCCGAGTCAGATTCAACGCCTCAAGCGGTATGTGACCAGCACCACTAAAAACATCTTTGTCCTCCGCAATCTGCCCGAAGTGATCAAAGGCGCCCTATTTTCTCGCTATTCCCGCTCTAACCTGGGCTTACGCTCACTTCTGGTCAAAGAATTCATGACCAACCAAGAGACCAGCTTTGAATCCATCGTCGGCGAGCAAGAGCCTAAAGACCAATCTGCAGACCATGCCATAGACCAACTCCCCGAGCAAATTCTGGCCATCCAAAAAGCGCAGAGCTTTTATGACCGCATCTTAGATGGCTACGGCGACGACTCCATCGGCGAACTCGGCGGCGCCCACCTCGCCCTCGAAAATATCTCCATGCTCGCCGCCAAAGTGATCGAAGATAGCCGCATCGGCGGCTCTCCGTTAGAGAAATCGACCCGCTACATCTACTTCGACCAAAAGGTGAAGGGCGAATACCTCTTCTACCGCGAGCCTGTGCTCATGACGTCGGCCTTCAAGCAGCTTTACTTGACCACATGCAACATGCTGTTTGATACCTACGCCGAACTCATCCCCCCTCTGACAGAACAGCTGCAAGAGAGCTTTCCAAAGACCGAGGATATGTCAAAGGCCGCCTATAGCGCTGCTTTGCGCGCTAAAGTCCTCGACTGCTTGCGCGGCCTACTTCCCGCCGGCGCCTTGACCAACATGGGGCTCTTTGGCAATGGCCGCTTCTTTCAACAGCTGCTTCAGCGGCTCCAATGCCAACCTCTGGTTGAATTGCAGGAAGTGGGCAAATCGGCCTATGAAGAGCTGAGCAAAGAAATTCCCTCTTTCGTGCGCCGCGCCGACACCGCCCACCGCCACCAGCAGGCCTACGCCGACTATATGGACACCATGCAATCGTGCTTGAAGATGGTCGCTCGAGAAAATGTGCCCGACATGAAAGGGGAGACGGGCATGAAAGTGTCGCTCATTCAAAGCGATCCCGAATCGCCAATTCGCGTGGCTGCAGCCCTGCTCTTCCCCCACAGCCAAGCTAGCTTTGAAGAGCTCCTTGCCCACTGCCAGACGCTCCCCCCTCTAGAAATTGAGCGCATCTTAGAAGCCGGCTGCTCGGCGCGCGAGAACCGCCGCCATAAATCCCCCCGCGCCCTCGAACACGCCTCTTTCACCTTTGAAATTGTCGCCGACTTTGGCGCCTACCGCGACCTGCACCGTCACCGCGTGCTCACCCAAGAGCGGCAGCTCCTTTCTTGCAATTACGGCTATTTCGTCCCTGAAGAGATCAAAGGCACTGCCATGGAGAGCCGCTATGTCAGCGCGCTCGTCGCCGCCCAAGAGGCCTACGACACCATCGCCAAAGAGTTGCCCGAAGAAGCCCAATATGTCGTCCCGATGGCCTACAATATCCGCTGGTATTTCCATATCAACTTGCGCTCTTTGCAATGGCTGACAGAATTGCGCTCAGCCCCCGCCGGCCATAGCACCTACCGCTACATCGCACAAGCCATGGCCAAGCAAGTCTCTCTCGCTTGCCCTTCCTTAGAGCGCTTTTTTAAATTTGTCGACTACGACGGCCACGACCTCGGCCGAATTGGCCAAGAGCAGAAAAAAGCCGAAAAACAAGCCTCTGCACCTGAAGGATAGACCATGCCTCTCGTCAACCGCGCCGTCGGCGGTGTCCTGCTCGTCGCGGGCACCGCCATCGGCGCCGCTATGCTCGCCCTCCCTATCTCGAATGGAGTGGCAGGCTGCATCCCCTCGTCTTTGCTAATGCTCCTCAACTGGGTCTATCTCGCCTACACCGCTTTTTTATTTTTAGAGCTCTCCCTCTCCTTTCCCAAGGAGGCCAATATCATCACCATGGCTGAAAAGACTTTGGGATTTGCCGGCCGCCTATTTGCCTGGACCTCCTACCTCTTCTTGCTCTATGCCCTCAATACCGCCTATTTAGCCTTGGGATCAGAGCTCTTGAGCGCCTTCCTCTCCTCCCTCCTCCCCTTAAAAATACCGATTTGGCTGGGCGCTCTCCTCCTCTTTTCCTTCTTCGGGTTTGCCGTCTACCTTGGGCACACTTATGTCGACCGCCTCAACCGCCTGCTCATGCTCGCCATCACCCTCACCTTCTTTGCTCTCCTATCCGGCACGCTGCCCGAGGTGAAGCAGGAGTTTTTGCTGAGGCAAGACTGGCCCTCTTCCCTCCTCGGCGTCTCAGTCATCGTCACCTCCTTTGGCTTCCATATCGTCATCCCAAGCCTCACCGATTACCTCAGACGCGACATCCCCATTTTAAAGAGGGTGCTCTGGGTCGGCAGCTTGCTGCCTTTAATCGCCTACCTTCTTTGGAATGTGGCGGCGCTCGGCTCAGTTCCCCTAGAGGGAGTGGGCGGTTTGCAAGAGGCCTACCAAAAAGGGCTGAGCGGCGCTGTCGTCGTCAGCCACTACATCGACCAACCCTGGCTGATCCAAGTTGGCAATGCCTTTTCCTTCTTTGCCATCGTCACTTCTATGCTCGGCGTCTCTTTAAGCCTCTCCGACTGTCTAGCCGACGGCCTCAAGATTGAAAAGACAGTTGAAGGGAAGATTGTCTTGAATATCCTGACCTTTGTGCCGCCATTTCTCTTTACCCTCTCCTACCCTCGCGTCTTCATGAGCGCCCTCGAATATGCCGGGGCATTTGGCGTCGCTACTTTGCTCGGCATCTTGCCAGCGCTCATGGTGTGGCAGCGTCGCCGCACCTCACCCCTTTCCTATCAAGTGTTTGGCGGGCGCCCAGCCCTCTCTTTAGTCATCGCCTACTCCCTGGGCCTCATCTTTTTGGAAATCTTGATTAAACTCGACATGATCAGCTAACCCGCATCAGGCCCATTATGACAGAAAAGAAAAGAATCCTCACCGGCGATCGCCCAACGGGCAAACTTCACCTCGGCCATTACGTCGGCTCCATTAAAAATCGCGTGGCGTTTCAAGATACCTTCGACTGCTATTTCATCATCGCCGATCTGCACATCCTGACTACCAAGCCCGACAAAGCCTCCATCCTGGCCATCCGCGACCACGCGCGCGATATGTGCATCGATTACTTGGCCTGCGGCATCGATCCCAATAAGACGACCATCTACTTGCAATCGGCCGTCTCTGCTGTCTACGAGATGAACCTCATCTTCGAAATGCTGGTCTCGGTCAACCGGCTGCTCGGCCTACCCAGCATCAAAGAGATGGCGCGCAATGCCAATATTGACAACGAAAGTCTCCCCTTCGGACTGATCGGCTACCCTGTCTTGCAAGCTGCCGATATCTTGATGGCCAAGACCCACCTCGTGCCCGTCGGCCGCGACAACATCGCTCACGTCGAACTAGCCCGCGATGTCGCCCGGCGCTTCAACCAATATTATGGCGAGGTCTTCCCCCTCCCCGAAGTAGCGCTCAGCGAAGTGCCCTCTCTCATCGGCACAGACGGCAAAGGCAAAATGAGCAAATCAGCCGGCAACACCATCTTTCTCTCTGATGATGCCAAGACCGTCGAGAAAAAAGTGCGCGGCATGTTCACCGACCCCAACCGCGTCCACGCCCACCTGCCAGGTACTGTCGAGGGCAACCCTCTCTTCATCTACCACGATATCTTCAATCCCGACGTGGCTCAAGTGCAAGATTTTAAAGAGCGCTACCAAAAAGGCGCTGTCGGCGATGTCGAAGTCAAAGCCAGCCTCTCCTCTTGCATCAACACCCTCCTAGACCCCATCCGCGAAAGAAGAGCCGCCATCGAGGCCGACCGCGGCTTCGTCGAAAAGGTGATCTACGAAGGCACCATGAAAATGCAAGATGTCGCAAGCGATACCTTAAAAGAAATGCAAAGCGCCATGGGCCTCAAAGGCGGCTGGAAAAAGATCTGCCGCATCGCCGCCGACTATGAAAAATCAGCGTCTCTTTAGTATTCTTGAGGCTTAAAACTATAGGCCATTCCTTTTTGTCAAAGGAATGGCTTTTTTTTATAATCAATTGGCTTTGGTATTTAAAGAAATTTATTTATTGAGCGAGAATATTTAATTTATTTTAATAGGCTGATCTAGTATATTAAATAGTAAATTAACCGAGGCTTAAATGGACAATTTAGATAAGTTCTTTGCAAAGCCAATAGAACTCAATAGTCAAGACTGCATCAACGTTAAAAATAAGACGGCGCCGTCTCGCTTTAAAATTAGCTTGGGTAGGAATGGTAAAGGCTATTCCATAGCGTGTAACGCGCTTAAAGGAAATGCAGAGATATTATCTGAAAAACCACATATGAATTGGATCCGCTCGCTGAGATGGATGTGTATCGAAGTGAAAGATGAACATTCAAAAGAAGGTTGGATTATCCTCAATAAAAATAGCCTTAAAAAAGCAATAGGCATCGCAAGATATAATATTTTTAAAACAAGTCAATCTTTAGAGAGAGAACTTCGAGATCGATTAGGAGATCAGGATTGGCTTGCTTCGATAGAAAAACTGCTTGAGAGACCTGCCGATCAAGAAGTGCATGATGTGATCGAACTTATAGAGCAGGGCGATTTTGATCAAGCATTAGAGGTTGCCAATACAATTCCTAACGCTAATCATAAAAGCGAAGCTATTTATGAAATTATACAGGGTTTTGTGAGACAGGGTGAGTGGGAGCGGGCGCTAAAATCTTCTTATCTTATCAATTCTAGAAAAACTACAAGCACTATTCTTAATAAAATTTATGATCTCTTTGATGAAATTATAGGCCAATTTTTCAAAGACGATAAGTTGGACCTGGCATTAGAAATCGCTAATGGCATGCCTGAGGAGGCCTTAAAAATTCAAATCATTAAAAGGATCTCTTCAAAATTAGCAGAAAATGGCGAGTTTGATCGGGCGCTAGAGGCGGCTAAAGCAATTTCTGATGATTGGGGCGTTGAAAAAGCGCTAGTTATTATTATAGACATCATCGGAGTGTTAATGAGAGAGGGCCATTTTGAACGAGCACGAGAAATGGTCCCGGCCCTTCCTAAAAATGGATCTCAAGATTGTTGCTTAAGTTGGATCGCTTCAACATTGGCCCAGAAAGGCGATGTGGATCAAGCATTAGAGCTTGCTGCGATGATTGATGACAACCAAGCTGGTTATAAAAGCGCACCTCTTCTCGAGGTCGCCAAGCAACCTTTGACTGAAAGCCAGCGAAATCTGACGCGAAACATTACCAACACAATTATTGTCAGCACAATTGCTGATGATCAGGCTAAAAATAAAGTCTTAGAATTATTGTCGACCCATTCTTAAAAAAAACAACTAAATTTAGCACCAATCTAGCACCTATGTAGAAGAAAAAAAGTTGGGAGCGCGCGCTGCCCGCTCCCAAACTCTCTTTCGCTAAAGAGCTAGCTTTTACTATCTTTTTTATTTAAGCCCGAGCTTCCATCCATATGCTGACGCATAAGGATAGAAGCTCGGTCTTTTTTTATAAGCATAAATAAATAGTAACTGTAAAATTGTTGTTTTTTATTTATAATTGTGTTACTATTTTGTTTTTAATTATTTAAATTAAACTTCTATCATTGGAGATATTATGGATCCTGTTCGGCAGGTAATAGATATGGGTGCCATCTGTACAAGGATTAGTGAGAAGCGTAAAATCCATTTGCAGGATGCCAAAGCCTTAGATGTCTGTTCTCGCCAGAAAGGAATTCGCTGGGAAAATAGCTCTTTAGAGGCGCAGGTGCTATGCACGACAATCGACGCTAAAAAGCAAATTCACCTGCAAAATGTCCGCGCCCTCTATGTGCAATCTTCTACTAAAGGCATTCAATGGATCAATGCCTCTCAAACTTCAGACATCGCCTATGGCATAAAGGCTTGCCAAGATATTCAATTAAAGAATGTCTCCGCATCATTTGTCTGCTCGGATGAGGGCACCATCCGCTGGGAAAATCAGCAGCTTTTGCCACAAAAGACCGAACAGATTCACGCCGCCAATGTGATTGAAATGCGCTCCATCCATGCGAAAGATGTCAAGTCGGCCGGCAGAAAAGTCAAGGCTGTTGATTGCCAGATAGATAGTGTCTTTGCTGTGCAGAGGGTCAACTTAAAAAATACTCAGGTGACCAAGAGCCTTTTTTTGAGCATCGACCCAAGCAGGCCCATTTCTTTGAAGCTAGAGGGTAGTGTGGTGCGAGGCGATGTCGTCATCCGCTTGCTGCCAGGTCATGGAGCTGATGCTGATGCTAGAATCGATTCAAAACTCATGGCTGATGCTAAAGTGATGATCAGGGATGGAATAATCCAAGGTCAAGTGCTCTTTGAAGGCTTTCAAGGGCAGGTGCAATGCATGGGCGAAGCTGCCATCGGGCAAGGCATGCCCAAGAAAGTTTGAACAAGCAAATTCCAGATCAATTTCCAGATCAATTTTATTGGAGAAGAAAAATGTCGCTACCTATTGTCATGATTTTTGAACGCCACTGGGACGAGTCGCCTAAGCATGTTTTAAACAGCTTGCTGCCTAAATTAGCAGAGCAAGGCTATGACACTCTATGCCTAGAAGAAGCTGAAGACCTCAAAGTTCAAGATTTTCATACGCGCCTTGAAGAAAATGTGAAAGTGCATGTAGATTTACATGAAAGCGCCCTCACGTATCTGAAAAAAGCAAACGTGCGCTTTTCAACGCCTTTGAGCACCGTCAATTTTACAGAACTTACCTATTTAATGCGGATGTATGTCTCTAGCCGCCGCTATGTGGAAGTGGCAGAAAAAATTAAGCAGCTTCCTGCCCTTTTATTGTTCCAAAAAATTTTAAAGGATGCTAGCCGTCTTTCTATCCAGCTTCAAGGCGTAGATATACATGACGCAGAGCGTCAGTACGTCGTCCGACCGATCCTGACAGAAAGGGCCCCTGTCATAAGAGAGACCAACGCTCATCGAGAAGCAACTATCGTCAATAATTTATTGAGGTTACAAGAGACTCAAAAAGGGATTGTTTTTTCAGGGGGAGTCGCTCATGCCAATGCTATTTTAAATGCCATAAAAAAGAAAAATCCTGAGGTAGATCTTCTCTGCTGCTTTCCTCATTCGTCTAAACTCTATGATGACGCCTTTGATGACTGTCAAGATTTTAAAAAAGAGAACATTCCAGAGCATCACGCTTACCTAGTCGATACAGAGGAAGAGGCTCAAGCTTTCGCCAATAGGATAGTTCTAGAGATTAAAGCCAAGAATACGCGCTATACAAAAGAACTTATAGGAGAAAATTCTCATCTCCGATCCTTGAGTGCTTTTTTTAAGCGCCAGTTTCGTGCATTTGAGCGTCCAGGTCATTATGTCGATGCGTTGCTGGAGATCGATCAAATAGCTGATGTCAATGCTCTACAGCAACAGTTAGAGCAGCTTCATGTTTCAACAAAAGTGACTGATATAAAAGGGAAAAGGTATTTCACCATTTCTGATATTAACACGCCAGAAGTTGCAGAAAGCATTCGCCATAAATTAGCTGCCCGGCAAAATTCTTAGCATCAGGGCAAGCCCTTTGGCTTAAGGAGCATCTCTGGAGGGGCCAGCGGCCTCTCCCAGATCAAAGAGCCAAGCGTTGCCCCATCCAAAGTCCTGCAATAAAAGAGAGGAGATGGTACAATTTCCTTTCAGCAAAGAGGACTTTAAGCGATGCGTTTTAAATTAGTTTCCAATTATTCCCCTTGTGGGGATCAGCCAGAAGCCATCGAGACCTTGGTCAAAGGCGTCAAAGCCGATAAGCGCTTTCAAGTGCTGCTCGGGGTGACCGGCTCGGGAAAGACATTTACCATGGCCAATGTCGTCGAGCAGGTGCAAAAGCCCACCTTGGTCATCGCCCACAATAAAACACTGGCTGCCCAGCTCTATCACGAGTTCAAGGCATTTTTCCCAGAGAATGCTGTCGAGTATTTCGTCTCCTACTACGACTACTATCAGCCAGAAGCGTACATCGCCCGTACAGACACCTTCATTGAAAAAGATTTGGCCATCAACGACCGCATCGATAAGATGCGCCTCAGCGCCACCCGCGCGCTCCTAGAGCGTCCCGATGTGCTGATCGTAGCCTCCGTCTCTTGCATCTACGGCTTGGGATCTCCTGAGTACTATAAGGAGATGAACCTGACGCTGGAAGTGAATAAGCCCGTGCGCCGCGATGATGTGCTGCTCCACTTGGTGGAGATGCAGTATAAAAGAAACGACTTCGACTTCACAAGAGCCACCTTCCGCGTGCGCGGCGACACGTTAGAAGTGTTTCCCGCTTATGAAGAGGACTTAGCGCTTAGAATTGAGTTTTTTGGCGATGAGATCGAGCGGATCAGCGAAATCGATCCCCTGACAGGTAAAGTGCTCTCCAGACAAGAGACTGTCACCATCTATCCCGGCTCTCACCACGTCACTCCCGAAGAGGTGCGCCTCAGCGCTTTAGAGAGCATTCGCCGCGAGCTGCAAGAACAGGTGGCCTTCTTCCAAAAAGAGGGGCGCTTAATCGAAGCGCAGCGCATCTCTGAGCGCACCAATTACGACATGGAAATCATCAAAGAGGTCGGCTTTTGCAAGGGCATTGAAAACTACTCGCGCCACTTCAGCAAAAGAAAGCCCGGCGACTGCCCCTCCTGCCTGATCGACTACTTCCCCGAAGATTTCTTAATGATCATCGACGAGTCGCACCAGACCATCCCCCAACTCAGAGCCATGTACAATGGCGACAAAGCGCGCAAGCGCGCCCTCATCGACTTCGGGTTCCGCCTCCCTTCCGCCTACGACAACCGCCCCCTGGCCTTTGAAGAAACTTACAAGCTGATGCGCCAGGCCATCTTCGTCTCCGCCACGCCCGCTGAATTTGAAGTGCAAGAGTCAGAAGGGTTGATCGCTAGGCAGGTGATTCGCCCCACGGGGCTGCTCGATCCCGAGATCGAAATTCGCAAAGCTGACACCCAAGTCGATGACTGCTTAGAGGAGATCCGCCAGCATGTGGCCAAAAATGAGCGCGTGCTCGTCACCACCTTGACCAAAAAGCTCTCCGAAGAGCTGACCAAATACCTGATCGAAGTGGGAGTGAAAGCCAAATACCTCCACTCCGATATCGACACCATCGAACGGGTGGAGATCATCAAAGACTTAAGGCGCGGCGTCTTCGATGTCTTAGTGGGCATCAACTTGCTGCGAGAAGGATTGGACATCCCTGAAGTATCCCTAGTGGCCATCTTGGACGCCGACAAAGAGGGCTTTTTAAGGAGCGCCACAGCCCTCATCCAAACGTGCGGACGAGCCGCGCGCAATGCCAAGGGGCGGGTCATCATGTACGCCGATCGCATGACAAAGTCAATTTTGCAGACCATCGACACCACCTTAGAGCGCCGCCGCATCCAAGCGGCATATAATGAAGAGCATGGCATTGAGCCGACCACGGTGAGCCGCGAAATTGCCGCCTTTGAAGAAGAAGAAGCGCCGAAGAAGAAATCGCCTCGCCCCAAAGAGCGCATCTTCTCGGTGGAAGAGGCCGAAAAAAAGATCAAAGAGCTGGAAAAGGCCATGCGCAAAGCCGCGAAGAGCTTGCAGTTTGAAGAGGCCGCACGCTTAAGGGATGAGCTCAGGACACTTCAAGAGTGGATTGTAGAAAGCTGATAAGGCTTAGTTTTCTCTCCTCTTAATTGAGCTTTTGATCTATAATGCTCCATCTATTGCGACCGAACGCCTATTTCCCCACGCTCTGAAACCCCCCATTTGCTCCCTAAATCTCCCTCAAATTTTAAGAGGACAGCGGCAGCAATTGGGGTTAAAATCTTTTTTTGACCCCCTAAATCATGGGTGCTTAAAGTTTATGGAGACCTCTCCCTCAGGACAGCGCCATGTGGCGCAGACATTGGCCATCCTATGGCTCGGCCACTTTGTCATCGATTTCATGATCGGCTCTTTTTCCATCTATAAGACCATCGCCCATATCGACCTAGCCACAGCCGGCCTCATCGCCGGATGCGCCGCTCTCGTCGGAGAGGGTGGCCAGCTCTTCTTCGGCCCCTACGGCGATCGCGGCTGGCGCAAAGTCTTCATCACCATCAGCTTCATCCTCGCATCGGGCAGCTTGCTCTTAAGCTATGCCGAGAGCGAACTTGCCGTTTTCTTTTGCTTCATGGCCACCTGCATCGGCTCCGGCGCCTTCCACCCCTCGGCGGCAGCCATGGTCGGCAACATCGCCGAAAAGAGAAGCGGCCTTTACTTCGCCCTCTTTGCCAGCGGCGGCACCCTTGGAATGGCCCTCAGCCACTTGTTCTACACAAAAGCGCATACAGCGCTAAACGGCCAAATGCTCTGGCTTGCTCCCTTTCTACTCCTCTTAGTTCTCCTCTCCCTCCTCTTAAAAGAAAAGCGCATTGCTCAGCCCGTACAAGAAGGGCCCAAAGTCAATCAGCTCAAAGAGTGCTGGCAAAATCGCTCCCTGCGCTCCCTCTACTTCTCGCTGATCTGCAACCAGACCGTCTTTTGGACCATCTTATTCCTGCTGCCCGACTTTCTCCTCTCGAGAAGCTACCCCGAATGGGTCTGCTATGGCGGCGGACACCTGGTCACCATCATCGGCGCCTTCGCCATGCTCTTACCCATCGGCTACTTGACCGACATCTACTCGCCAAAGACCGTCAAGGCTACCTTGCTCAGCGTCGGCTTTTTTGTCCTCTACGCCATCTTAGCGCTCCCTCGCCTATCGGAAGAGGCACTATTACCCTTGCTCTTTGCCTTGGGTGCCTGCATCGGCGCCTTCAACCCCGTCGGCCTCGCCTGGGGCAACCAGCTGCTCCCTAAAAAGTCCGGCTCTGTCAATGCTCTGCTGATGGGCAGCGTCTGGATGGTCTCCGAATGCCTAGGCCCCAGCCTCTCAGGCCTGCTCAGCACCTGCTTTGCATCGGATGCACCAGGAAAGACGCTGATGGTCTTTGGCATGGGACTCATCGGCTCCCTCTACTTTGTCATGATCACGCCAAACCCCCATTTGGCTGAGCACACCCCCTCATCCTCTTACTGAAAAGGACTCCTATGCCCCAGCTCCCCTCCCTGCAAAAAGGCTCCCTCTTAGGCGGCATCCTCCTCCTCTCCGGCAGCTGCATCGGCATCGGCATGTTTGCCCTGCCCGTGTTGACAGCGCAGTCAGGGTTCCTGCCCACTCTCCTCCTCCTCCTCCTCTGCTGGGGCTTCATGCTCACCACCGCCCTCCTATTTTTAGAGGCCAACCTCTGGTACAAAGAGCCGCTCAGCATCATCTCCTTAGCGGATAAGACGCTCGGCTTGCCTGGCAAAGCCACTGCCTGGTCTACCTTTCTCTTTTTATTCTACTCCCTCCTCGTCGCCTACCTCTCTAAAGGGGGCGATCTCCTCTCCCTCTTCTTAAAAGGAAATGCCGCCGCGCCCTATGGCATCGAGCTTTTAAGCTTGACCGCCCTCATCGCCACCTGCTTTGGCACCCATTTCTCCGAGCGCCTCAACCGCCTGCTGATGTTCGGCCTCTTTTTCACCTACCTCTTCCTCATCGCCCAAGGCATCCCCTACTACACTGAAAATGTAACGTTACACAGAGATTGGTCCTACTCCCTGCTAACCATTCCCTTTATCGTCACCTCATTCGGCTTTCACAATATGGTCCCCACCCTCAAGAACTACCTCGGTGGCGACTATAAGAAGCTGTTCCTCACCCTCTTCATCGGCAGCTTAATCCCCCTCACCGTCTACACCATCTGGGAATATCATATCTTCAAAATTGTCCCCCTCGACACCCAAGACGGCTCTCCTTCCCTCTTGCAAAGCTTCCGGCTAGGGCAGATTTCTACCGAACCTCTCGCCTCCAAAATTCCCTCCCTCTCCCTACAGATCGCCGCCTACTACCTCTCTTTCTTTGCCATCGCCACCTCTTTGCTGGCCCAAGCCCTCAGCCTCATCGACTTCCTCGGTGACGGACTCAACTTCTCCACAGCGCCCAAGAAAAACCGCCTGCTCGCCTCCCTCCTCGTCTTTCTCCCCCCCTACCTCATCTCCAAAACTTACCCCCACGTCTTCTTCATCGCCCTAGAGCTCGTCGGCGGCGTCGCCGCCATGATCCTCTTCGCCCTCCTGCCCGTCCTCATGGTCTGGCGCGGCCGCTACCACCTGCAAAAAGAACCGTCGCCACTAGCCTTCGGCGGCCGCCCCCTCCTCATCGTCATCTTCCTCCTCTCTTTCAGCTTGCTAAGCTTTGAGATCACCAAATGGATGACCTGGTAAAAAAAAAGAAGGGGGAAGGCTTTGCCCTCCCCCTTCACCCCCTCCCACCAAAGGACTAAAGCCCTTTGGAATCCGTAATTTTTTTAAAGGGACGATTAGCCTTTTTCTTTAAGGCCTTTGATGGCCGATGCCATCAAAGGCCTTAAAGAAAAAGGCTTTCAGTTGGTCTGGCAATAAATATTGTCAGACCAAGCAAAAGGAATCTCCCTTAGCTAGTTCCCTGTCGTTTGAATGACTTCAAGGGGATAGCAGAGAAACGACTTATTGCTGCTAATTTATTTTTTTAATAAGTTAGTTCTTTCTTGTATAAAAAGTCCTTTATCCTTTATTGCCTGTAAAGATAAAATTTTATTTTATTCTGGTTTATTTCTTTTCATTTTTTTATATTGAAAGTCTTTAGTTGCTCAATATTTATTTGAAGGAAAGAACCGATGAACCCTTTTCTTGCTTTAATACTCTTCATTTTGTCCCTCACATCCTTGCAAGCAGAGGATGATCCAAATCCTCTCTCCATTGAGTATGGAGTAGAGCCTAGCTCTACTTACGATAATTTAAACTTACGCAGCAGAGCCTATACTCAGAGTTTTGTGGATTTAGAAATTTCAGGTCCAGAGCCTCTTTCCTTTATTCGCTATTATAATCATAAAAGTTATGAAGACCTCTTCCATTTTGGTATAGGAGTTACATTAAATTACGCTTATCGTTGCTATTATTACGAAGGAAGTAAGGGCTATATGAGTCGGTTTGATATTCAGCAGCCCGGAGGAAGTTTAGTTAGCTATTATGGCCGCCCAAATACTAAATGCTATCCGGAACCTGATCTCGTAGACCACTTAGGAGGAAACACCCCAGATCAAAATTATTTTCAATCGCTTAAAACCTCTTATGCCATTTTCACTCCAGCTCAGGATGGCAAAGATAAATCGCTAACACTTTATCTTCGATCGGGCAATATCCGTTACTACGATGGAAAGGGGCTTTTACAATATGAAATCATGCCGAGCGGCAACAAAATTCACTATCGTTATACAAATAACGGCTACTTAGCCAAAATCTTTGCTACAGATGCGACAGAAAGTATTACTTTAGGCTCAATCACAATCGATTGGGAACAGAACTACCTTAAGGCTACCGTTACAGGAAGTAATGGGCAAAAAGTCATCTACCGTATGGGAGCCAAGAGAGATTGGCTTCGTGTATGTGGTGTAAAGAGGTTTGAAGACTATGAAGGACTTTATTTACAGTCGGTAGAAGAGCTGACGCTGAACCAAACTCGTAAAAATTTTTACGAGAACCATTATTCTTATCTGCCGACTTGCATCGATGATACTCTGCATTTGGTAGAACAGAAAAAAAATAGCAAGGTCTTTCAAAAAATCAACTATGAATATGCTGACGGCTATGAGCTTTATCTCGTAAAAGAAATTCTGGAGCCTAGTGGCATAGAGGGTAAATTCCGTGCAAAATTCTCTATGGATCGTAAAGCCTATCCTTGGATTGTCATCTCTGATACTTCACAATATCACCGTTGTTATCGCTTGAGTCCTGAAAATTATATCGAACAAATTATAGAAGCACATGGATCTTGGATTAATACCAAAAAGTGGTGGGAAAAAAACCCAGGATATGGATGTAGGCACCGATTTAATTGGAACTTAAATGGAAATAAAGATTTGCCAGAAGTCTATCCGAAAACTCAGCGAGGTAATTTACAAAGTCGCCTATTCATCAATGGGCCTAATAATGATAAAGTTCATGGCATATTGAAGTTTGAGTACGATTCGGATGGGTTCCTAACCAAAGAAACTTTGTGCGGCTATTTAAGCCGCCATACAGATGCTCTACACAACACTCATTTGATGGAGGAGACTTTTAGCCGTTATTACACCTATACAGAGGGCTTGCATAAACAGATTGCCACCGTTACTGAAGATGATGGCCCGAATGTTTCCTATCAATATCTGGGAGGAAGCGATCGAATTGCCGCAAAGTTAACCTCTGTCAATGGGCAGATCGTCCATAGAGAATTTTACCACTATAATTCCTTCTATGCATTGATAGAAAAGGTCATGGATGATGGCTCATCTTCTGAAGAAGAAGACTTGGCCGATGTCCATGAAAGACATATCTCTCGCACAAAATATATCGACGCTTCAGATCATTCAGCCTTTGGTCTCCCTTATGAATGGGCTGACTATTACCTCGACTTATCATCAAAAACACTTCAGCTGTTGAAGAGAGAATCTGTCACTTATAATCAAAACCGACAAGTGCAGGAAAAGTCTTTCTATGGCCAGGATGACCAATTCCTCTACACCATCTATTTTAAGTACAATGAAAGAGACCTGCTGATTAGCGAAACAACCCCAACCGGTTTGACAAAGCGCTTCACCTATGACAGCGATGACCGCTGCATTCAAGAAGAGGTCATCGGGTTGCCAATTCGCACCTATCACTCCTATGATGGAGCTGGGCGTAAAGTTAAGACAGATGTGGCTTTTGATGATGGAGAAATGCTCACAAGCCGTTATTCCTATGACTCAGCCGGCCGCTTGTTTAAGCAAGAAGGGCCTTACGGCCAAGTACAAGAGTTTCAATTCTATACCGAGCGCAAAGGGCAAAAGCAGCTTTTTACCCCAACTTTTGATGAAAAAAGGGAGCTATTCACTCCTAAAGAAGAACTTATCTACAATATCTACAATCAGGTGGGTACAATCCTTAGCCGCGATGGCCAGGAGACGAAAAAAGAGTATAATACACGCGGCCAGCTCACTCATATTCAGTTGCCGGAAGAATCTACAGGAGAGTCGTTTGAGTATTACTTAAACGGCTCATTGAAAAAGAAAACGGAAAAAAATGGCGCCTACACCTGTTACGAATACAATACTTTAAAACAGCCCATTTCAGAGATCACTTATGACTCCTCAGGGAAAAAACTTAAAGAGCTGCACAATCGCTACCAAGGTGTGCGCTTAATCGAAAGCATCGATCCCATGGGTATTCGCACTCTCTATGCCTACGATGGAGCTGGCCGCAAAATAAAAGAGCGGGTCATCTCTACGGAAGGGATCGAGCGCGTGACCGAATACGCTTGGGATAGCTTTGGTTGCTTGGCGATGACGAAGCGCTGGAATAGCGAAGACACTTGGATCGCCGCCTATACCAAATATGACCTTCTGGGCCGGGAAATTGAAGTCTATTCAGAGAATCAAGATCACAAGTTATTGGAAAGAAAGCTCTCCACCTATGATCTGATGAGCAACAAAACCGATGAAATTGTCTACTTAGATGATGCAACTCCTGCTATTTCCAGAACAATCTATAACGAGCGCTCAGAAGTCATCAAGCAAATTGATCCCATGGGCAATGAGACCACCATTCTTTGGGATCATCACTATCGCAATAGCTTTGACCAACAAGTGCTGCAAAAGACGACCATCGATCCTTTAGGAATGAAAAGAATTGAGACATTTGATACGCGCGGGCTTTTGGTCGATGTGCAGTGTTTCAATCCTTTCAATCAACCCCTCTCCCATGAAGAGAAGCTCTACGATGTGATGGGGCGGGAGAAAAAGCGCATCTACCATGTCTACCGAGGGGAAAAAGAGGAGCGCCTCTACACCATCGATTGGGAATATGACTGTTTAGGCAATATCACGAAGGTGTCAGAGCAAAAGGCTGGAAATAGCCCCAAGGAAATTAGCTCCACCTACAATGAGCTAGGACTTTTGGCGACAGTCACCGATGCCAACGGCGTGACCCTCACCCGCACTTACGATGCGCTAAGGCGCCTAAAGGCAATCATCTCCTCAGATCACACTATCCATACAGAGTTCACTTACGACTTAAAAGATCGGCTCATCAAAATTGAGGATATCGCGCAAGGGATGGTGACAGAGCGCTCTTATAATGATTTTGGCGAGATTGTAAAAGAAATACTCGGCAATGGGCTGGAAATTTCTTACGGCTACTACCAAAGCGGTCATCTAAAGCGGCTTAACCTGCCCGACCAGTCGGCAGTGGAATATGAGTGCGATGGCCTAAACCTCTTAGCTGTGCAGAGAAAAGACCAGAATGACAACCTTCTCTATGAGCATCGCGCCCTCTCGCACAATTGGTTTCAACGTGAATTGAAGAGCCTCTTGCCTAATGGCGATACATTGGAGCGTACCTACGATGTTTTAGGGCGTCCCTTAAATATTACCTCCTCCCACTTCTCATCTAAAATTGGTGATGAGTCACAGGCGGGATATGATGCTGCTGGCAATCTCCTCTCCTATGAGGTCAAAGATGCGGTGGGATTGAGCCACAATACGTTCACTTATGATCCCCTGTATCAGCTGCAACAAGAAAAAGGGGCTTTCAATCACTCTTATGAAAGTGATTCGCTCTATAATCGAAGGGCTAAAGACGACATAGAGTACACTGTCAACGAATTCAACCAAGTTATCAGCGACGGCATCAGCCATTACCGCTATGACGGCAATGGCAGCATGATCCAAAAGAAGGGGCCGCAGGGCAAGATGAAGCTGGCTTACGATGCTTTAAGCCGCCTTGTCAGCATGGAAAACGAAGAGATCCTGGCTATCTACCATTATGACGCTTTCGGGCGTCGTTTAAAGCGCTCGTTTTATAAAAAAGAGGGCGATTCTTGGAGACTAGAGAAAGAAGAACGTTTTCTCTACCAAGGAAATAAAGAGATAGGCCTTGTCGATGCAGCTGGAAATATTGAGCAGCTGCGCATTTTAGGATCGGGTCTCAAAGGAGAGCTCGGCGCTGCTGTGGCCATCGAGCTAGAGGGAAAGGCGTATGTCCCCTATCACGATTATCGAGGCAATGTCACAGCCCTTTGGTCTTTGAGTGAGGAGAATGTGGTAGAGAGCTATCGCTATAGTGCCTTTGGCGAGATTCTCTATTTTGATGGGCAGCAACAGCCAATCGAGTATTCACTGTTAAATAACCCTTGGCTCTTTGCCAGCAAGCGGTTTGACCGGGAAAGTGGCCTTTGTTTCTTTAGCAATCGCTACTATGATAGCTCGCTTGGTCG
The DNA here is from genome assembly GCA_029240195.1 of Chlamydiales bacterium. Classification (GTDB taxonomy): domain Bacteria; phylum Chlamydiota; class Chlamydiia; order Chlamydiales; family JARBTN01; genus JARBTN01. Next base: position 34,065 of record JARBTN010000004.1, read on the forward strand.
CTTCATCACAGCTGACCCGCTCGGCTTTGCCGATGGAGGAAACCTCTATTCTTATGTGCATGGCAATCCCATGATTGCTTGCGACCCACATGGATTATCTGGAATTACTCTCTCCCTTTCCTGGGTATTCGGCAGCAGAGGGCTTTCTTTTTCTTCGATCTCGGCAAGTATTAAAGGAGTATTCATTTGTGGCTATGGTCGTGAAGGGAAAAGAGAATATATCAAGACGCCAGGAGGAATTCTTTCTAGAAAAATGGGAAGGGGTGAACGTTATAAATATAAACCTCTAGACTGCCCAGCCGGAGAATCTCATTCTGGCAGAACAGGTGGCGCCCTTCCCAATTGCTACCGCCTGAGAGTTGTCCCTGGGCAATTAAATGTCAATGCAGATGCTCAATATTGGGCTGAGAAAACGTCCCATAAGTATGATGACATGGGGGTCGATTGGACATGCCATAATACATTAGGCAAATTCTGTGACTTTAACCTATCTTTTCAAGAATTGTTAAATCGGGGGCTTGTTGAAGAAGTATCAGGCAAGTTTTACCTTACAAATTGGGATGATCCCTCTATTCGTGACCCTCAATTTTGGCTAGAAAAGGGAATCCGCTGTGATATGGCGCCAATTTGTCACCTAGCCTGCCAAATCTTTAACGACTATAATGAATTGGCAGCTCAATCAGATGACTTCCGCTTGTTTATTCTTGCCCACAGCAGAGGCGCTTTGGAGACTTACATGGCTAGCCAGCTTCTACCACCAGAAGTCAGACAAACCATGCATATCTATACCATCGGAGCAGCTTATCTCATTCCTCACGAAGGTTTTGGAGCTGCAGTCAACTATGGCAGCTCTGCAGATCTGGCATTTCGTAGAGCTGATAGTAGTAGAATGTCTGCTCCGCTTGGTGAGCCTCTCGACCCTCGATATAATGTTATCAAGACTCCACCAGAGCTCAATCAGTGGTATGTCCTAAACTTGGGTCCAGACCATCGATTGGACTGCCCGGCCTATGAATGGGCTCAAGACCAAATTTGTGTTTCCATTAATAAAGAAATCAGGAGAATTAATTAATTTTTTTAAAAATCATAGGGTATTATTATGAAATTTAGATTTTATTTGTTTTTGTTGATTCTTTTTTCTTCGCTTATTTTTAATCAGGAGGGATTTATGATCGACCAAGTGAGAAATCCGAATATTGTGGAAGGGAAGCCTATTAGCTATTATATCGATAGACAAAACCAGATTGTTAATGAGCATATTGCTTATTTTAAAAAGTATGTTGATGCAGATGTATTCGGATTGGGTGGCGGTTGCCCTAAAAAGATTACCAAAATTGAAATCACATTTATAGTCAGGAGTCCAAAGCCTGTAGATATTGAGAAAGCAAAGGAATTAATCGTCAAGGGATATCAAGATTTGCTCTATCGCATTAATCGAGATGAGGTCGTGCGCCCAGGGCTCAATAATTACCCGTTTACGACGGATAATCTTTTTTATTCAATTTTATTTGCCGATGAAAAAGGCAAGATCTATGTGACCCCTTTTGAAGAGAAAAGCCTTAACCGGCTTACCTCTTGTACGGCAGCCTATAAATTTATTTCAGCTAGAGTAAATGCTTCTCCTTCAGAAGGTAAAGAAATTTATGATGAACCTATGGAAGGCATACTGGAAATAATGAGGAAGGAAAAGCCGGATCTCCTAGAGCCTATAAAAAAGGGAGAGCGCTTCCAATGGTAATTTTGGATTTATGGAGTCAGTCATGATAAAAAAGACCGCTGTCAATTCATATCTCATGCTATCGAGCCTGTGCTTGTCACCCCCCCTTCAAGCCGATTTTTTTGGAGTGCCGGTGCAGGTAGACTCAATCATTGAGGGCAAGCCCCTCAGTTATTACATCGATCGGAAAAATCAGCTGCTCCGGGAGCACATCGAACTCTTTAAGGAATATGTCGATGCCGACCCCATTGATTGCAGCCAGGGCAGCTACAAAAAAATCAAGAACATTGGCTTAGAATATATGGTCAGGAGCCCAAAGCCCGTCAGCATTGAAAAAGCCAAGGAACTGCTTGTCAAGGGGCTTCAAGATCTGCTCTACCGCATCAACCAAGATGAGATCTTGCGCCCAGGCCTTGACTACTATCCCTTTACCAGTAAAAATCTCTTCTACTCCCTCATCTTTGCTGACGAGAAGGGCGAGATCTATTTCTTCCCTCTCGAGGAAAAAAGCTTAGACCGGGTCACTTGCATTGAGACCGACTACAAAGCCCTTGTCTCTTATGTCCATGCAAGCCAAGGAACGAGCGTAGAGGTCTATCGAGCAGCTCTACAAGACGTATTGGAAGAGATGAAAAAAGAAAAGCCAGAGCTATTGCAGCCCTTGACGAAAGGCGATCGCTTTGCCTGGTGAGGCGACATGTAAGAGTGAGGCTGCGGCCTTTTTTATCTAATAACCAAATAGATGCCAACTGAGGTCATCAATATGCGCTATCGAATCCCCATTTTATTATTCATCATCCCTCTCCTTTTAAATTCTTTCAGTGTTCATGCTAAAGATTCACAGGGAGTGCCAGAAGAGAGGAAAAAGTTGGCCCTAATCAAGCCATCCAAACAACGCCTATACCAGCTCTGCGATCCCGAAGGGACCCTGGAGACGTATAAGGCATCATGCCTTCTCCCTCCCCAGGTTTCTGAAAAGATGTATATTTACGCATTCAATGCAGGGATCCGCATTCCATCTGCTAAATTCGGCCACGTGGTCAACTATGGAGCTAAGGAAGGAGGGGTTGGGGAATTAGGCCAGGTCTCTTATATGAAGGGGCGCCTATATAATAAGGAAAACTCTAGCCTAACCTCGCCAAGCTTTTTACAAGCGAATGTATGGGTCAGCCGAGAGGTCTTGCAAGAAGACGAATTTCAACAAACTCTCACTCGCTAAATCGGAGGCTACTCATGAAACTGTTCTTTCTTCTCCCCCTTTTAAGCGTAACACTGCTTGCAGCCCCTTCCTTAACGGAGCTCAAGGAGCCAGAGCTGCAAAAGATGCAGAATGATTTGTTGGCAAAAGAGCCTCGCTACATTAGCATTTCCGATAAAATTTGTCTGACCCATGCTGAAAAATTTAAAAAAGCGCTCGATGCGCGCCTTTTTGCGCTTGGCGGGTCGTTTCATAACGCGGTCAATGAGGTGAACCTCAAGTTCAACGTGCCGACAAAGGGGGCTATGGACCTCAATAGCGCTCGCGCCCTTGTCATTACCGCTTCACAAGATCTCCTCAGTAGCATCAATGAAAATAAAGAGATCTACCCTTTCTTAAAAAATTACCTATTCAATGCCGCCAACCTAAACTATGGCATTGGCTTTGTCGACAAAGATTTTTTAACCCATAAGCGGCCAAAGGGAGAGGGTGATTTAAGGAAAATTTCGTGTTGCCTAGTTCTCAGGGGCAAAATTTCCTATTGGGTCGACTTTGGTGATGCCAACGACCCCCAGACAAAAAAGATCTATCAAGAAAGCTATGATCATGCTTTGGAGCTGGTCAAAAAAGAAAATAGCGATTTAAAACTAGAGCCATATCCGGCTATTTTAATAGAGCAGACTCCCTAATTGCTATTGATTAGAGCGTTTGATAAAAGAGAAAACCTCATTAAAAGCTTTGGCCTTTGGCCATAGCTTTTAATGAGGTTTCTTTGGAAAATAGGGATTCCAAAGGGGCCTGCCCCTTTGGCTTAAAGGAAATTTTGAAAGAAGAGCAAGCCTCTCCCAAAAAAGCTAAAAGAACCGATTATTCCGACTCTTCAATGCGTTGTAGAGCGCTCCAGCCAAACCAGAGAAGGGGCAGCGCTCCGAGTAGGTAAAAGAGCCAATATTGGCTATTCCAAGAGAGGGTCAGCTTGCCGTCGGTGGAGAATAGGGCAAGTATCAGGCCGAACATCAGAAAGAATGCACCAGCTAAAAGAAAAGAAATGGCTTTTAGGTGTAGCTCAAAGTGGGAGCTGCTCTCTTTTTCTTCCTCAATCTCCTCCTCTTCTTCTAGAGAGGCTTTCTCTTCTTGAAAAGAGTAGGGGGGGCGAAAGATCTCTTCCTCTTTGGACGAGTAGTAGCGAAAAGGAGCGGATGCTTCCTCTTCCTCCAGCTGTTTGGGCAGCATGGTTTTCTTTTGATTGGATATTGCGCTCATCATCAAATCTATTTATAACAGGGGATTTTCAGGGTATCTCTCATGCATTCTAGCCGTAATTTTATTTTTTGTATTTTACTTTTCCCGATTCTTTTTAGCTCTTGCGCGAACTATAAAATTTCGACAGAGGATTATACTGAGAGGTCAATGCCATCCATAGAGCAGATCGATGCATTTTGTAAAGAGCGCTCTTTACCGCCCGCTGAATTTGCTCCCCATTTTTTAAAGAGAAGGAATCTGGCCAGTCGCCATTGGATCTACCGAGTCATCCCCCGCCATCGCTCGCAAATTCGCTGGTTCGATGTGGGGCATTGGCTGAGTTGGGGCTTGTTGGGCAATGACGATGACGGCCTCTTTGGTGAAGAGCTCACTGCTGGCTATCGTTTGCAAGAGGGGCCAAAGCCCGCTTTAGCTCTTTGTTGGGCAGCGAGAAACCCCTTGCATAACTTTTGCTTCTATGTGATCGGGCAGGCCTATTGGAAGAACTCGGCCATCCAAATTTTGACTCTATCAGACAGGGACTGCTCTTTATTTCGCTACCAAGAAGAGGGGCGCCAGGTATTTGTCGGCGATAAATTTGGCCTGTACCTAGTTCTGCATGGGCTTAAGCCTTTTATTTCCTTAAA
>JARBTN010000005.1 GCA_029240195.1 Chlamydiales bacterium
CTCGAATGGCTTTGATGCTGTCGACGGCATTTTTCTTGGCAAAGCGCCCAAGGGAAAGTTCCACAAGCAACAAGGGCAATCCTAAGAGAAGCACGGCCAAAATGTAGATGAAGACAAAGGCCGCCCCGCCCTCTTCCGCGACGAGATAGGGAAAGCGCTGGATATTGCCAAGGCCGATGGCGGCTCCCGAAGTGGCCATGATGAATCCAAAGCGAGACTTCCAATGACTGCGCAAGCTTTTAACTCCCAGTAAAAAAATAGCTCATCATTTCATAACAAATTAAAAATTGTCAAGGCCCCTTCTTGCATACGCTCTCTTCACGGAGCAGAAATTAATTATTTTAATTGATAATATCGAGCATTGTATATAAAATATAATAAAAGCAAAAAAGTTTTTAAATAGATCTGAATTTAAAATCTGATCATTTTTTAAATAAACCCTTGATAAGGAGAAATTAAATGGACCCTGCTAGACGCTTAGAACCTAGTGAAAGAGTTCAAGAACTTCACTCCCCGCCTTCTTCAATTGAGCAAGAAGGGAAGATCAATGCGGCTTTAGTTAAGAAAGTAGGCCTGACAGCATTAAAAACCCTGGCCGTCTTAGGGGGCGTGATCGCTGGAATTGCCCTGGCCGCTCCTGTTGCAGTTGTAGGAGGCTTAGGCCTTACAGCTGACTTGATAAATGGCGCCGCATCCGCATTGAAAACCCCAAAAAAAATCGTTTTTTTAGGTCGGACCCCTCCTTCCAGGTTAAAAAAAATTGGTAAATTAGCTCTGATCATTTTAACAAGCCCAATTATTTTTACAGCCAATGCCCTCTCACTCGCTATCCAGTCACCTGTAGCAACGCCATATATCGCCTTTAAGACTGTATCTTATTGGAAAAGAAAGGGTGAAAAGGATGGCGGTTATACTCTTATCCAAGCAGGCAAACAATCTTTTAAAGATTACTCTGCAGGGGTTAAGGAAGGGACTGCTAAGTTACTTGCCAAGGTTAGTCCGAAACAGAAATCACAGCCTCTATATAAGAGTGAGTTCACAAGTAACTTCCATTGAACAAAAAGAAAGGCTTGGAAGCCTTGGGCGTTAGCCCATGGCTTCCAAGCCTTTCTCTTTAAAACTCTAGATTGCAAAGGGCGCGCCCTTTGCTTGGGAGAGGGAGCAGGGAGAGGGCGAAAGCCCTTTCCCGCAAACTTCTCTACCGTCTTCAGCAAACCATCAGCTGCCAAAGTCGTCTAAGATGACGCTATTTCTAGGCACACCGTAGTTGTCGAGCAATTTTAAGACAGAGGAGTTGTGCAGCGGAGGCCCGCAGACGTAGAAGAGGGCGTCTTCTGGGCTCTCCATGAACTTTAGCTTCCCCTCTTCGAAGGCGCGGAAGAGGTAGTTATTGCGAACCGGGTCTTCTGCCTTGGTCGGCCATTGATCTTCGGGCAGGGGCTCAGAGAGGACGAGGTGGTAGCTGAAGTTTGGAAATTCTTGAGCCAACGCTTCGTATTCTTCTTGGTAGATATTTTCTTTTAAAGAGCGGGCGCCGTACCAGAGCGACACTTTGCGCTTGGTATTTTCTGTCTTAAAGAGGTGGAGGATATGGCTTCTAGCAAATGAGGAGCCGGCGCCGCCGATCAGGAAGATCAGCTCGCGGTCGTCATTGATCATAAACGATTCGCCATAAGGCCCGGATAGGCGGATCTCATCGCCCGGCTTCAAGCTAAAGGTGTAAGACGAGCAAACTCCCCATGGCACATTGTCCACCAGTTGATTGTTGGCAAAGGGTGGGGTGGCGATGCGGATGTTGAACATCACCTTTTTGCCTTCTGCCGGGTAAGAGGCCATGGAATAGGCGCGGATCACCCCTTTTGATTGGCTGAAGTCGATGATGCGATCGAACAGCTGGTACTTCTCCCACTCGGTAAAATATTCAGGGTCCATCGTCGCCCGCCAATCGCCTGTATTAGTTTTAAAAGGGGGCACGTGCACTTGCAAATACCCTCCAGAGCGGTAGGGCACTTCTTCTGGCACTTCGACGACCAATTCTTTAATGTAGGAGGAGACGTTTTTGTTGCTGATCACACGGCCCACCCACTCTTTCACTCCGAGGCAGCTCTCTTCGACATGGACGCTCAAGTCCCCCTTCACTTTCGCTTGGCAAGAGAGGCGCCATCCGGCTTTCAGCTGCTTTTTGGTAAAGGTGGACTTGTCGGTCTCCAGCGGCTCATCAGAGCCTTTGGTGATTTGGACGCGGCATTGCTTGCAAGTGGCCTTTCCTCCGCAAGGAGAGGGAATGGGCAACCCGTTTGATGTCAAAGCGGCCAGCAGCGTGTTGCCCGTATCGGCTTCTTTAGTCAAAGAGGGATCGTCGTTGATGGCAATCTTGCAAGTCCCTTTGCTCCCAAATTTTGCTTTGGTGAATAAAATCATCCCCGCCAAACCGACGCCGATGATTAGAAAAGCGCCGATGGCGAACAGGATCAATTGCCAATCCAGCTCTGATGGCATGGATGCTAAGAAATGGCCCTCATTGGAGAGGTGAAAAAGAGACATAAAGCAAAGCTCTCTTGGGTTATAACATTGAAGCGACAAGAGCCCTAAGAAAAGGGCAGATAAAATCTAAATTCGATATAGCGGATTCTTCTTTTTTAGGGAAGGAGGCTTGCCGTAAATCGTTTGCTTTTTTCTAAGATAAGCTCTAAACTTTTTTACTCCCTGAGGGGGAAATCGAGCCTATAATCTTCTTAAAAGTGATTTTAAGATGAGGTACGCTACTTAAAGCAAACCCGCCCTTTTTTAACATTTTCTTTGAGGACTGATATGACGGTAGGAACACTGGAAATCCATAGTGAAAATATTCTCCCCATTATCAAAAAATGGCTCTACTCGGATCGCGACATCTTTGTGCGGGAACTGATCTCCAATGCGTGCGACGCCATTCAAAAAGTGAAGAGATTGCGCGACCAAAACGAGGTGGAAGCTCAAGATGCCGACTTTCGCATCGACCTAGCCATCGATAAAGAGAAAAAGACGCTCACCTTTATCGATAATGGCATTGGCATGGACAGTGAAGAGGTGGTGAAATACATCGCTCAGATTGCCTTTTCCGGCGCAGAAGAGTTTGCCAAGCACTACCAAAGCGATTTGAAATCAGAGCAGTTCATCGGCCACTTCGGCCTCGGCTTCTATTCTTCTTATATGGTTGCCGGCCGCGTCTTGATCGATACACTCTCTTATAAAGACGGAGCTAAAGCGGTGCAGTGGGATTGCGACGGCTCGCACTCTTATACGCTCAGCGAGGGCGCAAGAACGGAGCGGGGCACTTCCATCACCCTCTACCTGCAAGAGGACAGCCTCGAATTTTTAGAGGAAAGTCGCCTAAAGGCGCTCATCCGCCGCTATTGCTATTTCCTTCCCTACCCCATCTATATGGACGGGCAAAGGGTCAATGGAGATTCCCCTCTTTGGATGAAAGGGGCGCAAGAGTGCACAGACCAAGAGTACCTCGATTTCTTTAAAGAGCTGTATCCGAGCGAAGAGGAGCCTCATTTTTGGATCCACCTCAATGTCGACTATCCCTTCGATTTAAAAGGCATCCTCTACTTTCCCAAGATGCGGCGCGACTTTGACTTTTCTAAAAGCCATGTCCAGCTCTATTGCAACAGGGTCTTCGTCTCCGATGATTGTAAAGACATCATCCCCAATTATTTGAATATTTTAAAAGGGGCCATCGACTGCCCAGACATCCCCCTCAACGTCTCGCGCAGCCAGCTGCAAATGGACAAGACGGTGCGTCAGCTGGCTGCCCACATCTCTAAAAAAGTGGCCGATCAGCTGCAGCAGCTGTTTAAATCGGATCGCGAGAGGTACCATAAAGTCTGGAGCGCTGTCGAGCCGATCGTCAAGTTGGGCGCGTTAGAAGATGACAAATTCTATGCCCGCGTGAAAGAGATCATTCTTTGGAAAAACGACCAGGATGAGTGGGTGACGACAGACGAAGCTTTGGCCAAGTCCTCTAACAAAACGCTCTACTATGCCGAAGAGGGAAAGGTCTCTGATAGCATCCTCGCCGCCTACCAAAAGCAAAACTTAAGTGTGCTGTTTGCTAAGATGCCGCTAGATACAGCGTTCATTTCATTGCTGGAAAATAAGATGGAGGGGACTTCCTTTTGCCGCATCGATGGCGCCATTGAATCGCTTGTCGATGAAGAGCGGGAAAAAGTGGTTCTCGATAGCGAAGGCAAAACAGAAGGGCGCCGCATCGCCGATTTCATCAAGCAGTGCCTCGATGAAGAGATGCTCGAAGTGGAAGCGAAAAGCTTAAAAGATGACCAGCTGCCAGCAATTCTCGTCGTCAAAGAAGAAGAGCGGCGGATGCGCGATTATTTTAAGAGGATGAGCGAGATGCATGGCGAAGCTTCAATTCCTTCCCTGCCTTTAAAGAAAACGCTCGTCGTCAACACCAATAATGAGGTGATAGACGCGCTCGTCCAGCTTAAAGATAAAGAATTTGCTTTGGCGCAAGAGATGGCGCGCCATCTCTATCAGATGACATTGCTTGGGCAGCATGAGTTGGATCGAAAAGAGCAGACAAAGCTGACCCAATCGGCCTATGTGCTGATGGGCAAGCTAGCCAAAAAACTCATCTTCGATTAAGAGATGACTTAAAAACCCGAAGCGACCTGGCTCATCGCATGGGCGCGCTTGGGGTTTTGAATGGGGGCTTGGCCCCCATTCATCCCAGGCAAGTTTTAAGATTTCATCCCTCCTCCCCCTGAATCTGCCCCTTCTAAAGAGCCCACAGACGGAAAACTTGCCCCCTAACTTTTCAGCGTCTCAAGGATGCCTGTATGCGCTTACTACTTTGTTTTTGCCTGCTGCTGACCTCGATAAGAGGCCTTGCCAAAGAGCCTTATGCCATCTATGCCTCCTGGATCGAAGACCCGGCGACGACGATGGTCATTCGCTGGATCACCGATGAAGCGGCATTGGGCCAAGCTTTCTTATTTAAAGAGGAAGGAGCAGAAGAATGGCAAAAGGCTACGGTTGAAAGGTCTCCTTTTCCAGAGGGGCGCCCCTACTCGATTTGCTCGGCCTCATTAAAAGGTCTTCGCCCCGATCAGGTGCACCTCTTTCAATTGGAGGGAGAGGCTGAGTGCTACCGCTTTCAGACGATGCCGGCACTTTTTAAAGAGCCGATCTCTTTTGCTGTCGGCGGTGATACGATGCGCAAAGATGTGCAAGATTTCAGCACCACCTGCCGTCAAGCGGCCAAGCAAAATCCCAGATTTTGCGTCTTGGGGGGGGACTTGGCCTACGCTGCCGATGCCTTTGGGCTCCAAAAGGAGCATTTCACCTTTTGGTTTGATTGGATTCAGGTTTGGTCAGATACAATGAGAACACACCAAAATCAACTCATCCCCTTGATTGCCGTCATCGGCAACCATGATGTCAAGCGCCGCTACAATCAGACGCCCAAGGAAGCTCCCGTCTTTCATGCCCTATTTCCTCTTCCAGAGGGAAAGACCTATCGCACGCTTGATTTTGGCTCGTATCTCTCGCTATTTCTTTTAGACTCGGGCCATTGCCATCCGATCACCGGCCGGCAGCAAAAATGGCTAAAGCGCTCCCTTTTAGAGCGGATGGGGCAAAAGACCCGCATTCCAATCTATCACATCCCCGCCTATCCCTGTGTCCGCGATTTTAAGACGCTGCACTCAGCTTTAATCCGCAAGCACTGGGTTCCCCTCTTTGAAAGCGGGCAGGTGCATGCCGCCTTTGAACATCACGACCATGCCTATAAGCGCACCTATCCCTTGCTACAGGGAACCGTCGACGAAAAGGGAGTGGTCTATTTTGGCGATGGCGCCTGGGGTGTGGAGGCGAGAGACCCCAAGACGCCGGAAGAACTTTGGTATTTGGCCAGCTCGGCCGGCAAAAATCACTTCATCCTCGTCACTTTATTGGAGACGGGGCGCCTTTACCAGACCATCAGTGCTCAGGGCGAAGTGATCGACCAATACATTCAAGAAGAGTGAGAGCGTTAAGCGTCTTCTTCTTTTAAATTCGGGTGCCGCTCGAAGAATTGCTCCATCTCTTGGGCGAAGGCCTCATCTCTTTTCACATCCTTGACAAAGACTTGCTGCTGGGTGAACGGGAAGGTAAAACCGGCCTCTGGATTTGGCTCTTCATCGATGAAGGGCACGCCCTGGTTTTTGAGCAATTCGAACAAAGAGCTGCGGTCAAAGCGATATCTTTTCTCGCCGGCCATCAAAAAATAGGGGTCTTTCATCGGAATTTTAAAAAGGTCGCAGTCAAATTCTGCAGGAATTTGCACCTCGGTCTCTTCTTTTAACGCCTTTTCCGTTTTTTTTAGCCAATGCTCTATCTCTGCCATTTCTTTTTGAACGAGGCTCGTCTGCTTTGCAAGTAGGCGCTCATTTAAAAGAGCCTCGCCACCCTTTAGGGCCTCTATCACTTTTTTGAGCTGAAGGGGCAGCATGGACCAGGCATTTTTCAACTGCCAGAAGCTTTGTGCCTGAGCGGTTCTTTCCATGGAATCAATGGCGCGACGCCTTTCCAAAGTTCCTTGCCAAGTTTTCTTTGGAAAGAGGTAGGCGCCGAGGCCGATCTTTTCTAAAAACAGGTCTTTTTGATGGGCTGTGGCCACTGTTAAATAGGCCTCGCTCCCCTCTTCCTGCATTAAATTGAGCCACACCTTTTCGCTTAAAGCGGGAATCAAGCAGGAGATGACGAGGGGCTCTACATCTTTTAAGATAGGCTCTAAACACTCCTCGATTCGTTCTGATGAGGGAGGATAACAAGATAAAATTGCAAAGACAGGCGGTGGAATGGGCGCTAGCTCCTGGCGTGCGATCTCCCCTTCCTTCAATTTGGTAAGGGCTATATCAAAAAGCTCGTTATAGGAGAGCGTTCTATTCCTAGAGACGAATATTTTTTGATGCAGGAGAGAGTAGCCAGAGCGATAATCTATCTGCTGAATGACCTTGCAAATATCCGAAGGAGGGAGAAAGGGAAGGAGATAGAGCTTTTCCAAGGCAGAGAGAGGGGTATTTTTCAGCGCTTGCCTTTGAATGAGCTCTTGCACCCGATTCAGCCACCTTTGGTGGAAGTAGTTGAGAGCCGGCACATCCTTTAACAAATTGAGCAGCAGGGGAAAATGAGCAGAGTCAAAGATAAAGGCCTGCATTTCCTCTGACAGGGGCTTTTCCTCTTCGATCAATAAAGAGATGTCTTCAAGCCAGATTTTCTTTTCAAGCTCTTGAGTCGAGAATTCCAGCTCGCGCAAGAAGCCGATGATCTGCCATCGATGCGCCGCTCCATAGGCGGCGATAGCTTCTTCAAAAAAAGTCTCCACACTTTCGCCTTGAGCTGCTGAGAAGCCCTTCTCTTTAAAAAGGGCAACCATCTCAGGCCATTGATCGAGCGGCAGGCGGCTCTTTACGAGGAGAAACAAAAAATTCGCGCATTGCTGAGCATGGGCCTGGATTAACCATTCGATAATTTTTTTGGCGCAATCGAACCAAACATTGAACCCCTTAGACTGATCTTTGGCCGCATTGCATAGAGCTAAAAAGAGAGGGTCATAAGCTTCATCTCGCCCATACGGGTCGAAGAGATGAGCGCCTCTTTGCAGACAAAAGAGGGTCATCGCTTGATTGCCCGTATTCAACATGTGGTGCAAAAGGGTTTGCCCCTCGCTATCCTCGCCATTGATATCAGCTCCTTTATCTAAAAGCCAAACGACGGCAGCCTCTTGTTTGGCCTCTGCGGCCAATAGCAAGGGGGTTAAGCCAATGTCATTTGCCTGTTCGAGATCGCCGCCTATCTGCCACAGATACTCCAGCACCTGAAGATGCCCTTGAATGGCTGCCACATGGATAGCCCGATTTCCATCGAACTGCTGCTGAGGGTCGGCGCCTTGCTGAAAAAGGCGAATGATGAGCGCTTCATCATGTGAAAATAGCGCGCTTTGCAGCCGTTGATTGGCCTCATCGGACATCATCGGCGCCAAGAAACGCTCTTTGGCCACCGCTTCAATTTGAGAAGAGCTCTCATCTTTCTCATCTTTGCGCGCTCTCTTTAAAGGGGGAGCAAGCTTTGAGGTCTCCTCTTCCCCCCTCTTTTCTTTAAGAGCCTCTTGTCCGCTTTGGCTGACGCGCCCTTCCGTAGAAAGGGGAGAAGGGGGCGATGAGATAGGCTCTTTTTCTTCCTCTTGGACAAATGGCGAGAAAGGGCGGCGATCTATGGGATGCATGGCAACTCTTTTTTTAATCGATTAATTTTTAGAAAAGGAGCTTTTTCTGCTCCGCTGTCGCATACTTCATGTAATGCTCGGGCAGCTCCATCTGCAACAGCTTGAGCCATTGTTCCTCATTAAGAGTCGGGATTAAGCAGGCTAAGCTCGGCGGGTTCATCTTTTCCAAGAGAGGCAACAGGTTGCCGTCCATGTGCTCGATGATCGGAGAGATTTGAGTGGCCAGCGCGCATACAGCAGGATGTATGCTAGCTAGCATTTTCCCCACGTTTTCCTCCTCACCCTCTTCAAAAATGAAGCTGAGGGCGCGTTCAAAGATGACGCTCGATAGAGTCAGCTTTTCCTCCTGCATGATCTTTTCCGACATCAAAGTATGCCCATCGGCAAATGATACGTCTGAAACGACCTGGCGAATCTTCTCAGGCGATAGGAAAGGAAGAAGATAAAGCTCATTCAAAGTATTGAGAGGGCGCGTTGCCAGCTCCTGCATTTGCTGGCGATAATTGTCATAGAAGTAGTTGACATTGGATGCCTCTTTGAAAAAACTTGCTTCAAAAGAAACTTCGCTCATCTGAAAAAACTGCTCTTCCAACTCTTTAGGGAGAAGTGTCTTAGCCCATACACACTGTTGAACTTCTAAAATCAGCACCGCCCTTTGTAAATAGTCAATTTTAAACCCCAAGGCCTGAAAGACCTCTTGGGCAAGGGACTTTTCCTCAGTCTTTAAGATTTCGGTCCAGAGAGCCTTTTTGTCTCTAAGGGCATTCAATAAGGGGGGCTTTTCGGAACAGCTGCCCAATACCTCGAGCCACTGTTTTAAAGGCACCTGGTTATCAAAGAGATACCAGAGCAGGTTTTGCGGCACGCCCTGATGGCTATTTAGAGAAGTTAGCATCTGATGAATCAATTTCAGCCAAAAGGGCTGGCGATCCGAGGGCACCTGTCTGAAGTTAGAGATCGCTAAAAAGAGGGGCTGGAGCTGATCTCTTCCCTCGCTATCGACAAGAGAGGCTCCTTGGCTGATGAGCAAAGAAGCGACCCCCTCCATTTTCTTTAGTAGGGCCGATTGCAGCGCAGTCGTTTCCTGCTGATCTAGAAAGTGGAGATCGGCGCCGTGATCCAACAGCCATTTGACGGCCTCAGTCCGGTCGGTGGGGTCATCGGAGAAGTCGACGATCAGGCGGTGCAGCGGAGGGAGCCCTTTGGAATCGAAAGTGTTGACTAAGTGTGGGGAAAAGTGCTTCAAAGCCCCCGAAACTCCTTTCAAAAGGGCGATTTCCAGGGCGTCGGCATCTTGAGGGGCCCCCTTGTCGAGAAGAAGGCAGGCCGCCTCTTCAGAACGGTGATAGAGGGCCAGGTGCAGAGGTGATTGCTGTTTGGCATCGCAAATATCTAACTTTGCGCCTTTTGCCAAAAGCCAACTGATGAGCTGCACTTGGTTTTTTTGAGCAGCAAAATGCAATGGCGCGCGATCTTCCACCCTCTGATTGACAAAGTCGACGGAAAATCCCTTCTCTAAAAGCTTTTCTAAGATGCTCTCTTGGCCTAAGCAGGACGCTTGGTGGATGGCGGAGCTGACCCACCCATTGATCCTCTCGAAATAAGAAACAGGCGTATGGTCGATCAAGAGAAGCGCACAAGCCTCATGCCCGCCTGCAATGGCGCTATAGAGGGGGGTTTGCAAATCTTTATTTAAACACCAGGCCGTTGCGCCCATTTCTAAAAGAAGCTCGATGGCGGCTCGCCGCCCATTTGCCGCAGCATGGTGCAAAGGGCTCCTATCTTCTGAGTCTTGCACACTTGGCAAAACGCTCCCTTGCAGCAGAGCTTTCAACACCTGCATCAGTCCCTGACTAGCGGCCACATGGATCGGCTGCTGCCCGTTAAATTTCGCAGCCGTGAACTGCAGGAAAGGATTGCCCCCCTGCTGCAGAAAGAAAAGCGCCTCTTTCTCATTGCCAGACAAAAGGGCTCTTTCCAACCCCTGATCGGCCGATGGGTCTAAAGGCTTAAGCTGACTTTGAGCTACGCTTTCTATGAGCCCTTTTGCCGCCTCATCGCCATCAAATAAAGACCTTCTCGCCCGCTTATGGGAAGAACAAGAGACGCTTCGACGGCTTTCTAAATGTCTTTTAATGGCGGCTTCCCCCTCTCGGCTGACGCAGCTAGAGCGAGAAGGAGTGCCCCTCTGCTCCCGTTCTAAAGAAGGGGAAGGGGGGGAGATGCGATCTGGGGGAGTGGAGGGAATCATAAAAAAGCGCTCTCTTAATTAGTGATTAAATATAATATATATGGCATCAATTTTAATTAAAAAAGCAATATAAGTAAATATATTTATATTACCGCCAATTAAAATATTTACTTATACTAACTATCAATTAAAAAATTTATTCGATTCTTCAAATCTTCTGCCAAAACGACAGAGCTCTCGGCCACCTTTTGCCGCGTCTGGGGGCAAAGAAAGAAGCCGCCTTCCTTTTCTAAAAGCAAGTAAGAGCTCTCATCTAAATAGAGCTGTTTTTTGCCCAGGCGGAGGGCTCTGGCAAAGAGCGCTTTATCTCATCAAACCAATGCTGAATCTGCAAAAGTCCTTGTTGCAGTGGAGCCAGAGCCTCTTCAATTTTCAAAGCAAAAGACAAAGGGCACTCTTTTTCGCATAAGCCTTGTTGCAGCCGCTTCAATAAGATAGCCCCCCGGCAAAGAGGCATTAAAAAGAGGGCATGCCAATAGGACCAAGCATCTGCAAGCTCTCGCCCCTGGCATTTCACTATTGCTTGCAAGGCGGGCATATTTTTTTGCCATAAGGCAAAGACCGGAATATGAAAGGCGAGGCCAATCTTCTCTAAAAAGAGCTCCTTTTGAGAGAGCGTCGCGTATCTTAAAAAAATCTCCTTTCCCTCCTGCCTCATCAATTCTAGCCACAATTTGTCTGGTAAAACAGGGATCAAGCAAGACAAGCTCAGAGGATCTAAAACATGGAGGTAGGCAGGCAAATGAAAGGCCACTTTCTCTAAGATTTGAGGCTCTCTCAGCGCTAGGGCAACGGCGCTTGGCAATAAGGATGCCGCCCATGCCGCGGCATCCTCTTCTTCATACAGGTAATCGCTCAAGAGGTCTTCTAGAAGGGCGCGGATGGGCATCGCTTCTCCCTCATATTGCACCCAAGCGCTCAGTCGCTGTTGAACGAGCAAATCGGGCGCTGTTTGAATGATTTCTTGAATCTCTGACGGGGAAAAGAGGGGCAAGAGATTCAAGCGCTCCTCTAAAGAAAAGGCCGAGATCACAGTCCTTTGACAAAAAAGATGCATCTCTTGGTAAAAATGGGTGCAGAGGTAGTGGCTTAAAAGGGGCGATTTAAAGAGGGAGGCTAAGACGGGGAAATGGCTGCCCGCGACGAGCGCCTCTAAAGAGGCACCATGCCGCTCTTCAAAGAGATCGCTCTCTTCCTCTTGAATGAGCGCTGCATCTTCAAGCATGGCATCTCTAATTGCTTCTAAACGCTGCTCCTCTTCAATCTGCGCTCGGACATCAATGCCCCGCTCAATCAGCTGCTGAGTTAAAAAAGCCAAATCCTTTTTTCCATATTTTTCCCAGATCGAGCGGAAGAGAGGGCGCCCCCAATTCCATCCATAGAAAGGAATATGCATGGGGAAAAGGCGGATCACTTCCAGATATTGGGTGTAGGGAGCGCTCCCATCGACTAGGCACCAAAGCAAATAAGTCAAAGAAGAAAAGTTCATCCGCTCCGGCTGCAGGGCTACCATCTTTTTAGCCAAAGAGAAGAGGTGAAAATGAAGGGCAAAGACCAACGCGTCCTGCCCGCCTATCGAATCAGGCACCTCAACTCCATGATCTAATAAGGCGATGGCCAAACTTTCTTGCCCTTGAGAGATCGCTAAGCTGAAAGAGGGGGTGGCCGGGACATCTTTAAAAAGAACAACGGGCTTTCTAGTCCCTTCCACTAAAGACTCTGTTGAGAGTTGAAAAGCCCTCTGAAGAGAGCTTCCAGCGCTCTGAGATCTTTTTAGCGGCCTGGCGCGGTCGCTTAAAGCTGGGGGTTCTTTTGACTCTCCATGGTCATAAATCAGGCGGGGCAGCCCCGGGTCGGAAGATTTTCTTTCCAGTCTTCGAGCCAAGCCCATCTCTTGAGAATGAAAGACACCTATTGGACTCATTTAAAAACTCATTTAATAGATATTTTTACAAAAAATAAATAAATTATAAACAAAGAGCTAATTTTTAAAAAGAAATATATTTAAACATATCTCATTCAATTTCAAATAGAGGAAGCAAAACGTTGCAGGCCTTTTGTTCAATCATGCTCAATTGTCAAAGGGGCAGGGCCTGACAGCCCTTTTGCGGAAGGGGTTCTTTTTTTTGCAGCTTAAAAAGGCCGTTGAGGATGAACGGTTAAGGCACATAAACAGGAGCTCCCGGCAAAAAAAAAGCGCACAATCTGCTACAAATTTAAATTTTAATTTGTTATCTAGAAGAGTTTGCCACTCTCGCGCTTTCTTTTTAGAGGGGCGGACAATTAACTTGAATCCAAGGTCCTGCTGACGTGAACGTTTTACGCACTCTTTTATTCGTTTTTAGCTTACTGCAAGGCGCTGTCTGCTTCGGGGCAGAAGGAGCCAAAACGACGGCCGTACTCTCTTCTCCCTTTCAGATCTATCCGGCTAAGGAGCCGATTCGGATCAAGACAAAGGAAGACTGCATCTATACGCATGTGGTCGGCAGCGAGCCAGATTGGCACTTGGGCAATTTAAGAAAGGAAACGTGGCGCTCCGCACCGGAAACGGGGGATGGGCAAGATCATGTCTACTTCCGCTCTGGCTCTCAAGGCTACCACTATGTAGAAGAGACGCGGCTCAAAGGAGCTTTGAGCTTATCTTTTGAAGGATTTGTCCCTCCCTCCATCCATGTGACCATTTTAAAGCAGCACGTCCTCTATTTAGAGCAATCTTTCACGCAAGACGAAGTGCGGCAGATGGCGCCGATTCATCTGCCCCTCGGCTCCTATGACCTGATGGTGGCAGCGCCCGGCTGTGAGATCAAAGGCCCGATCCCCTTTACCCTCAGCAAAGAGACCAGCCACTTGCAGCTGCCCTTGTCTTTTCAAGAGCGACTTGGCTTTTTAGATGTGCAATTTTCCCCTTCCGATATCACAGAGGGAAGAATTGCCAAACTGCGCGCGCTCGATGTCAAAGGCAACCGGCAAATTTACGAAAAAGAGATTTTAATCGGCAAGCAGCCGATCGATTTGAGAGAAGGCTATTACACGCTAGAGCTGCCGCAAATTGCCGGCTATGAGCTCGCTTCCGGTTCAAAGGTGGTGGGGCGCTTTTTCATTGAAGCTGGCAAGACCTATCACATCGAAGGCTTATATGAAAAGCGCAAAGGCTTTTTAGAGGTGCAACTGAAGACTGATCCACGCCTTTTAGAGCATTTGGCCGATGCTGAGGTCACCTTGCAAGAAGAGGCTGGGGAAAAAGTATTTCGCCCGGTCAATATCTTAAAAGGACAGGGCAGCTTTAAGGCCTATTTTCAAGGAGTCGCTCCCGGCAACTATGAGATTTTAGTCGAGTCGCTCAATCCCGCTTTGAAAGCTCTCACCCGCCAGCCCGTGTCCATCAAAAGCGCCCAGACCTCTAAAAGCGATGTCTATCTAGCGCCGCGCTTTGGCCAAATTGAATTAAATATCCGCTTTCCTGGAGATGAAGGGCGCTATGTCGGCAAAGAGATCGCCTTTGGCAAAGACTCTCTCGTACAAGTAATTGATGAAGCGGGGCAGATTGCCTTTAAAACAAATGACTTGCAGGCGCGCGCCGAAGGGCTATTGCCCGGCAAATACACTGTCGTCTTCAAGGAGATCAAAAGCTTTGAGACGCCAGCCTCCATTTCGGTCGAGCTCTCTCCTGACGAAGTGTACGGACCTCTCTTTGCTGATTACGAACGGGGCAAGGGCTCTTTGCAGTTGACTTTGCGGGCTAAAGTGCCGGAAGGGCTGCTCGATGGGATGAAGCTTTCCTTGACCAAGCGAGCGCAGGAAAAGAAAGTGTTTTTCCGCAAGAGCCTATCGCTTAAGAAAATAGGCAGCGAAGAGGCCGCAGACTGGCAGCTTGTATTAAATGACATCGCCGCCGGCGAATACCTGTTGGAGCTGGAGTTTTCCGGATCTCCCTTCTCCCCCGTATCTCCCCTACCTTTGACCATACTCAAGGGCAAGCTTCAAGAAAAGGAGCTGCGCCTCTACCCTCTTACCGGCAAAATTGAGGCCACCGCCAAATTGCCAGAAGGGTATAGCGGCCCCAAACCGCTCTTGACTTTAAAAGACGAGCAAGGGATCACAGTCGCCTCCGAAGAGGGGCGCCTTACCGCCGATTTTCTGCCGAGCGGCAACTATGAGGTGCATTATAGCGCCCTAGAAGCTTTAGAAGAGCCCAAACCCTTGCGCATCCATCTCCCGCCAAAAGGCAACTTAGGGCCCTTGGCCGGCACTTATGCAGCTGCTAAGGGGCAGATTGAAATCAGCTACTTTGGCGACTGTGAGCGCGAGCGTTTTGAAAGGATTCGCTTTTGGCTGATCAACGAGCGCAATCAACGGCAGCTTTATCCCAAAGGGCAGCTCAAACCCAAATTTTCCCAAGAAGGAAAGCGGTGCTTCAATCGGCTGCATATCGATGACTTGACCGTCGGCACCTACCAAATTGAATTCTTAGTGCCCAACAGCGACGGCCTGATCTTACCAATTCCTCCTAGACAAGTGCACGTGATGAAAGGTGAGACGGCGCGCCTCGAAGTGCCCATTGCCTGCAACTTTGCCAAACTCCAATTACAAGTGAGCAAAGAGCGGCTGTCCGAACGGCTGAAAGAATCTGCCGCCCTTCAGCAAGAGCCTTCGATGAAAGTGGTTCATGAGCAAGGAGAAGCTTTCTTGCATAAAGGGACCGATCTATTCAGCTTAGAGACGTTAAAGCCCGGCACATACAAGATCGAGTTTCTCCCCTTGCAGGGCTACCGCCAGCCCGATCCGTTGGTGATCAAACTGCACCCAGGCGATGCCCAGCAATACTTAGACAACCGCTACACCCTCATCGAAGGATCAGCCCAGATTTCTTTGTCATCGAGCTTTAAGATGAAAGAGCTCCAAGCGCTGATCGTGCGCCTAAAGAACGAAGAGACGCAAGAGACATTTGCTCCCGACCGGCAAGAAGGGCTGGAGCTGGAGACGAACCTGACGTTTAGCCGCTTGAAGCCAGGCGTCTATTCTCCGGAATTCATCAACAGCGAGCTATCTCCCTTCCAAAATGATGTCAGCTTCGACTCCATCGAAGTGTTTCCCGGCAAAAAAGGATATGGGCGCTACTTCCTGCCGCTCAAGACGGGCGCGCTAGAGGTCAAATTAGATGTGCCCTCTTTCTTTACTGAAAAGGGGCTTTATCCCCATACCAAGCTGAAAAAACAAGGCTTGCTCGTCGCCAGCTCCGAAGGAGATCGCCTGGCTTTAAAAGCTTTAGAACCTGGAGAATATGAAATATCATTTAGCCCCCTCAAGGGGATTAAAGAGGCGCTGCCCATCCGCGTCACCGTGCTGCCCGGCAAAAAGCTCACCGTCGGCCCTGTTCATTTTGAGCGGGCAAAAGGGGGGCTGGCCATTTCCTACCAGGTTCCCAAAAACCCTGAGCTGCTGAGCGAAATTTCCTTAAGCGTCGTCGACCAGCAAGATCACGTGGTCCTGACAGATCAGCAGACCAAACAGCGCACTTTGATGGAAGGGGGCGCGAAAACCTGCCGCCTAGACGATCTCTTTGTCGATGATTATAAGTTGGCCTTTGACTTTGGCAAATACCAGCATCTATTTGCTGAACCTCATGAGCTTTTGGTTGCTGTCGAAGGGGGCCAAGTTAAGGCTATCCAGCAGACATTCACTCCCCTCTACGGCTCTTTAGAGATTGCTGTGAAGGCGCAAGGATCGCACCATTTCACCAAATGGCCAAAGATCCAGGTTAAAAACGACAAAGGCAAAGTGGTTGCCACTGCCGAGAGCGGGCAGCTTTACTTAGAAGAGGTGCTTCCCGGCCGCTATCAAATTTTCTTTGAGTCGCTGAAAGGGTTTTCCACTCCGCGCCCTGTCTGGGTGGAAGTGCAGTCTCTAGCAAAGAGCGCTCCGGTCATCGGCCTCTATGAAAAAGCAAAGGGGAAGCTGGTCTTGCGCTATTCGGCGCCCGTTCCAGAAGCTATTTTGGAAAAGACGGTCTGTACGCTAAAGAATAAAAGCGGGTTTTCCTTCACCTCATCAGAGAGCGGCGGATTATCTGTCGAACAAAAGACCTGCTGGAATCGGGTGGAGATCAACGACCTGGCCCCGGGAGAATATGAACTCAGCTTTGCCTATCCGCCAGTTCCCCATTTCTTTGATGAAACTAAAAAGGTAAAAGTCGACATTGCTGGCGATGAGACGGCTGTGTTCGATCAATTGCTCGAGCCTAAGTTTAGCGCCGTCGACGTCAAAGTCACTCTCCCTCCGGCCCTTTTAAAAGAGGCTTGGAGACCGAGCATCTACTTAAAAGATGAGTTTGGACAAATTGTCGCCAAAGTTGCCGACTTGCGCCTTCGAGAAAATGCGCTCATTCCAGGCCGCTACGAAATCCACTTTGAAAGCCGCCCTGGGCTAAAACCACTGGCTCCCATCCACCTCTCTTTAAAGCCGGGGCAAAGGGAAGCCTTTGCCGTCTCTTATGCGTCGCGCCTTGGCAACTTGGTGCTGCGCTACGAGTGCGAGATGGGGCGCCTCTTCCTAGATCAGGTGAAGTTCACCCTCTCCTCGATAGATGGCCGCACCTACACAATGCCAAGCTCTCAATACCCTGTAGAGCGAATCGATGCGCTCAAGCGGGAGATCAATCTGCGCAATGTGCCAGAAGGGACTTACACCTTAGAATACACTCTCCCCTCCTATCAGGGGCTATTCTCTGAAAAAGAGAGCAAGCAAGTGCGCATCAATGATGGCGAAACGAGCGTGCTGCTCGAATCGTTCCAGCCCATGTGGGCCGGCATTGAAGTGAAGAGCCAAGTGAATCGCCTGCAAAGCGAGCGCAAGCCAAAGATCTTCCTTAAGAAAAAAACGGGCGAGCTGGTGGCCTTTTCAGACACGCTCTATCTAAAAAATGAAAAGCTCTATCCCGGCAGCTACATCGTTTCCTTTGAAGATACGCTCAATGCCGAAACTCCAGAGGCGCTGCAAGTCGAGCTCGTCGCGGGCAAGGTGCAGGGTCCGTTCTCTGTCGAATACCGCCAAGGCAGGGGCGATCTCGTTGTGCGCTACGACATTGGCCACGCCCATCCCGTGATCGATGAGATACAAGGCGTCTTGAAGAGCGAAGATGGAGAGGAGTGGCACTGGCCCTCAGCCAACTTGCCCGTCTCCCAAGGAGCGGCGCCAAGCGAGCGCGAAGTGCAATTTAAAGGGCTCAAAGCGGGCTACTACCGCATGCAGCTCTTTTTTCCAGAAGTGGAGCAGCTATTTCCCTCGTTTGTGGAAAAGAGCATTGAAATCAACCAGCGGGAAGTCAGCGTCTTAGAGGAAAAAATTGAGCTCAACTGGGCAGCGCTGCAGGCGGTCGCGCGCTTAGCCGACGCCCCGCAAAAAGTGTCCTTTTCCCTACAAAATGATAAAGGAGACACGATATTTTCTAAAGACGGCGTCATCCGCGAAGATCATCTGCCCCCTGGTAAGTACCGCCTCAGCTATGAGCCGGTGAACGGCTACATCACGCCAAAGCCCTTAGAGTTTCATCTCGGCCCCAAAGAGCATTTCAAAGCCATGGACGTCGTCTATGCTAGAGCTCGGGGGTCGCTCTCTGTCCTCTACCAGACAGATGAAAAAGGGTCTTTCCTGCCAGAAATTGCTCTGCAGCTCAAAGACAGCCAAGGCCGAGAATACCCGCTCACCTCATCTGGCCCGCTGCTCGAAGGCAAATGGAAGAAAGCTTCTTTAGAAGATTTGGAGCCTGGCACCTATGAGCTCACTTTCCAAACGCCCAAGATAGACGGACTTTTTGACTTGAGTGTGGAGAAGGTCAAGATTGAGCACGATAAGATGAGCCTCATCAAAAAAGCGCTGCCGCCTCATTTTGCCACCCTCTCTTTAAAGGTCAAGCTGGCCCATCTCGAAAACGAGGAAACTGAGCCGCCCTTCATCGAGCTCAAAAATGAGCAAGGGGAGACCATTGCGGCAGAGAGCTTTGACCTGCTAAAAAGCGATCTGATTCCTGGCCGCTATCAAGCGGTGTTTTCTAAAGTTTCGGGCTGGCAGGCGCCGGAGCCTCTCTTCATCGAGCTGGCGGGAAAAGAATTTAAAAAGATCGATGTGACCTATCAGCGTCTCTTTGGCTCTTGCAAAGTGCAGGCCAAGATGCGCTCGAGCGCCCATTTGCTCGGTCAAATCAACCCCAAACTCGAATCTGAGGCAAACGGCCTCTTCTACCCCACACAAATCAGCGACACCACCTCTCTCAAGAGCTGGGTCTTTGAAAATATGCCCGTCGGCACCTATCGCCTCTCCTTTAGCGGCGACGGGCTCAAAGAGATGCTCGACATCGTGCCTCAAGAGGTGCAGATTGCCGAAAAGCAGCAAGCTTTTGTAGAGTGCCAGCTGGCAGCAAAGCTTGGCAAAATGCAGATTGCCGTCGAATTGCCCTATGCCGCTCAGGATGCCAAATTAAAAGTATCTGTCAAAGATAGCAAAGGCAAATTGCTCCATCAGGCGAGCAATGCCCTCAAGCTCAGCGGCATGGCGCCTGGCCACTACCAGATCTGTTATGAAAATCGGGCCGATCTGGTGGCGCCCGCCGATGAACAGGTGGAGCTAAAAGCGGGCGAAGAGCTTTTCCTGACCGGAAAATACCAAATTGCCGAAGGCTCCCTCTCCCTCACCTTGAAAGGGGAAGTGAAGAGTGAAGAAGGGGCGCGCATTGCCTTAAAAGATGCAAATGGCGCTGTCTCCTTCATCACCTTTGACGAAGTTTCCTTGCTCGGCGAAGAAAAGACTGTGCACCTGCCTGTCAGCACCTATGAGGTGCAGGTCGACTCCCTCTCCCCTCTCCTTAAAAAAGGGAAGAAGGAGCAAGTGCATATTCTAAAAGGGGAAAACTCCCCCCTGACGCTCTGGCTTCAGGCTGAAAAAGGCTCGCTCTTCATTGAAGCGGCGCTGCCTGAGCTGTACCGAACGCGCGAAGAGCCTCTCATCTCTTTAAGCGATGAGAGCGATCATCTCATTTTAGAGAGCCATAAGAGGGCGCTCCATGTGCCTGATCTGTTGCCCGGCGACTATCAAATTAGTTTTGGGCCGATGCCTCGCCTTCAGTCCCCCGAAGTGCTTAAAGTAAAGATCAGCGCCAAACAAGAGGCCAAAGTTGCCACTGCCTATACTTATGAGACAGCGGAGCTCCGGCCCATTTTAAAATTTGAGCCCGTCTCTGAAGCTTTAGAAGAGATCCTCGACGACGTCTTAAGCCAATCGACATTTGAGGTGATCGAAGAGGGTTCATTGAAAGCGACAGCGCTGGCCAAAGAGCAGCTAAAAAACATCGCTTTAGGCGTCTTCCTCCTCGATTTTGGCCCGATGCCTCTTGGCCACTATCGCCTAGTTGCCCACCTGCCGACCCTGCATGGCCTCTTCAAAAGCAAAGAGATGGTGCGTGTGGCCCTGGAAAAAGAGGCCGGCGAACCGGCCATCTTGACCGTCACCCCCCGCTATGCCAAGCTCAGCGTGGAGACAGAAGGGGTCTTTGGCAAAGCGCCGCTGATTTCGCTCTTTGACAAGCAAGGCAACCTGCTTTTGCAAGATAGCGCCCTGGCTATGGAAAACCTATTGCCCGGCAAATACCTGGTGTCGTTTGAAAGAAAAGAATTCTACCTCTCCCCCCCTCCCCTCTCTTTGACGCTAAAGCCAAGTGAGAGCATCGAGCAAATTGTGCAACCCTATCAAAGGGAAAAAGGATTCTTAAATGTCCAAGTTGGCAGCGACTCCAAGCTATCGCCCCCCACTTTGACCCGCCTTCTCCTGACCGATGAAGAGGGAAAGAAGACGTTCTTGCCCAACAAAGACTGCCACTGGATAGAGAAAGGGAAAGAGCTTCATCTCAAAGCCGAGCTGGCTGCTGGCAACTACCAAATAGAGACCCTTTTGCCCAAACAAGAGGAGTCATTTCAAGCGCCGCTTAAAAAGACCCTCACCCTCTTTGGCGATAAAGAGACCCCTTTTGTCGAGGAGCTGAAGACAGATTTTGCGACTTTGCAAGTGACGACTTCCTTTTCCCAAGAGATCGGCGACATGCCTCCGGCCATCACTGTCATCGATTTGAAGACAGGCAAAGAGTGCGCGCGTTCTGAAGAGGGCTCTTTAAAAGAGCGGCTAGAACCGGGCTCTTATCTCGTGTTATATGACGAGCTGCCCGACTACGAGACTCCTTCTCAAGAGACGCTCCATCTAAAAGCCAAGGAGAGCTTGTCCATCGATGGATTCTACCGGCTGGCCAAAGGGCATTTAAAAGTGAGCGTCCATCTCCTGCCAAGAGGGGACCGTTTAGAAGGAATTGCCTTTAGATTAATCGACCAAGCCGGTCAGCGCAAGATCTACCCCAATGAATCGGCAGAGGTGCGCTACGGTGCAAATCATGCAGAGATCAGCGTCCAAGACCTCGCCGTCGGCACTTATCAGCTGGAATTCATCCTGCCCAATGAAGATGGCTTGTTCCCCTCTCTGCCCGTCAAAGAGATTGCCATCAGCAAAGGACAAGTGACTGAAGTGGAGCAAAAGATTCAGCTTCACCACGCTAGCTTAAGAGTGGAAACCTCCTTTGAAGGAAGACGCCCAACAGGAGAGCACCTCTATTTCGAGGTCTTTGATCCGACCGGAAAGAAAATTGCCGCCGCCAAGCAAGATGCTCTCTCTTTAAAGCAGCTCACGCCTGGCCTATACCGGGTGGAATACCGAGCTGTCAGCGGGTTCAAGCCGCCAGTTGGGGCCGATGTTCAACTTTTAGCTGGCTCTGAAGGCATCGTCAGCGGGCACTTTGAGCGCGCCCTCGGCGAACTCAGCTGCCGCTTCCTCGTTGCCGGCAAAGAGGAGTTGTTAGAAAAGCTGCAAGTGGCCATTTTGCAAAAAGGGCAAGTGCTCCATAGCCAGCTCTTTAAAGACATCCCCGCCGTACTAGATCCAGCAAGCGGCAAACAGCTGAAGGCATTAGAAATGCCTTTGAAGATCGGACGCTATGAATTGGCGCTCCTCAGCGGCACAGAGCATCTAGAGGAGATGGAGCCCATCCCCTTTGCCATTCAAGAGAGGGAGACGACTTATTTGACGCCCACGCTCTTTACAAAGCTTGGCATGGTCATCGCCTCCATCCACCTGCCAAAAGAGATGCAAGCCTATGGCGACGCGCTGCCTCAAGTTCAGCTAGAAGATGGACAAGGCCAGGTTGTCTTTGCAGGGAAAACAAACGATATTGCCATCGGCGACTTGCCGGCCGGCAAATATACGCTGCAATTGAAGCCCCATCCGCTCTACCAAGATAGCGCTCCCTTGCACATCTCTTTAGAGCCGGGAGAGCTATTTGGCCCCTACCATTTCCACCTAAAAGAAGCCACCGGCTCTTTAGAAGTGAGCTATGGTGTAAAGGGCCCAAGCCACTACCTTTCGGAAGTGGAGGTCGAATTGGCCGACGGAAGCGGATCTTTGGTGGCCAAAGAAGCGATGCACCTCAAAGAAGCTCCGTTGCTCGGCGGCGAGATTGCCTTCTATCCTGAGCTGCCAGTCGGCGTCTATCACCTGACGTTTAAGCCAAAGAGCAGAACCGGGCTATTTGCCGAAAAGACCATGACTTTGCGCATCGGAAAAGGGGAAAATCAGCGGATCGAAGAGAGCTTTGACCTGCTAGTGAGCAAGCTATCGATCCGGGTTCAGCAAGAGGGCGGCGAGGAAATTCCAAGCGCCCATCTGATCTTGCAAGACCAAAAAGGGCAGACAGTATGGCAAGAAGACGGCTTAATCTTTGAAAGAGAAGTCGTCTCCGGCAGCTACACCCTGTCCTTTGCACCGATCGATGGGTTTAAGACTCCGCCTCCTGTACCTTGCCATCTAGAGCCGCTCAAAAGCCAAGAGGTGCGCGCGCTTTACGAGCGAGCCAAGGGCAGCTTGCGCGTGCTCTACTCAACAGATGAGGCTAAGCGCTTTTTAGACTCGATTCATATTGCGGTCTATGGGCCAAAGCATAGTGATCAGCCGGAGGTGCGCGATCTGCAAACTTCTGCCGGAACTTCGGACTGGCAGCGCGAAGCGCTCTTTAAAGACCTGCCGACCGGCACCTACCAAGTGAGTTTTTCAAGCCAGCATGAAGATGCCCTCCTCCTGCCAAAGAGCCAGAGCATCTCCATCCGCGAGGGAACGTCGATCTTAGAAGAGCGCATCTCGCTCAATTTGGTCTCTTTGAGCGTCGCGCTCAAAGTAGAGATGGCCTCTAAAGAAGGGCTGCCTCTGGTGCAAGTGCTCGACCAACAAAGCAACGTCTTGGCCGAAGGGCAAAAAGAGGAATTGTCAGTCGACCTTTTCCCAGGCCTCTACCAGATCCATGTCGCCGCCCACCCTGAGTTTCAGGAGGTGGAACCGCTGCAACTCATGCTGAAAGAGGAAAAAGTTAAGCGCGTCGACTTACCTTTACTGCGCGCTAGAGGCTCGTTAGAAGTGTTCTTTGAGATGGACGATGACCCAAGCCTTTTACCCTATGTGCAAGTGGCCCTCCTCGACGCTCAAGGGAGAGACATTCAGCCGAGCGAAGAAAGGGCATCTTTTGTCCGCTTTGACAATCTCTATACCGGATCTTACCGCCTCTGCTATAAGAATCGAGGGAAGGAGAAGGTCATCCGCGAGTTTGAGACAGACGTCGTCATCTTGAAAGGGGAAGTGCTGTCCTTAAAAGAGCGCATCTCTTCTCTCTTTGGCTTGCTTCAAGTCTCCTTGCAGTCGGATGAAGGGGAAGAAACGGACAAAGCTTGCCTTGAAATCCGCAATAGCTTGGGGCAGCTCATCGGCCAAGAGAGCACCTCTTTTCAAAAAAAAATGAAAGAGGGCATGTATGAAATCGTCTGCCGGCCCAGCCAATATTATCGCTTAGCAAAAGGCCAAGAGGCAAAAGCTACTGTTTCCTTCGATCCGGACAACAAAGCCCATGCCCTCAACTTTGAGCTAGAGCGCAAAAAAGGGTCGCTCGAAGTGGCCTTTACCACCAACTCTGAAGGGGTGCTGCTCGATCAAATTGAAGCTATTTTAATTGGCGACGACAAGCAAGAGTGGCATGCGCGCGCTTCTATCGCGCAAGACCCTCCCGCTGCCGTGCAAACCTTCGAGTCGCTCCCGACGGGCTCTTACTCCCTGCTCTTTAAAACACCTCTCCTCAAAGGATGCTTAAAAGCCCCTCCTGAGAGGACAGTGGCCATCAAAGAAGGAGATAAGGCCGAGATCAAATATCAGTTTCATTTGAACTTGGCCTCTTTGGGAGCCATCGCCAAAGTTCAATCGACAAAAGAGCCCTTTGCCCTACCACAAGGGATTGTCTTAAAAAATGAACAGGGCGAAGAGATCGTGTCAACGAGCGAGGGCTCTTTAAAAAAAGAGCTGCTGCCCGGAAAATATCACCTCTCCTTTGCCCAAAAAGAAGGGTTCGACACTCCGCAGCCCAAACTGATTGAGTTGCATGCAGGCCAAAAGATGCATGTAGAGGGGAACTATCGCCCGGTATTTGGCAGTTTGGAGCTTTGCTATTTTGTCAAAGACTTGCCAGAGCGGCTCAAAGGGATCACCCCCTATCTGATCGACGCCTCCAATCGCAAGATCGATTTAAAAGAGGAGTGGGCCTCGGAGAAAAAGGCCCTGCACACCTACGGCCAGCGCCTGATTGCAAAAGGGATTCCAGAAGGAAGCTACCGCTTAGAATTTGCTGTGGCAAATGCCGACGGGCTCATCCGCGAGGTGCCCCCAAGAGAGATCGAGATCAAACGGGATAAGCTCTTTAAAGTGGAAGAGTCCTTTGCCTGTAATTTGGCCTCTTTCTCGATTGATATCAAAGCTCCCCTCCCCTATCAACCGACCACGCTGTTCGCTCCCAAGATGCGCCGGCATAGCCACTACCCGGTCAAAGTGATCGACCCTCAAGGGCATGTGGTGCGCAAAGATTCCACCGATCATTTGGCCGTATCCAATCTGATTCCTGGCAAATATCGCGTGGAATTTGGTCCCATCGAGCATCTCGTCGCGCCAGCGCCCCTAGACATTGAATTGAATGTGGGCGAGAAAAAAGAGCCGATGGCTGTGCAATACAGACCCGCGATCGGCAAGCTGCATGTCGACTATCAAGTGGAATACTTTCAAGGAGAGGTGCCGCGCTTTGAAGTGACACTGACCGATCGGCTGGGAACGAAGCAGGTGTTGCGCAAAGAGCATTTTGAAGATAAAGAGAAAGGACGGATAATTGAGGTGCCAGAGCTGCTTGCCGGCAATTACACCCTCTCATTTAAAGCGCTAGACCCTCTCTTTCCCATCTCTAAACCGCCCATTTCCCTGAAAATTGCGCCGGATGAAACCCTCTCCTTAAAAGAGACAATCATCCCCTGCTTTAGCTCGGTCGACTGCCAAATTGCCTTTCAGACAGAGCATCACAGCAAAGAGATGCCTCGCATCGATCTCTTTGACAGCGAAGGGCGCCAAGTCCAATCGTCGACCACGGGCAAGCTGCGCTTCGACCAGCTGACGCCTGGCAAGTGGTCGCTCTCCTTTGAAGAGGTGCGCGACTTTGAAACTCCAGAGCCAATTGTCTTTGAAGCCAAGCCGCAGCAAGAGATCGGACCGCTGGTGGCCACCTATCGGCTCGGCAAAGGAACGCTCAACGTCACCTATGATACAGGACCGCTCAAAGAGCGGCTCGACCAGGTGCGCTTTTTCTTGATCGATGCCAAAGGGCGCAAACAGATGTTCCCCCGGCAGTTAGACAGCACCACTTTAGAGGAAGGGCACTCCAGAACGGTTGAAATTCAAAACCTATTTGCCGGCCGCTATGATGTAGAATTTACCGTACCTAATAAAGACGGCCTATTCAAAGAGATGGGCAAGATGGCTGTGGTCATTCATAAGGGGAAGGCCGCCTCTTTACAAGCGGCGCTCGTCCCTCAATATGGCAAGATCAACGCCTCCTATCAAATAGAAGGGGCGCTCCCCCATCTGCCGCCCATCCTTTTAGTGGATAAATTTGGCGAGATTAAGGCGCAAGGGACAGAAGGGCACCTCGAAGCTGACTTGCTCACGCCCGGCCACTACCAGATCGTCTTCCCAGACTTGCCAGGCTTTAAAGCAGTCGACCCAGTGGCAGTGAATCTCGCGCCAAGCGGACAAGAGGGGCCATTCAAACGCATCTATAAGAAAGAGTTTGCGCATCTGTCGATCACTGTCGACCCTCTCGACCGCGAGTGGGCGCTCTATCAAAACGGCCGGCTTTTGAAAAAAGGGAAAGGATCGGTGGCCTCGCTGGCCGTTGCGCCGGGAGAGGGGTACTTTCTCAAAGCCGAGGAAGTGCCAGGCTTTGAAGCCATCACCAAGCCCACCGGCACCTTTGCCCTGATGGGAGATGAGCCTTTGGCAGCAGAGATTTGCTACAGCCAAGAGATGGGGTATTTAGCGATAGAGGCGCTATTGCCCGAAGAGGAGATCGCCACGATCACCCTCACGCCAGCGCTTGGCGGCAATGCCATCAAGAGATCGCTCTCGGCCAGAGGAGGCAAGATTGAAATGCCTTTAGAAGCTCTGCCTGTCGGCACATACCTCATCTCCTACGAACTGCCCCATTATTTAAAAGAGCCGGCGGTTCAGAAGGTGCATGTGCAAAAAGGAGAGACACTGTCGATCAATCCGGCATTCCAGTCGATACGCAAGATTGCCGTCGCCACCAATAGCGATGACGCCATTTTCTCCCTCCTGCAGGGGGGCAAAGAGATTGCGTCGGGCAAAGGGCGGCAGTACCTCTTCCAAAATCTTCTGCCGGGCACTTATACAGTTCAATTTGATAAGAGGCCAAAAAGCGCTTTGATCAGCCCTAAAAGCCAGACGCTCCTCCTCGCCAAAGAAGAGGATAGCTCAGTGCAAGGGGACTACCTCAAAGCATGCTCGCTGATCATCTCGTCCAATGCCGAACAGTTTAGCTGCCATATTGATAGAATTGAGACAAAAGGGGTAGAAAGCAGCGGGCAGCCAGAGACTATCGACGGCAGCCGCACCTTCACCTTGCCGGAAGGGACTTACCGGATCACATTTATGCCTTTAGACAGCAAGATGGCCGCTAAATTTGGCCAGGGATGTCCGGACCCGGTAGAAGTGACCCTGCGGCCTAACCGACCAGAGCGCGTGCACGGCCTCTTTGAAGATACAAAAGGGAGCCTTGTCGTCACCTCTAACTTGAGCGAGGCCTACTTTACGGTGCAAGATACGGCCACTCAACTTGTGCTCGGCCGCTACAAGGGCAAATACACGGTCATCCCTATGACCGCTGTGGGCACCTATCAGATCACTTTTGAGCCGATTGCCAACTACAAAACGCCCGATCCGTTGCTCATCTCCGTCAAAGGAGGCAAGCGCAAAATCGTGGGCGGCACTTATCTGCCCTTGCAAAAAGTGATCTCCATCGCCAAAGGGCCCGCCATCTATGGCGATATCTTCGGCGATGGCGCAAGCGACGAAAGGCCAGCTCGCACAGTTGATCTTTCGGAGTTTTTGATCGGCATCTATGAAGTGACCAATAGCCAATATGCAGCATGGTTGAATAAAGCGCTCAGCGAAGAGAAGGTCCAATTAGAGATGAAAGGGACCAATCGCGGCAAGGTGACCGATAAAGAAGGGCACCTGCTCTTTAAAACAAGCGAGGCCGATCCGTTTAGCCAAATTCAAGTGGCTCCCGCTAACAAAGGGTGGGCGTTCTCCCCCATCAATGGCAAAGGCAACCACCCTGTGATCTATGTCTCATGGTATGGCGCAAACCTCTATTGCCAAGACAACGGGTTTCGCCTTCCCTTTGAAGCAGAGTGGGAAAAAGCCGCTGGCCAGACTATTAACAGCCCTTCTCTCAAAAAATACCGGTATGGATGCTCTCAAAATGAAATTGATCGCACCTATGCCAACTACAAAGAGACCTATCAAAAGAATGCCACCTTCCAGGTCAATACCCGCGAAGTCGGCTTCTACAATGGCATCAATTTGCTGGAAAACGCTCCAGCAAAAGGCAGGAAAGAGGGTTCCTATGGCACTCACATTGCCCAAAGCCCGGCCGGCTGCTTTGACATGAGCGGCAACGTCAGAGAATGGGTGCAAGACTGGCACGATGCCGATTATCTCAAATACGCTCCCTCTCTTGACCCGCAAGGGGCTGGACAGGGAACAAAAAAGGTGACGAAAGGGGGCAGCTACGCCAGCTTCCCTTATGAGACGCGCGTCTCGGCTAAGATGCCGCTTGCGCCAGAGACCGCAGACCCCTACACCGGATTTAGGATCGTCATCGAGCAGTCCCACTAAGAGAAGATAAAAAAAAGCCGGCTGGGGAGTTTTGCTTTCCAGCCGGCTTTTTTTTTTGCTGCGCTAAGGCCTTACTTTTGGGAGGCGATAAATTCATCGACCCATGCCAAGTCATCTTCTGAAAGAGGCACTTGCGGAGCCTGATATGGAGGAAATAGTGGAGGCATAGCTGTGAGAGATAAATCCGAAACCGATAGGTAGGAGGGTATGGGAGCGTTTTCAAACGCTACAGAAGGTTCAGCAAAGGGAGGCAACATCGGGGCGGGTGTGAGCTGAGTTGGCTGGGGAAATGGCACAGATTGTATTGTTTCAAAGGGCTTATTTAAAATAAAACGGCAGCCTTCTAACGTGTTGAATAGCCGAGGAATTTCCTGGTTGATCTGAGCGAAGGCTAAATCTTTAAAGAGGTGAACCTCCTTAGACGAGCCGTTAGAATTGCGCTCTATACTCTGGGTGAGTCCAAAGAGCCCCATCGCAATGAAATAAATGCTTTCTTCAGCTGAAAGAACCTCGCTTACTCTAGCTAAGGGGTAGGGTGCGTTGATAGGAGTGGCTGACGGCCCAAAGCCTGGACCTTGGAAGGGCTCGGGAAGCGGAGGCGTTGCAGCCAGTTCAATCACGGTGGCCTCCTTTTCAGGCTGTTGACCTTTAGGCCCTGCCCCTGAGCCATTTCCTTGCTGCACCGGCTGTGGCATCAAACCTAGCATGGAGGGAGGTTTTACCTCCAAAATTTGATGGGCAGCAGCGCTTATTTTTAAAGCATCGGGAGCCGTGGCATGCCTAGCGCTCTCTTTTTCCCGCCTCAAGGCACGCTTTTCAGATTTTTCTTGCCTTGCAGCCCGCCTTTGAGCTTTCTTGAGTTTTTTGGAGGGGCGAGATGGGCTCGGCTCAGAAGGTTCTTGGGCTAGGCCGATTAGGCGCTGCTGGGTTCCCGGGTCATTGACCAAATCGATGAGGGAAAAGATCCTTTCAGGCGCAATGATGCGGGCTTGTGGGATATAAGGGTCGTCATCAGTTGCAGGTTGCTGTTCCCTGAGCAGGTTGTCATGAGTGATTTTATCCAGAGCGGTTTGATACGGGTGCAATGCTTTGCGTTTTTGGCCCACTTCGCTGATGGAGGAGGAAGGCTCATTATTCCTCGGATGCCCTGAAATAGGACTGCTCATCGATTTTTCCTTTGATTGAGATGATTGAATTTAATCTTTGGATAAAGAACTTCCAAATCAGCCATTTCCCTAATCGTTGATTGCCTTTAGGCTATTCCTAAATATTTTATTACATATATAATAGTAAATGCATTATATTTTTGTCTATATTAATAATATACATACAGTATACTTTACTAACTCAACTCATTGTTAATGTTCACAACATCCATCCTTATCTTGCCTCTCTTTTTTCGCAAGCATGGGCTTAAAAATCCCTTATTTACTGGGTGCAGCAACTCTTTTCTCCTTTCCAAAAAAAGATAACATCTCCATAGGCGGGAAAAGGCCGGGCGCAGGGAAAAAAACCTCTTTTCCATTTCCCCTCTACGGCATCGCCGCATTAGGGCCTTTATTTTATATTTAAGAAATATCCTTAAACTGGATATTATATTCTCAATATCTCTTAAATAACCCATAATATAGGTCATAATGCACTATCTCCATAGTATTGCTGGGTATTTTAGAAACGACTTAGCTGCCTTTCCGATACCACTAGCGCGCGCTCAGAATGAGCCACATATTCAAACAGCCGCTTCTCGGGCCCTTAGAGCTTTGCATTACCCCCAGCTAGACCAGCCGCTCGAAAATAGCCTACCTTATCTGCAAGTGAAGCACCTCTCCTCAAAAGATGCCTGCCCCATTATCCGCCAGCACAGGATCGAGGAAAATTCCGAAGGGAAAATCGTCGATGAATTCGGCCAGACATTTGACTCTGTGGAAAGTTATATCCATTTTCTCAAAGGTTTGCTCACAACTGGCGATTTAGAAATCGTGCGCCAGCAAAACGGCACTTTGGCCCTCATCCGCGGCGGAGCTTCCCAAGAATCGATCCACTTCCAAGAAGAGATCTCTTTTTTCAATGCACTTGGCGAATTTCTGGAGGCTGAGCTTGATTTGCTGAGCGTAGAAGCTCATATTGAATATATGGTAGATGGGCAGGCGATGACCGCATTCTTGGCCAAACGGCCGAGTGAGGACGGCTATCATTGCTACTTGTCAGAGCAAGATTACGATCAAGCCCTCAACAACTATTGGGATGAACAGAGCCAAACAGAACTTGTCGCCTCTTTTAAAGTGGCAGAAAGTGAAGAGGGTTGGAGCTTAGAGAATTTAAGCAATGGCGCTATTCGCCTTTTTGACTCTAGAGAATCCCTTGAGGAATATCAGGTAGGAGACGAGCTCATCAAAGAGCTGCAAGAGCGACAAGAGCAGCCAGATGCGGCTATTCACATTTTACAATTCATCGAAGGTGATCAAGAGACATGGCGCTGGACTCTTGACTCGGATCTCTTATCTACAGAAGAGCTCTATGAAAAGGTGCGCTTAAAAAGGCCGCAAGCCCCTTCCCACCCTCCTGAAGAATGGCAGAAAAAATACTATGCTTGGAGCATGCGCTTTCTTCATAATAATGAAGTGAATTTCTTCCTTTCTAGCCCAGAAGAGACGCTGGAGTTTGATAACCTCTATGAAAGGGATGAAGCAACCCTCTCTTTGGCAGCGCGCCTGAAAAAAGAGCAGAAGGATGAAGCGACCCTCTCTTTGGCAACGCGTCTGAAAAAAGAGCAGAAGTCAGAATCTGCAACTTTACAATCATCTTTCGTCAATTGGTTTCTCAGTCAAGCGGCTCCCCCTCTTGCCCCAACTCAAGGACAGGAGATCGAGGAAGATCCCATCTATTTAATCAGCCCATTGGCAAGCCTAAGGAGTGAAGAAATTCGCGTGGAGGCAAATCCTGAAACCGACTCTGAGGCCGGATCTGAAACAGGCTCTGAGACAGTTTCTAGCTCTAAAAAAGA
Organism: Chlamydiales bacterium; assembly: GCA_029240195.1. GTDB lineage: Bacteria > Chlamydiota > Chlamydiia > Chlamydiales > JARBTN01 > JARBTN01. Next base: position 30,886 of record JARBTN010000005.1, read on the forward strand.
ACCTCCTCTCGAGACAGAGGCCTTAGCTCAGGCAGAAGGTGCTGAACAAATAGACGCGGCTGAAAATCAGGCCGCCGTTCCTCAAGAAGTTGTTCAAGAAGTGGCAGAAAAAAACCCTGTGGAAACGGCAGATTCGGCCACTCATTCTACGGGGGTCATCATCGATACCGCCCCCCTCCCCTCTTCAATAGAGGGCGCCGAGTCGATACCAGAGGCACCACAAGAAGAGGAACCAGCCCTTCAGGCAGCAGCTGAAACTCAACCAGAGCCCGTTCAACCAGAACCAGAATCCGTTCAACCAGAATCTGAAATTCCAGCTTTGCCTTCCACTCACCGGCAAAGAACTCCCCGACAGCGCTACTTGAGAGCCAAGCGCCGCAATAGGCTTGCTATTTGGTGGATCAACCTCTGCCGCCGCATCCAGCAGATCTTTCAACGGATTTGCTCTAAAATAAGAAGCATTTTTCCATGTGCCAAGCAGGCGGCGGCTCCATCTAGCTAAAGCGCGCCGGGGAATCTTCCCTAGTGCCCGACCACAGATGTTGTTGCGCATGTTAAACGGCGTCAAAGCCTCTAGAATCGATCGATTACCTGTCCCCCCATATTGCCAATATGAGGGGACAGGTAATCGTCGATTCTAAAGAGCTTTCAGGCTCGTTTGACACGTAAAAACAAATGTGGTCGGGCACTAGTTAAAAATTAAGAGGAGCCTTCTTCGGGAGCGCCTTGGGAAAAGACATCGGTGATGCAAGATCTAAGCACTTCGATCTGATGCCCATCGATCATCTTTAAGACGACCGTCTCCTCTTGAATGCGATAGACGGTACCGACGATGCCCATGGCATAGACCCGGTCTCCCTTCTTCATAGAACTTCTTCTCTCCTCTATTAGCTGACGCCGCTGCCGTTCTGGCCGCCACATGAGAAAATAAAAGGGAATGGCCAAGATGGCGATCATGGCCATCATCTGTGCAAAACTTCCCTGCTGATCAGGGAATTCTAGGGGCGCCGTCGCAAGGACAGCATTGAATTGTTCAATCATCATCAAACTCTCTTTTCTCATGAGGGGCTATTCACTCTTTTCTCAAGCAGCGCAATGTTCTCTAAGTGTACTGTCTGAGGGAATTGGTCGATAGGCTGGAGCACTTTTAAAACGTAGCCCATCTTTTCTATCTCTTCAATATTGAGCCGCTGCGTTAGCGGATTGCAGGAAATATAGATAATTCTCTTAGCTTGCGTAGAGACCACTTCGAGAAGTGCCTTGTGGTCCAGGCCAGCGCGCGGCGGATCGACAAAAACCACATCGGGCTCTTGATAGTCAGCTCTTTTCTTTAGCTCCAACAGGGCTTGGCCGACGTCGGCCGTCAAAAATTCGGCATTGCCGATTTGCAGCCTTTTGCTATTTTCTCTCGCGTCATAGGTCGAATCAGCAGATAAATCAATGCCGATCACTCGCTTGGCCAGCTTTGCCGCCAATAAGGAGATGGTCCCCGTCCCACAATAGAGGTCAAAGACCAGATCTCCCGGTTCGATGGCAGCCAAAGTGAGGGCTTTTTCATAGACCTTGACCGCTTGGACTGGGTTGGGCTGAAAAAAGGCCTGAGGGCTGATATGAAAAGTCAGCGATTGCGGCACAGGCTCTTCTAAGGTCAGCGTCGCGGCCAAAGCGTCAGGCCCGCATAGGAACATTTCAAAAAATTGGGTGGGCTGCCCCTTTAGAAGCTGCTGGATGCGGATGACTAAAGTCAGCTCGCAGTCGACTTTTAAATCAGCTGTCAGTGTCTCTTGAAAAAGGGCGATCTCCTCTTTGCTGAGCGCAAAACTTGGATTCCCAGAGACTGTCAAGATCACCATGCGATGATTATCGCCATCGCGCACAGTCAGGTTGCGCAAAGACCCTTCATCCCTGGCTGGTCGGTAAGCCTTTAGCTCAGTCTTTGCCCAAAAGCGACGCACCGATGAGAGGGCGTCCATGAACCAGCTGGGGCCCAACTGACAGTCATCGACATGGCAGACCCGGCCTGGCCAATGGCGCAAGAACAGCCCTAGATAGCGCTCTCCATACCGGTCCTCTGAAAAGCTAAATTCCATTTTATTGCGGTAGTGGTAAGGAGCGCTGGCAATCATCGGATGAAGCTCGACGCCCCGCTCAATATAAGGGGCAAAGAGGGTGGCAATCTTTTGTTCTTTGAGCTCAAGCTGTGTCTCTTCGGGAATATGCTGAAAAAGGCAGCCTCCGCACGATCCGAAGTGGCTGCAGGGGGCCTCTTGCCGCTCCTTTGCAGGCTCGATAATTTGAACAAGCGCTCCTTGATAGACCCCTTTTTCCCTCTTATAAAGGCGCCCTTCGATGACATCTCCTGGCATGGTAAAAGGAACAGCCGCTAAAGAGGGTGTCTCAATGGTATTCACCATCGCCAAGCCATAGCCATGCTTATCGTAGGCGTCTATTTGAAATTGAACTCTCTTTTCCTTCATAACATGCTCTTTAGAAAATAAAGATGATGGCACTTGCTAAAAGAACACTTTAAAGGGCTTTTTGTTAAAAATAAAGAAGAAATCAGAAGGAAAAAGGCAAGGATTCGGCTTCGCATCTCACTAAAGAGAAAGAGGGGCATAAAAAAAAAGGCAAAATCCTTAAAAAGCCAAACGGCTTTAAAGACTTTGCCTTTATCCCAAGGATCCAAAAAGAAGGATTACTTCTTCTTCTTTACAGGAATTCTTGCTGTAGGACGCTTGACAACCATTGTGCGAGGCTTGACAGTTGCTTTGGCTACTTTAGCCTTTGCTTTTGCCGCAGGCTTTGCTGCAGGCTTTGCTGCCGCTTTTGGCGCTGCTTTAGCTGCAACAGCTTTGCCTTTTACTGCTTTGGCAGCTGCCGGCTTTTTCACTTTGGTGCGCTTTTCGCTGACAATCGACTCTTTCCTGTACACTTTGGCAACTTTTTCTAATTTCACTGTGCCTGTGCGCACGCGCTGAGAGGCGGCTTTATTGCCATTTTCTGCTTTTTCCAGATCTTTCGTGATCTGCTCTAAAAGCTCTCTCATTGTTTTTACAGTATCTTTTAAAGCCATACTAACTCACTCCTACTGTTCTTAAGTTAAATCATAAACATCTGAATATTGGTATTGCACATATTGTGCAACACCTTTGTCACTTTTTTTGAAGAATTTCTGTTTCTGCCACATGCCACTTCAAGATCTTGGAGTTGATTGCCCCTGAAGGGCGAGCCAACGGCGCTCCAAGTTGGCTTAAGAGTTGCTCGCCATCATCTGACCCAACATTGAGAAACCCTTGAAAAAGGGAAACCGAGAGGAAAACGTCCCTTTACAACTTAGGTATCGGCCTTATATCATGAATTTTTTACCTTAAAATAACTTCTTAAGCACAAAAACTCATGTCTTTTTCCTTAAAACACACGGCTCTCTCCTTTCTCTTCTTCACAGCTTCTTGGCTCAATGCCCTTCCAGAGGCACCTCCAGCGAGCTGGCAATCTTTTCAAGAGGGTCTTTTAGCAGCCAATCGAGCCATTGAAAAAGAGCAAATTGAAGAGGCCATTTATATTCTTTCGGCCATGATTCAAAAGGCCACGTCCCAAGGAGATAGAGAACCTGTATCTTTCCTGCAGTTAAAGCTGGCCCATCTCTACAATCAAATCGGGCTGACAGACCAAGCGGCTGCTCTGTTTATCGAATCGCTTAAAGATTATCCCTCTTCAGCTAAAGACAGCGCCTTTGTGCAGGCAACGTTTGCTCTAGCTAAAATTCTCTACCAAAAGGGGGAGCTCGAAGAGTCATTCGACCTGCTCTATCAGTTGAACCAGCTTTCTGTGCCTTTCGGAGAGGAAGACAAGCGCCTTTTCTTCACTGTTCAGGAAAAACTCGATGCACGCTATCAGAGAATGCTTATAGAGGCTGAAAAACTTTTTAACGAGGAAAAATATGCAGCATCGTCGCCTCTTTTGCAAGATATTTTCACAGCAAGCCTCTCTCTTCATTTTCCTTTGTCACTAAATCGAGAAGGCCCTTTTGCCTTTTTATCGTTTAAGATAGGGCATCGACTGGCTAAAAGCTACTACCTTTCTCAAAACTATTCTCAAGTTGTCCATACAATTCTTTCCTTCCCCCCCCTACCGGACAATGCCTTAGAGCTCTCTGACCTCCTTGTCGACTGCCGCTACCTCCTCGCCCTCTCCTACCGCAAATTGGGGGAATACCAAGCTGCTATCGATGTATTGCGCCGCCTGAAAGTAGAAGAGGGGCGAGAAGATTTGGCCTTTTCAGATGAGCTCGATTTAGAAATGGCGCTATGCTACTTGGGGCTGTTTGATCTAAAGCGCGCTAAGTTTTCCTTAGAGGCCCTGGCATTGGGCGGAAAGAATAGCTCAGCTACAAGACAGGCCAAAGTGGAGCTGGCCGGCCTGCTCGGCCAGCTGGGGCATTTTGAAGAGAGCGAACAGCAGCTGAGGAGAATGCAAGCAAAGCTTCCCCCGATAGATCCGCTGCAAAAGAAAATTCTCTTTTTTCTGGCGGCTAATGCCTTTTCTCAAAAGCAATACTGGAGAGCCGCTGAGCTCTACCAAAAAAGCTTAGAGCCTTCTTCAGAGTGGCACCCCCAAGCGCTCTACAACCTTGGCGACTGCTACTATAAGCTGGCCCGCCAGTGCGCCGACCGCACTTTGGCAGCCCACTACATCCAACAGGCCAACGCCCTTTTTGAACGAGGAATCGATGGGCCTCTTAAAAGTGAAAATTACCGGCGCATCGCCGACTTGCTCGCCTTTCAGATGAAAGAGCTGCAAGATGAGACGGCTCTAGAGCAACTTAAAGGGCGCATTGAAAGCTTGCTCGAGGAGAAAAGCCCCCTGCTGCCCGACCTTCTGCTCGTCTTGGGCAAAATATCCCCAAGCTCTCGGGAAAGGGAAGAGACGCTCCTCTTTTTGACCGATAATTTCCCTGAAAGCCATGCGGCGCCTGAAGCTTGGGCGCTCTTAGGCGACCTCTATGGGGAAGGGTCAGAAGAAAAAGAGGCGCTTGCCAAGGCAATTCACTGCTATAGCCGTTCCTTCTACCTCTACTACCAGCAGCCAGCGCTCGGCAAAGCAGGAGAGATGCTCTTGAAGCAAGCGCTCGCTCTTAGGGAGATGAAAGATCCGGAAAGCCTGTGGCGGGCCTATGTGGAAATTCAATCGCTGATCGATATCCACACCGACTTGCTGCACAAGATGAAAGACCCGGCCAGGGTCTACTTTGAATTGGCCAAGTCGGCTTTAGAGCTCCCCCTTGCGCTGCAGAGCAAAGAGACGATTGAATCAGCCAAAGAATCTCTTTTAATTCTCATCAATCGCTATGGAAATGAAAGCTACGCCTTAAAAGCAAAATACCTGCTTGCCTCCCTTTTCTTTCAAATGCAAGAGTACGAGCTTTCCTTCATCTACTTTAAACAATACGCCGAGGCAAGCAAAGATGAGACTGCCGGCGACGCCTGGCATTTTGCAGCGCTCTCGGCCATCGAGATCGGCTATAGCGTCCCGACGATTCAAGAATGCCTGAAGATGTCTTTTGAAAGATTTCCACAAGGGCACTATGCAGACAGCGATTACTTATCTTACTATCCGGAAGAGGCCTACTTGATGGAGCGCCCTCAGGCTTTGAATCACCTTCTCGCTTTCCCAAGAACCTTTCCCCAATCACCGCTCATCGCCCTCCAGCAATGCTGGCTTGGGAAAATCGAAGAGGCGAAAAGCGTCGTCCTCGACCCCCTAGAGCGGCTACAAAGGCTCAAAGAGGCCAAATGCCGCTTTTCTCAAGCGCTCTCCCTCATTACCCTGCCTCCGGCTGACGAGGCGCTAGAAAGGGCTTATCTAGCCAGCTGCATGGGCTATAGCCGATCGAGCATCAATATCCACTATCTCGAAGCCTCTTTTGGGCAAGACTCCTCCCTCCCGATTGATGTCATGTTGGCCCTGACGCAATCGCTCCCCCTCTTAAATGAAGAGGAGAGGCGACAAAACCTGTGGCTGCAGCTTGAATATGATAAGATCTCTGGGCTATTAACGGAGCGCGGCCGCGTGATCGAGGAAATCTTAAAAGAGATGAAACAAAAGAAAGGGCCCCTCTCTGCCATCACCTTAGAAAAGGGAATTTTCTTCTTTGATCAGCAACTTTGGAAAAAAGCCCTTCCCCTCTTTCAAACGGCCTCTCGCCAAAAAGAGGCCTCTTTGGAGGTATTCCTCCTGGCCAAGCTCTACGAGGCGGAGACCCTGGCCCAGCTGAAGAAATGGTCCAAAGCGCTGCAAACTCTAGAGCGCGCCCAGGAAAAATCGATCGACCCCACCTTTCAGCAGGCCCTTCAAGATAAAAAAGAAGAGATCCAGCAAAGGCAAAAGTCTCGCTAGGGAGGAAACATTTTTTAGCGGATGCGCCACCGCAAAACCGTTTGGAATCGCCTCTCTTTAAAAAAATGAGGGCCCATTCTATTGCTCCCGCGCAATAGAATGGGCCCTCATCTGTTATTTGGAGAAACTTTTTTGACAGGCTCTCTTCAGTTAACCGAGAGAGACTTTTTTCTGGCAGGCGGCCAAAAGCTCGCCGCTGAGCTGAGCGTGGATCTGGCCGTTGGTGGCCAAGATCTCTCCCGAGTGGGGGAGGAAGGAGCCTCTGTCATAGCTTGTGACAACTCCCCCCGCCTCTTCAACGAGCACAGCCCCAGCTGCAATATCCCACACCTTCAAACCACTTTCCCAATAGCCATCTAAACGACCGGCAGCTACATAGGCCAGATCTAATGAGGCACTGCCTAAGCGGCGAACGCCCTGTGAAATGGAGGTGATTTGAAAAAATTCGCGGTAATTATTATCGAAGCTGACTGCCCGGTCATAGGGAAATCCGGTGGCAAGCAGGCTATGTTGCAAGTCTAAAGCTTTAGATACCGAGATCCTTTTGCCATTGAGAGTCGCTCCAAGCCCTCTAGCTGCTAAAAAGAGCTCCCCCATGATCGGATTAAAGATAACACCGGCCACAGGCCTTTGGTGATATAATACTCCTATTGAAATTGCAACCATCGGAAAGGAGTGGGTGTAGTTTGTTGTGCCATCGAGCGGGTCGATAGCCCAGCTCCACTCCCCTGACGCCCCCTGCTCCCCTGACTCTTCGGCAATGAAGTGATGGGAGGGGTAAGCCTTTTGCACGATCGATAATATTTTAGATTCTGCTTCTCGATCGACTTCGGTGACCAAGTTGCCGGGCAGATCCTTATCTTCGATCAGGAACTGTTTTCCCCAATATTTTTTTAAAATTTCACCGCCGGCCAGAGCCGCTTCCAAGGCAGTTTCTTGAATATGCTCTAACTGATCTGCAAAATCAAACTCCATCGGTCTCCGAAAAGTGCGTAAAAGGTCAAACTACAAAGTTATCGATCTGTGAGATGATTGCCGCTTCCGATTCTTTGGTCACATCTTTAGCGATGCTGCCCAAAATGGTTTTAGCCGTCGTATCATTTAAATTTTGTCGAATCAGCCCCAAGAAGGAGGGGGCGGCGAGGACGTAGAGGTGGTTGAAGCTTCCTTCAATATGCTCTTTCTCTAGATAGCGGCAGACCTCTTGGGCAAAGTGCTGATGCTCGTTTTCTGTCGGAGAGTGCTTGGGCTCCATGGCATGACGGGTGACCGCTCCGTTTTCGAAGCTGCGGCCCGGCTTATCCGAGACGAGCTCGCGGGCATGCAGGCGGCTTTCGGGATGGGAAAGGGTTTTTACTTCATTTAGAGCATGCGCTGAAGGCGCTTTGAATATGCGTGCTAAAGAACTATTAGCGACTAAGACATAGGTATTTTTTTTCGTTAGCATCGTTTTACCTCTTATTTTTTTTTTGAACAAAACTACGGCAATTTTTCTTCTTAGACTAGCCGATTCCTCTAAATTTTTAAATGGGTAAATTTTTTTTAGAAAAAAGGAAAGGGCGCAGGTTAAAGGAGGCATTAAATGGAGGAATATCCCATGCCCAGCAAATTGTGATGCTGCCTTCTTATTTGAAATGCGTTTCTTTCAAGTTCTGTCGATTCATGTACAGGCTGAATCCGGAGTGCTCCTCTATAGACGTCCCAAAGCTGAATTTTGAGGGGTAATTGCGAGAGGGCCTCTCGATGAAAAAGGGATTTTTCCCGCGAGATAGGCTCTTTGACCATCGATCTCGCCGTTCCTGATTCATCCAATCTTTCTCCTTTAATAGAGCATTGAGCTCCGATTTCGGGAGGTGCTCGAAGCGGATGAGGTCAATGAGAGAGAGAGAATGGCCTTTAATGGGATAAAAGGGCTCATTTAAGAGGAAAATGGCCTTTTTCTGGCAAAACCCGCTCTGATGCAGGGCCCACTTTTGCAAGAGAGCCAGCAATTGCCGCTCCCCTCGCTGGTTGGCATCGGAGCTGCAGACCGCTGCTAAGTCTTGCCTAGAGAGGTTGAGGTAGAGTGTTTCGCTTTGAAAAGAGGCCTTAGCCAGCCAATCGACAGCCGCTCGATAGACAATGGGCAAATCGCTCCTTAAGATCCACTTTGATACGTTTTTCGCGTTGATATTTTTTGCCAGCAAAACTTCTAAAGAATGCTCCAATGCCTTTTCTTGGCTAAGACGGGCGACATCCAATAATTCTTCTGCCTGTTCTAAAGGCACTTGAATGAAAGAGGCGCGCGTTTGGCAATATTCCTGGTAGAGCGGGTGGCGACTCGAGAGGGTATGGACGCCCCTCTTTGCAGGAATCAAATCCGCGGCAGAGGAAGGGATGAGCTGCGCAAAGAAAAGAGAGCGGTTTAAAAGGGCCTGCACCTGCTTGACCAATTCCTGAGAGCTCAGGCTGCCCACAAGCGCGACTTGGCGCTGCAATGAAGAAATGGAACCTGCAGCATTAGACATCTCTTCGCGCGCTCCCCGATTTTTTTGTAAACGGGTCAAATGCGCCTCTTCCCTTTGCAAAGCGGTAAAAGCCAAGGCGATGATGAGAGCGGCAATCTGCCGATGGTCGAGAGGCCCCCTGTTTGTCAAATGCGCCTGCACCACCTCTCGAAGTACCTGCACGCGCAAGACCGGCAAAAAGCCCTCAAGCCGCTTGGCCGAACAATCTGCTTCTGCAAAGAGGTGAGAGAGCGCTTCTTTGCGCTGCTTCTCATGAAAAGATTGGAGCAGAGATACCCCTGAACATTTAATATCTGACAGCATAATATCTCCTATTTTAATATATTCGATAAAAAGTAAACAATTCATATTGAATTTAAACTACATGTATTTTATAATATATATGCACCTAGTTTTAAATTGTTTTACAAAAAAAACAAATTCAAAGGTGCTATGAATTACCTAATTTTATTTATTTGTTGTTTCTATTCCGCTTTGGCTCCTGCCAAAGAAATTTTTGTAGATTCCCTGCCGCCCCTCCCCTTAAGAGATCACTCTTATCGCTCACCGACAGCCCGCTACATCGAGTACCATAGCTGGAACGTGATTGGATCTAGCTTACAGCAGATGGGAGTCTCTCTCATCCACCGCAACTTCTTCGATCGCATCAAAGAGCGAGAGGAGGTTGGATTCATCGGCTATCATGGCAGCACAAAAGAATTCATGATCTACCAAGATATCATCCGCTTGATTGTCGAAGAAATTGCTCTCATCCCCATCCGGGAAGATTTTCACTTCTTTCGCATTCCGGGAGATCCTGCCTATTGCTATGAGAGCTTAAAAGAATGGGGCAATTTGGGATATAATCCAAATTATTTTCTCTGCCTCAATTTCGCCATCTATGGCAACCATTTCATACCTGGCAGCTGCTCTTACTACTACTTTACAAGCAATGGCTCAGCCAATCACCTCAACTATCAGCCTTTTCTCCAGCCCCTCTTTCAAGAAATTGGGCTAGATGCGGCAGCCATGCAAACTCTCTTTGCCATTGGCCAAAAGCACTTAAACCAAAAAAATGGCGTCATCTACCAGCTTTTTGACTTATCCCACCAAAGCATTGATCAGCCTTTCTATGCTCTGGCAGATGCCCAATGCTTGCCTTTCCAATGGTACTATTATGAGATCAAGCCATTCTCCAAAATTGTCTTAGATAGCTCCGATTTCATCAACCACAGTCAAGCAAGGCTCCTCTTAAACAATGCCCACACCCTCAATCCCTACTCCAGCTTGAGCATCCAACGCTTTAATAAGCTCTCTTTAGAAGAAAACGAGGCCTATTGGCAGGAGATGCGCCAAGCCGTACGCCTTCTCTCCTTTTCTGAAGAGAAGAGAAGCGCCTTCCGTCAAAAATTACTACAACTTTGGGGCATCTATGAATAACTTTCTTCAAAAAATTGGCGCGCTCGCCATCTGCTACACAACCCATTTGAGCGCCCTTTCGCCAACAGAGCACTACCTTTCCCTCTTTCCTCTAGAAGAGGTGAAATACAATCTCAGACTCGATGAGGCCACTTTCGAACAAAAGCCCATCTTTGATAAAGCCATGGCTGCTGAAGAAAACGGATTTTGCGGCTACTACAGTGCTGGTATCGATTTCCGCGTCTATCAAGACTTGATCCGCATCGTCTTTGAAGAAATTTTGCTATGTCCGATTCCCAAAGACTTTCACTTCCTGGCAGTGCCCTTCTATCCAAAGCGAGAGATGCAAGAGCTCGATCAATTGGCCAAAGAATATAGCCAAAAGACAAGAAAGTTCACTCCCACCCATAAACAACTTTTGCCCTTCCACCTTTCCCTCTATGCCAACCATAAGACGCTCGGCTTTTGCCCGGCTAAAAATTTTGCCTTAGGCACAAACAGCCAATCGTTTGATGACCTCTACTGGCTCTTCGATACCTTGGGCCTCAGCAGAGCTTCGATCGATGAGGCATTTAAAATGGCAAAAGAGGTTTTTGGCAGCGAACAACGGGTGCTATTGCAGCTCTTTGACCTCTCTGAAACATGGGGAAGAGAGCCTTTTTCCCTCATCGACTCTTACGCCTACCCAAGCTGGCCAAACGGATGCCCGGCAAAAAATCAAGCCCTCTCCGATTTCATCGCGCAGCTAGCCCCACTTCCTTCCCAGTTCTTCCTCCTCTTAAATGACAAGGCCATTTTGAATCCTAAAGCACCCCTAAAAGTGCTCCGCTACACTAAAATTCAGCCCACTAAGTTAAAAGAATATGAACAAAAGCTGCGGGATCTGATCCTCAGCCAACCTATCGACCCAAAAAATATAGAAAATTACTTATTACAAATGAATAAAAACTGGACCCTTTAAGGAGAGTCAAACATGCGCCAAATTACCCTGTTTCTTTGTCAAATCCTTTTCTTTTTAGCCCCCCTGATGAGCAGTTCCTTGCAAATTGTCTCCTCAGAGGATAAAAAGCAGCTAAAAATTGAGCTATTAGAGAGCATAGCTAGCGCCCAAGAGCGCATTTTATTGATGACCTTCACCCTCTCTGACCCGCAAATCATCCAAGCGCTCAATCAAAAGGCCAATGCTGGCCTCGAGGTCTCTATCATCATCAATAAAGACCACCAACAGCCAATTTTAATGGCCAAAGTGCCCTCCATCCAAGTGTTCACTAGAACCGAAGGCGAGGGGCGGGTCCACCATAAGATCCTCGTCGCCGACGACCAAGTTTGGATCGGCTCAGCCAACTTCACCGAATCGGCATTCTTGCATCAACAAAACCTGATGATTGGCCTAAATAGCCCTGAGATTGCCGAAAAGATCTATCAAGAGGCCAATGCCTTTCGCTTTCGTCAGCCAAGGAAGCTAGAGCCGCAGCATCCTTTTTTCATCGGCGAATATCTTGTCCACTTAGGGCTATTGCCGTACGAAGGGTATCCTGCAAAGCCTATAGAATCGGCCATCAACAAAGAGTCCAAAAAGCTGCTATTAAACCTGATTGCCAGCGCCTCCCGCACGATCCAAATTGCCATGATGGTCTGGACCGATCCCGAATTGACTCAGGCCGTTAAAAAAGCGCACCAAAGAGGGGTCGCCGTGGAGATCATTACCTCCGCCTATGATAGCTATCCCCTAGAGCTAGCTCTAAGTGGCATCCCGGTGCGCATTTACACCTCGTCTTTGATGCACAATAAATTCATCTATGTCGATCAAAGCGCGCTGGCCAACGGCTCTGCCAACTGGTCAAAGTCTTCGTTTTCTAGAAACGATGAGAGCTTCATCGTCATCGAAGGACTTTCGGAAGAGCATATCCAAAGCCTCAATGCCTATTGGCACTACCTCAAGACGCATTGATGATTGATGGATGTAAAAGTAAAAGGCCTTAGGATCTAATCCTAAGGCTTTTTGCCTGTTAAAATGGCTAGAAAGACTTTTTTCTTGCTGGCTGCGTCAATGCGATTGGAAAAGAGCGCGCTTTTTCTGCACGTCTTCAGGGGAAAGCTTTTTTTCAGCATGTTTGAGATAGAGATCAATTGCCAAACTTGCCTCTGGATAATCCTCTATCGTTTCAATAGATTTGTAATCCGCACCCCTCAGCAGCGCTTCTAAAAGAACCCCGGCATGCTCTAAAAGCGCTAAATCGATCTCTTCTTTTTGCAAGCGCTCGATTAAATGGGAAGCTTTGATGGTGGGATAGGCTGTATAAGCCACATCGACGCTGTTTTCATAGCCGCCATCGAGCAGCCAATCTAAAATTTTTGGGTTCTGGCTTCTCGCTAAGAGGCGCACACAAAGAATCCGCCCCCACCCAGAGCAGCGTTGAGCCAAATCAAAGAGCTTATCTTCTTTCTCAAATCTAGCAAATTCATTAGCAGCAAAGAGAGTGAACTCTTCATGGCTGCCTAATATCGTAAATAAAAAATCGTTTTGCTCCACACCAAATAAGCCGACCAACCCCATCCCTAATTTGACCGGTTCGCGGTCAGGCGCCTGTGAGACAAGCCAAAGGGCCAGCTGATAGAGATGGCTCTCGGCAAAATCATCGAGGTGGTTATAGATGCGCTCCAATAATCCTGCGCTATAGCTCAAGGCATCGTATTGAGTGATTAATGTGTAGAGATCTTTTAAAGCACCTTTAGCCAGGGTTTTGCTGGCCAAGAGAAGCGTTGGATAAATGGCTTCAATGGCCTCTTGCAAATAGCCCGTTTCAAAGCTGATGAGAGCTAGGCCATCGGCAACGCCCGGCCCAAAATCAATCTGCCCTTCTTTTCTCGGCCGATCGGGGAGCTCTGGAATGTGCTCTTTGGGAAATGGGCACTGCTCTTTTAACTTCTGGCTGATGAAATGGTAGAGAGGCGGCCTGACCGCATCCCAAGGTAAGGCCGCATTTTCTAGCGCTGGGGGAACTGCAAGGGCAGCCCCATAGTAATTTTTCAAGGTGTCTTGGAAAGGTGCGCTCATGTTTCCCCAATAAAAGCATCTTAACATTGATTTTAACAAAGATTAAAGTGAGAGCTTAGCAGGTTTTTTATTTTATTTAAAGACAAGCCCGCGATCTTTCTAATGCATCAATGGGTATATTGCGATAAGACTTCCTCTTCTAACTCTGCATATTCTACCAAAGAGCACGATCTGCTGACACTTTAAAAAAAATTAAATAAACTTTATTTTATTTTTTATATGAAATTATAATAATATTCGTATAATTAAAATTATAACAATTATTTTATTCCTTGGGGATTTTATGGTTAAAGGTATTGAAGCCAAATTTATTGATCATGTTGCCGCCTATAAATTGGATCTTTCCCATGAAACTCCTCTATTTAAAAAAGGAAAAGATGTCAGCCGCATTGCCATCAAAGGATTCTCTGAACAGCTACAAATTGCAGCAAAAAAAGAGGTGAATTCGATAGAAGAAAAATTCCTTTTTAGACCTTTGGAAGTTAAAATAGGGGACGATTTTCAAGAAATTTATGTCAATATCAACAGCTTAGCCCAGCGCACCGGCATCAGCAAAGCAAGGATTAAAGAAGCTAAAACAGGCACTGCTTTAGCTCAGTTGATCGAAGATGATGTCTTAAAAAAAACTACAAAGCAATACGCTGTGCAGGCAATTTTGAACCTTCATCAACAAAAAGAGCTCTCGACACAAGAAAAAAAAATGATCCCTTTGCTGATTGGATCCATAGGGAAATACACCTCTTCTTTAAATGAAGGGCTCAATGAACAGGTCATGCAATACAGATGGAATTCAGTTTGGTCGATTGCAGCGGCTTTTGCCCCCATTCAGCTATTTAAAACTCCTTCTTTAAAATGGCCCACTGATCCTGAGAATGTCAAAGAAATGCTGAAGGCGGCAGCTCATTTTGAGCGCCCAGAAGTCATCCATCTTTTCGTGCAAAAATTTGAAGACTCTTCAGAAAAGAAGGTCATTCAAAATATCGAGAGGCTTGTCAACAATCAGGCTGAAGCTCACCACATTCATTCTATATACTCAAAGTGGCTTAAGGCCTTAGAACTTCATAACAGTGAATTGCCTGCAGAAGTCAAAGACCATATCTTTTCTTTTCTCGAGACCAAAGACATCCCGCCTGTGGCCGCGGTCAACTCTTTTTGGAAAGAGCAAATTGGCAACAGCTCTTTAATGAAGAGAGCCCGCTCTCTTGCCCCTGAGCTCTTATTTAAAAAGGCCGGTGGAGTCATCGATTATGACCCTGAGCTGATAGAACAGTCTTTGCAAGCAATCGATGAAGTGAAGATTCGCCAACCAGCAATCTTAAAAGCTTTGGGTGGATTGCTGCATGTGCAGCAACTGCCCATCTTAAATCTTAAAGGGCAAAAGGGGCAATTTGGCTACATTGATTTTATTGAGCCCGAGATGATGAGCGCTCCTGTCATGAGAGGCATTGATATCGATCAACGCCCTTTCATCGCTTTCAAATATGTGATCAACGAAGGAGATGAAATGGCCGAGTATGTGGAGACGCTTTTTCAGCGCTATTCAGACGAACCTCTCATCTGGGTAAGCGGTAGAAAGTATTCAGATAGGCTCTTTGAAAACATGGATCAGTTAAGAGAGAGCAATCAAGACCTTTATCTCGGGCGTGTAGAGCGTCTCTTGAAGGGAGAAGAGCTCCCCTTTTTGAAGTTTAGCCCAGGTGGAGTGATACAAGAAAAGCAGGGAAGCCGACAAAAGATTCGCTTGAGCTTTTCCTGACCTTGTCGAGAGACCTTCTCCTCGTCATTGATGGGGAAAAGGTCTCTGCTCTCAATCTGAATATGGGCAGCTCCTCTAGGCAATGCAGTGAAGTGGGGCCGGCAATATCTACTGTCTTTTCTCCCCAATGAGTTCAATCGATCTTCAGCGCATTTTATTCATCCACCAGACAGCTCAGCTTTTCTAATAGAGGTGGCAACTCTCTTTGCAATGTTTCCACTCTAGAATCAAAGGTGTGATCTTGCATCGTCTTTCGCCTCCCCTCTCTAGCCATAGCCATCCGTTTTTCCGGTTCCTTGAGCAAGGATAGGAGCTTTTCCTCTAGCAGATGCCACTGCTTATGCTGGTAGAGCAAGATGTCTTTCCCATCGTCATAAAACTCGCCAAAGAATTGGTTGTCATTGGTGACCACAACCGACTCAAGGGCCATGCCCGCAAAGATGCGCGGGTGGGTGCCATTTTTAAAGGAGGGGGTGCTGTTGAGGCAAAACTTGGCCTTTTTCATCACCTCTAACGATTCGACATAAGATACAGGCGGGTGCAGATGAATATTGGGGCGCTCTAAATAGCGCTGCCAGCTGCGGCCATAAGGCGTTTCCGGATGAGGCTGGCCAAAGAGGTGCAGATCGACATGCTCGATCGATTTGATGAGCTCAAAGCGATCTTTTCCCCTTAGATAGTAGTCGGTATAAAAACAGAGGGAGTGAAAGTCGACCTCTTCGAGCGAGACCGAGCGCTCTTGCAGCGTGTTCCAAAGGGCTTGCACAAAGAATGTGCTGTTGTCGGCCAAAACTCGCTCAACCGACTCCTCAATCAACAGGCTATCTCGCTTTGAACACCTTTGTCGCCACTCCTCCCTTAAGCCCTCATGGTCATAGCAGCTGCCGATGAAGACGGCGTCATAGCACCGCTCTGCCTCTGCTCCCGGCATTTCATCGCGGTCGACCGCATGGGGGAAGAAAAAGGAGCGCTCAAACTGAAAACTTTTTAAAAGCTCCAAGTCATAGCGATCGACTGTGGTCAAAATCGAAAAGGGGCTCTTTAAAAGATGCAAAGAGTAGATGACCGGATCGACAATCAACGCCAAATGGGGCAGCTGCAAATCATCCCACATGAAGCGCCCCATCTCATCGGGCAGCACTTCGTTAAAAGAGCAGGTCAAATCGGGATTGAGAGCGGCAATTTTTTGGGCCGTCACCTCATTCCAAGCATCGGAGTCGATGACGCTGCTGTGGATGCCGGCCCTTTGACAGGCCTTAACCAGGCAACTGACAAAGTAGCGCTTGGTGTCGTATAAGTTGGTATTTACAAGAAAACAGATGTGATTAAAGACCAAAACTTCCTCCCTCACTCAGCATGAATGGCGTTTAATATAAATTCTAAGAGCTCTTCAGCGCGGGCGTCAAAGGTATGGTGGCAAAGTGCGGTTTGCCGCGCTTTTTCGGCCATGTTCTGTCGCTTGCTATCATCGGCAAGCAAGGCATTGATTTGCTGATTGAGCCCCGCCTTATCTTGCAGGGAGTAGAAAAGCATCTCCTCTTGGCTAAATTGCCCTTGCAGCCACCGGCTCTCATTGGAGATCACTAAGCTGCCACACATGGCTGCGCTAAAGACCCGCTCGTGCCCTCCCCCTTTGAAGAAGGGAGAGTGGTTGAGCGCCATCTTGCTTTTTTGCAAAATTTTCAGCGACTCGGCAAAATTTACGGCCGGATGAAAGGTGATGTTCTTTTGCTGGCCGAGCACATCTGACCAACTGCGGCCAAAAGACGTCTCCTCATGCGTGTCTCCAAAGACATGCAAAGAGGCATCTCGAATGGAGGAGAGAAGAGCTAGGCGATCTTGCCCGCGCATGAAGTAATCCAGCTGGAAAAATAGCCCAGCAAAATCGACTGAGTCTAGCGGGATATGGCGCTCGATGAGGGTCTGCCAAAGCGCCTCTAAGAGAGAAAGTTGGCCCTGATAAAAGAGAGCTAAAGCCGATTCTAAAAGCTCTGCTGACTCCTTTTCCCAGCTTTTTTTTAGCTCTAGGTGGTCGTAAAAGCTGCCAAAGAAGACCACATCATAGGGGCGCTCTTGAGAGACAGGCGCGCCGAGCTCCCGATCCATGGCATGGGGCCAAAAGAGGGAGTGCTTCACGCCGGCGGCCTTCAATAGCATCTCATCATCCTGGTCGATATAGGTGACCCACGTATTGGGGCTTGAAAAAAGAGGCAAAGCATAGACCGCCGGATCGACGAGGAGCGCTAAAAAGGGGATTTTTAAATAGTCCCAGAAAAATTTGCCATCCGGAAGCGGCTGCTGGCTATGATAGCTGGCAATGAATTGAGGATTGAATTGGCGAATTTCTTCAATATGCTGAACCGTCAGCCCTTTCTCATCGATATCGAGCACCCGACAGCTCACCCCCAGCCGCTCTAAAGATTGCACAAGCTTTTCTGTGAAGTACCGCTTCACATCGTACATATTGGTATTGGCAATCAAATAGGCTCGCAGCATGGCTTTAAGTTCCCCTTTTTAAAATTTTTTTGATCATACTGTAGAGCTCTTTTTGCCGGAAGCTCATTCTGCCCTGAATGTTTCCTCTTTTTTTTCAAAGCAGAGGAACAAGCAATATAAATTAATACTTGCCGGCAACAGCTTTTATTAATAAATAATTTAGTTTGATTTATTTATTAATGTTATTATAAATTATAATTAAATAACATTAATAAAAGGTTTATAATATGAACATAACTCCAGATGAACATAACCTATTGGTAACAGGGGCTGTTAAAACTAACCCTCTGGCCAGCCCAAAGAAAAAGTCATCGCCGAAAGATAAAGCCGTTCAAGATAAAGCACAAGAAACGTTAGCGTACAGCCAAGAAATCCGATCGATCAATCGCCTTGGCAATATCTCTTCTAGAATCCGCAGGCTATCCGGCTCTTTTCCATTTGCCAAGAAAACTCAGGAACAAGGAAGCACTCTCTTTTCAGAAGGAAGAGAAAAAAGAGCGCGTACGACTTCTTCAGAGTCGCTTCAAATCCCCCCCTCTCAGAGAAAACAGTCGACCAAAATAGAGAGCCCTCTAACGTCCCAAGGGCAGCCCGAGCGCATAGAGAAAAAGGAAAAATCTTTCAAACCTTTTAAGCTTTTCAGCACCTTCAGCTCAAAAATGAGCAAAAAAGAAAAAATACAACATTTACAAAATCAAAAAGAAATCGATCTGCAAGAGATGACCTTTCGCGATGGCATCTGGCTCGACCAGCCTTTCAACCAAAAGAAGCTACAAGAGGTAAGCACCTTTCTCGGCGATATACAAGGGGTGATCTTTCTTGCGCCCTATGAAACAGAGGAAGACCAAAAGGCTTTGCAGGTGTTGAGCATCGATTTAGAT
>JARBTN010000006.1 GCA_029240195.1 Chlamydiales bacterium
ACATTTGTTTTTACGTGTCAAACGAGCGTGAAAGCTCTTTAGAATCGATCGATTCTAGAGGCTTTGACGCCGTTTAACATGCGCAACAACATCTGTGGTTGGGCACTAGTTCCAAATGTTATTTATTTTTAATGCAAAAGAATTTGTTTTTAGCAGGGAATTTCAAGAGTTGTTCGCTGATTTTCATTTGCTTTTAATGGTGAATGTAGATAAAATATTTGTTATCGTTTAGTTTTAATAGCCATTTAACTCTTTTGTGTCCTATATTTTAGATGCAAAAGGATTTTTTAAAATTTTGTGGCTGAGCACTCCCCGTACACCCCGAAAAATGGGTCTTTTTCTCCCGCTTCTCTCTCCCATCTATTGATTTTGCTCTGTTTTTTTAAGAAGAGCTTGCGACCTTAAAGAAAAAAAGGTATCTCTAGCTCGGCGATTGTGTTAAAAGAAACGGTGGGTTATCCTGAATAAAGATTGGAATTCCTCGAGAACCTCCTGGGATCGGATCGCTTTCTCTGGAAAGCCCTCTCCTTTTCTTTTAAAAACGTGATGGTGCTAAAAAGAGGCCCTGTCTTAAGCGCAAAGAGCCTTTGAAAAAATGCTTAAGGCAGATCAGCCTCTCTATAAGTGCGTGGAAGAGCTTTGCATATTGTGCAAAAGATGCTCGGCATCGACTCTATTTGACTGATTTGAGGAGCTTAAAAATGTCGCATTGGCTTTCAAAGACGATTCAAGAAATGTACAAAGGGCGTAGCCTACAGCGACTTGAAGAGTTTAAGGATGTAAACACCTGGTCGCCGCTACCTGCCAAAGAGAAAGAGCTGCTTGCCCTCCTCTTCGTCATGCAAGGGGAAAAGCAGCTAAAAAAACATCAAGGGGGAGTCTTTGATTCGTTCGCCATGGCCGAACGCCTCGCTCCCCAAAGCGCCAAGGTTTACTACCGCCAAGGAAAAGTGCTGGCAGCCCATGCTCAAAATGAGCAGTCGCTGAAGATGGCCGCCGACAGCTTTTCAAAAGCCACCAGTGTCAATCCTCTTTTCTTCGATGCCTGGTACCAGTGGGGAGTTGTCCTCACCCATCTGGCCCTTTTGGGAAACCAAGCAGAACTCTTGCAAGAGGCAGAAGAGCGTTTTTTGAGAGCCTATCCTTACCTGCCTGAAAAAGCAAAAAATAAACGCCCTGAGTTTTTTTGGCGCTTTGGCATTTGCCAATTTGCTGCCGGCAGAGCTTCTGGAGAGCCGGCAGATCTCTTTCAGGCCCTGCGCCAATTTGAAAGAGCGCTAGCCGAAGGTTGCAGCCACCCTAAGTTCTTTAACGACTATGGCAATCTCATTGTCCATCTCTCTACACTCATCCAAAGGCCGGGTCTGTTGGAAGAGGCCGTGTCCTTTTATCAGCGCGCTTTAAAGGAATTGGAGCCTTTTTTCGAGGCGGAGCTCAATTTGGCCGTCACTTGCCAAGAGCTTTATAGCCAAACGTTCAAGCAAAGCTACCTGTTGCAAGCGACACAGGCCTTTCAAAAGGCTGGCGAGAGCAATCCCGATTCTTTTTTGCTTTGGCTCAAGTGGGGGCAGCTGCTCACCTTGGCCGGGCAAGAGCTGCAGAGCAGCCAAAAGATTAAGGAAGCTCTAGAAAAATTTGCCATCGCCGATGCCTGCGAGCCCAACCAGCCAAGCGTACTTCTGCACTGGGCAAAATCTGAGCTGCTCCTCGGCATGATGCAAGAGCGCTTGGACTTATTGAAAGGCGCAGAAGAAAAAGTCATCAAGAGCATCGAGCTGCACGAAGAGAATGCCTTTGCCTGGGAAATCTACGGAGACTGCCTCTATGAGCTCGGTCGCTATTTCTCCGATGAAGTCTACTATCTAAAGGCTATCGAGAAATACCAGCGCGGCATCTCCTTAAAAGAGAGCGCCAGCCTTTGGCAGGGAGTGGGCCTTTGCTATACGGCACTCGGCTCCATGCAAGACCAGTTGCTCCTCTTAAAGGCAATCGATTCGTTTGAAAAGGCGATCAAGCTAGAGCCGCCGACGCCTCACTTGCTCAACGACTTGGGGATTGCCTTTTTAAAAAGGGGCGAGCTCTATCGGCAGCAAGAGGATGTGGAACTCGGCATCCACTACTTTGAAAAAGCCATCGAATTGATGCAAGAACAAGGGGGCGAGGCGAGCCTCGACTTTTATTACAACTTAGGCTGCGCTCTCGATTACTTGGGCGACTATTGTGAAGATGAAAAGCACTACGAGCGAGCTTGCCAAGTGCTCAGCTTTGTCTTATCGGCCGATCCGACCTTTGAAGCCGCGCGCTATAATCTAGCGCTCGCTCTTTCTCATCTGGGGGAGATGACCGCCGACTCGGAGTGCCTACATCAAGCTGCCCGCTGTTTTGAAACCATCATTGAGCAAGACCCAGAAGATGACCTAGCTCTTGCAGAGCTTGGCGTGACCTGGATTAGCTTAGCGCAGCTCAATCAAGACCCGGGATATGCGGACTTGGAGACAGATTTAATGGAGAAGGCGGAAAGCTCGCTTTACCGAGCCGCTTCCCTTGGCAATACAGCAAGCTTTTATCACTTAGCTTGCCTGTATGCTCTACGGAAGGATTGCTCCCTTGCCCTCTACTTTCTAAATAAAGCCAAAGAGGTCAACGGCCTCCCTTTCTTAGAAGAGATGTTGCAAGATGATTGGCTGAGCGAACTAAAGGCCGACCCTAGCTTCAAAGCGTTCATTCAAGAGCTCTCTGCTGAAGAAGAGGACGAATCGATTTAAAAGGGAAAGGGTTCTCTTAAAAGACAAAAGGCTTTAAGCCCGAAAGATTTGCATCTTCAGGGCTTAAAGCCTTTTTTGTTTGGTGGAAGGAGCATTTTGAGAAGGGGGCTTAGAAAAGCCTCCCTCTCAAAGCGCCGCTTATTTAGAAAAGCGTTTGCGCTCGTTTTCTGTCAGGTAGCGCTTGCGCATTCTGAGGAAGTCGGGCGTCACTTCTAACAACTCATCATCTTGGATGTATTCGATGGCTTGCTCTAAGTTGAACTTGCGCGGAGGCGTCAAGGTGATATGGTCATCGGTGCCGGAAGCGCGGACGTTGGTCAGCTGCTTGCCTTTGACGACGTTGACGATCAAATCGTTGTCGCGGCTGTTTTCGCCGATGATCATTCCCTCGTACACTTCATCGCCGGCGCTGGCAAAGATCACGCCTCTGTCTTGCAAGTTGAAGATGGAGTAGCCGGTCGCTTTTCCAGCTGCATTGGAGATCAGCACGCCGTTGGCGCGGCCTGGAATATCTCCTCGCATTGGGACGAAGCTGTCGAAAGAAGAGGTCAAAATGCCAAGTCCTTTGGTCTTTGTCAGGAATTGGTTGCGATAGCCCATCAGGCCTCTTGTCGGCATCAAAAATTCTAAAGAGGAGATGCCCTGCTCATTTTGATCGAGGCTTTGCATCAGCCCTTTGCGCTTAGAGAGGTCCTCGATGACGACGCCGCAGAACGCTTCTGGAACTTCGACAAAGACTTTCTCTTGTGGCTCATGCATTTTTCCGTCGATCATCTTGGTGATGACGTTTGGCCGAGAGACGCTAAACTCGTAGCCTTCGCGGCGCATGGCCTCGATCAGGACAGACAAGTGGAGCTCGCCGCGACCGGCGACAGTGACTTTATCTTGGTCTTCGGAAAAATCGATGCGCAGCGAGATGTTGGAGCGTCTCTCTTTTTCTAAGCGCTCGCGGATTTTATTCATCGTCACATGCTGACCTGATTTACCGACAAAGGGGCTGGAGTTGACGCTGAGGTCGATGAAGACTGTCGGTTCGTCGATGGAGATCGGAGGCAAGGTGACGATGTGGCTCGGGTCGGTCAAAGTTTCGCCGACAGAGACGTCGATAATGCCCGATAGGCTGACGATGTCACCGGCAAAGGCTTCTTCCACTTCTACTTTTTTCAAGCCCAGGTAAGTCTCGACGCGGAGGATTTGACGGCGCGTCTGCTCGCCTTTATTGTCGATGTGCACGACAGTTTGGCCGTTGCGAATCGATCCGTTGAGGATCCGTCCGCCTGCTTGTCGGCCCATGTAGTCATCATAAGATACGGTCGATACTTGCATCAAGAAAGGAGCTTCGCGGTCTCCCTCAGGAGGTGCGACATGGGAGATGATGTGGTCGAGCATCGGCTGCATGTTGTCGGACGGATGGTCGGGATCGACATAGGCAAAGCCGCCGATTCCGGAAGCGTAGAGGTAGCTGAAGTCGAGTTGCTTTTCATTGGCGCCTAGTTCGACGAAGAGGTCAAACGTCTCGTTGAGCGCGCGGTCAGGGTCGGCGCTTGGTCGGTCGATTTTATTGAGCACGACGATGGGGCAGAGGCCCATTTTGAGAGCTTTTGATAGCACAAAGCGCGTCTGAGGCATCGGCCCTTCTGAGGCATCGACTAAGAGAAGCACAGCGTTGACCATCCCCAAAATTCTCTCCACTTCCGCTGAGAAGTCGGCGTGTCCGGGGGTGTCGATGATATTGATTTTATAGTCGCGGTGAAAGACGGCTGTTTGTTTAGCAAAGATGGTGATCCCTCTCTCAATCTCTTGGTCGTAGGAATCCATCACCCGCTCTCTGACAGCTTGGCCACTGCGGAAGACATTGGACTGCTTTAGCAGCGCATCTAAAAGGGTCGTTTTGCCATGGTCAATGTGGGCGATGATGGCAATATTGCGAATTTTTTCTCGATCTGTCATGCTCTAAGTCTGAACCTTTTTAATGTTTAAGAGAAAGAAGCATCCTCTGGTTCAAAAGAACCCACTTTTCAGCAAAGAGCATGCCCCTGGCTTAGAAGAGAGTGCATCTAAAGAGGCTTCTTTCGGTAATGGTAACAGATTATACTTCATCGGTTTAAAAAACTCAAGCAGTAGCCCTCTGTTGCTTCATCTTTAAAAGGATTGCCCTTCGGCAAGAGGGGATTTTAGGCCTCTGAGCGCCCTTTTTTTTCAAAAAAAAGGGTTAAATTTTATCCTAAAGCCGTCTCATCCTCCTCTTTTAAAAACTCAAAGCGAAAGCTCGTCCGATGGACTTCAAGATTGGCGCGGTTTTAGCGGCAGAGGGGCTTTAAAGGGGGCTTGCTCTCTTCAGTTAATTGCTTTTAATTTGTTTTTTAATATTAATCTGTATTAACCTTCCTAGTACCCCATCCACTTAGTTTTGATGAGTGTCAAACTGCGCCAAAGCCTCGAGATTGGACTTATGCAAGCTCCTTAATATTAAAAATATAAAGGATCTTGCATAAGTCCAATCTCGAGAGCTTTCGCATCAGTTTTACACTTCAAAATTAAGTGGATGAGGTACTAATGCCTAGACACAAAGTGTCTAGGCATTAGGAGATGGATTTGATTTGACCAATTTTTCAAATTGAAAAATGCGAGTTGCCAAAAGGGGGTAAGCATGGAGCCCAATATTAAAGATCAACGGCATGAAGACTCAGAAGAGGGGCTGCCAGCTGAGCGCGAAGCGGACTTTTACGAGGCTAAACGCTATCAAGACCTTCTCAAACAGCGCCTGTTAGACGCCTTTCACGAACAGACCTCGCAAGTGGCGCAGCATGAAGTGGCCAAAATCGCCATCGAGCACGACCCCATCGACTTGGCGCACGCTGTCACCTATCTGCCTCCTCAAGCTCGGCATATTGTGTATGAAAACCTGCCCAGTTTAGAGGGCAAGACCAGCTTCATCATCAACTGCAGCAGCAATGCGCGGCTGGCCATCTTCCGCCATATCGGCGATGAGGAAATAGCCGACCTCCTCGAAAAGATGCCGCCCGATGAAGCCGTCTGGATTTTAGACGACATGACCGATAAGCGGGCCAATCGCGTCTTGAACTTAGTTGACGACGCCAAAGTGCGCCGCATTCTTGACTTGCAAAAGCACGAGCGCAATAGCGCCGGCCGGCTGATGACCAACGAATTTTTTTCCTTTCATATGAATGTGACCATCGGCCAAGTGGCTCTACACATTCGCGACCATCCGGGCATCGATCTGACGCGCCGCATCTTTGTCATCAACGATGCGGGAGAATTGATCGGCATTGTGCCCGCTCGCCACCTGATCATCAACCCGCGCCATCTGCCGTTAAAGCAGGTGATGCGGCAAAATGTGCACAGCGTTCAGCCGGCTACGCCGCGCGAGGTGGTCATCGAATTGGTCTCCCGTTATAAAATCCCGGCTCTGCCGGTCATCGATGAAGAGGGTGTGCTGGTTGGCGTCATCACCTATGAAGACGTTGTCGAGGCGATGGAGGATATTGAAGAGGATACGATCTCCCAGATTGCCGGCACCGTGGAGGATTTAAAAGAGTATGAGCCCACATGGAAGCGCTTTATATGGCGCGCGCCCTGGCTCATCGTCACTTTATTTGCCGGCATGGTCACCGCAACGGGCATGAGCCATTTTCAAGGGGCTGTGTGGTTTGCTGTCGTCCCCTACTTCATCTCTTTGATTGCCGGCATGAGCGGCAATGTGGGCATTCAGTGCAGCACCTTGTTGGTGCGGGGGATTGCCACAGGCGAAGTCTCCTTGAGCGCTTGCAAAGAGACGGTATCCAAGGAAATTTCGCTCGGGCTGATGATCGGCACGGTGTTTGGGCTGCTCTGCGGCACTTTTGCCTATGCCATCAATGATTTTGGCTTGCTCATCACCGATATTGACTCGCTGGTGGTGGGTTCGATTGTGGCCGCAGGGGTCTTTGGCGCGTGCTTGACGGCGACTTGCCTCGGCGTCTTTTCCCCCTTTTTCTTTGCTTACTGGAAGATCGATCCGGCCGTCGCCTCAGGGCCTATTGTCACAGCCTTCAATGACGTGCTCTCCTCTTTTCTCTACTTTTATGTATCTTATTTAGTGTACAGTGTAATGCACCCTTAAACTTGAACACCTTTTTTTTTGATATGATAGACATGCAAGAATACTCTTTACTTTGGCTCTTTAGCGAATTTGTCTCCCTTTTGGCGATGGCTTCTTTGATGACCTGGATTGCCGAGAGGGTGTGGCAGTACTTGCAAAAGAACTACCGCCAGGCAAAAGAGCCTTGGAGCTCCACTTTCTTTGCCTCATGGCATTTGCCCTTAATTTTTATCCTTTGGTCGTTTTTCTTTTGCTTTGGTCTTAAGAAATTTTTAGGCGACTGCGGCTTAGGGGAAGACCTTTTCTTGGTCGAAAAATTATGGCCCCTCTCTTTGGTGACGTTTCTCACCTGGGGTAGCTTAAAATGGAAGGGGGCTTTGCAAGAGCGCTATCTGGCTAAGCTGCCGCGCAATCTAGAGATGCTGGATAAGGCGAGCATCGACTTGATCGGCAAAAGCTCGACAATTCTTTTGCTGGTCTTAGCTGTGTTGACCGGCCTGCAAGTGCTGGAAATTCCTTGGCAGGCCTTGGTCGCTTTGAGCAGCGGCGGCTTGGTGGCGCTCGGCTTTGCCGGACGCGATATGGCAGCAAACTTATTCGGTGGGGCCATGATCTACCTCACTCGGCCGTTCACCATCGGCAATGTGATCTCCATACCGGACAAGAAGTTAGACGGCGAAGTGGAGATCATCGGCTGGTATCAGACCAAAGTGCGCAGCTTTGAGAAGATGCCCATCTATGTGCCAAACAGCGTCTTTTCTCAAAGCATCGTCATCAACACCAGCCGCATCACCCACCGCAAGATCAATTTTGTCCTCTCGCTTAGCTTAGAAGACATCAACAGATCCAAAGAAGTGATCGATGCTGTTTTGGCCTACGTGCAAGAGCATCCGGAGGTCGACCCCTTCTTCAAGCCCACGGCCTTTTTAACCAGCATCGCCCCTTCTGTCGACATCCAAGTGGCCGCTTATACCCTGCGCACCGACATCTTCGAATTTAAGACGGTGCAGCAGGAGATCTTGCTCAAATGCATCGATCTCATCGGACAGCTCAATGTGCGCTTAGCCATTCCTTTGAGCCGCGTGGAGCTGATCGGCAAAGACTAGAGTCGCCCATCCATTTAATGTTGAGATCTAGACATGCATCAAAACTGAGTGGATGGGGTACTAGCCTCCTTCCAACGGGCTAAAGCCCATCCTATTACCCACAATTTGAGTAGGAAGAAAGGGGAAAGGCGCTGCCTCTCCCCTTGTACCCCTCTCTGGCAAAAGGGCGTGGCCCCTTTGCAATCCCTGTTTTTTTAGATAGACGATAAGCCTTTTTCTTTAAACCACTGATAGCTAACGCTATCAGAAGGCTTAAAGAAAAAGGCTTTCAGTTGTCAAGGCAACTTGCGTTGCCTTGACAGGATAAAGAAGGATCCCTTTCGGGATGACCCTCGGAAGTTTTTTTGGCTAAATAACTATTAAGGGCTAAATTAGTTACGAGATGTGGGTAATAGGATGGCTAAAGCCCCTCTTGTTGCCCACAAGCTGACCTAGAAGAAAAGGGGAGGGGCGCTGCCTCTGCTCCCGCCCCCAATTTTGAGGGTCCGGTGGTCACAAGAACAGCTTGAGCGGGTGAATATTCCAGGCTCTCAAGCAATTTAAGGCAATGGAAGAGATGGGGCAGTGTATAAGACGAAGCACGCGCAGACGCGGGCAGTGTAGAGCCAGCTCGATCAAGGCGCGGTCGCTGGCCCCTGGGCAATTGCTGGCATCGAGCTCGGCTAGGTTTTTGCAATGCAGGGCCATCTCAATCAACCCTTGCTCAGTGATGGGGCACCCCGCCAGATGCAGCGTCTCTAAATGGGGGCAATGCTTGGCCAGACAGAGGAAGAAGGGATCATGCAAAGAGCAGTTGGAGACATTTAAGCTTTGCAGCTGCCCTCTCTTGGCAATTTTCATAAGGGCATTAGCGGTGAGATGGGGGCAATTTTCTACATTGAGATGTTTGAGATGAGGGCAGGCGGCCGCGATTTTGAGAAGGGCCGCATCGCTGAGATCGCTTTTGGCCAAATCGATCTTCTCTATCAGGGGATTTTGCAAGGCCAGCTCTAAAAGAAAATCAACAGAGTTAGAGCGCTCCTTGAGGCTTTCTATTTCATTGAAGTCATCCCACTTCTGGCAAGGCGCTTCTTTAGCTTGCGCAAGCGCTCCTTTTTCAATCCACCTTCTTTGATCTTTTCGCTTCGGCCAGAGGTTCACTCGGCTATTGATCGGGATCCTTGTGGAGAAAAAAGGCTCCGTCGCCATCAAGGCTTGCTGCGCAGGCCTTAAAGGGGGGCTGGTCCACTTGGCGGCAACGCGGCTGTCGGTAACCAGGCCCATCGCCAATTCTTCTAGCGCTTTTTGTAATTTTTCAAAGTCATAGGTCAAAGATTTAGGTAGTTTCATATGTTGAGCATCCTCGGTTTCGGCCGAAAAGGCCTTGTATTCAATGATTTATATTTATAGCATTCTTATATGATAAAGGTTTTTTTATTGATCCGTATCTGATCATTTGCAATGAGAGTGGTCTTTGCCCCCTCTTAGGATGGGGAAATGGCTGTTTTGCGCCCCAAAGACCCCATTTTCTCGAAAGAGAGATAGAGCACGGGGGTAAAAAGCAAAGTGAACAATTGGGAAAAGAGCAGCCCGCCGATGATGGCCAGGCCAAGCCCTTGCCGCGCCGAGGCTTGCGCTCCTAAGCCGAGAGCGATGGGGAGCGCTCCAAAGACGGCGGCAAAGGTGGTCATCATGATCGGCCGAAATCGGATTAGGCATGCTTGATAGACAGAAAGCTCTGGAGATAGCCCCTGTTCTTTTAAAGTTAAGGTCTGATCGATGATCATGATGCCGTTTTTTTTGACGATGCCCAGCAACAAAAGCAGCCCGATGAAGGCATAAAATGAGAGGGGTTTGTTCATGAGATAGAGGGTGAGCAGCGCGCCGAGAGCGGCCACAGGCAGCGAGGCTAAGATGGTCAGCGGGTGGATGAGGTTTTCATAGAGCATGCCGAGAACGATATACATGATGAAAGCAGAAAGGAGCAGGGAGACTAGGATGGACTCTAAAAAGAGGGCAAAGCCTTGCGCCGCCCCCTGAGGGCGCCCTTTGATGTGCGCTGGCAAAATCTCGCCCTTGAGACCTTCAATTTCCTCCATGGCCGCTTCTAAAGAGACCCCCTCTCCCAAGTGGAAAGAGAGGGTGATCGCCGGCACTTGGTCTTCATGGTGAATCGACTCTTGTGTCAACCGCTCCTCCATGTCGACTAAGTTGGAGAGGGGGACGAGCGCTTGGCGCTTATTGCGCAGGAAGAGGGTGGAGAGAGGCGTGTTGCGGCTTGTCTCCACTCTCAAAAGGAGCGGGTACTGATTTTCCAGCTCTTCTAAGAGGGCCACTTGGCTTTCAGAAAAGGCAATGCGCAGGGCGTTTTGGATTTTTTCTGGGGTCACCTCGTGCAGAGCGGCGATATTTTTGTCGATGACGGCATTGATCTGCAACTTCTTCTTCCCTAGGTCTGATGAGACGCGCTGGAATCGAGGGGATTGACTCATGGCCTGCACCATTTTAGCGGCGCCCGCCTCCAAGTCATCGAGGGCAAAGCTTCTCAGGCTATATTGATAGCCGCCGCTGCCCATCGATTTAAAGGGCAAGTCTAGCGAGGCCAAGGGGATGGGCGTTAAGACAAGTCCGGGCACGCCTTGAAACTCCTCTTTCAACGCTTTGGCGATCTGCTGGATAGGGGGGCGCTGATGCGCCGGCTTTAAGGAGAGGAAGCTATAGCCCGATGCATTGCCGCTCAAGAGGGAAAAGGCCTTTTGCAGGTGCGGGTTTTTAGCAAGCTGTCGATTGACCATTTTTATCTTTTCTACGGTCTCATAAGGGCTCTGAGCGCTGTCGCAATCCATCCAGACGATCAAGGAGCCTGAATCGTCATCGGGCATGAATTCAGCCGGCGTCAGCTGATAGAGGCCGACTGTGCCGGCGATGGAGAGAAAAAAGAGCGTTAAGGTGGCCTTGGGATGGCCGATGGCCCATTTTAGCAAGGGAATATAAGCTTTAAGCAACCCCTCGTTGAGCCCATCGGACATTCCTTTAAAGCGCGCTGGCTTTTGCTGAAAAGGAAAGCGGCTCATGAGCATGGGGGTCAACGTCAGGGAAATCACTCCGGAGCAGGCCACGGCAACAGCTAGCGTGACGGCAAACTCTTGCAAGAATTTGCCCATCAGCCCCTGCATGAAAAAGAGGGGAATGAAGACGGCGATCAAAGAGACAGTCATCGATAAGATCGTGAAGCCAATCTCTAAAGAGCCTTGCATGGCAGCGGAAAAAGCGCTCTCTCCTTTTTCTTTGAGGCGAACAATGTTTTCCATCACCACGATGGCATCATCGACGACAAAGCCGATGGCCAAAGTCAGCGCCAAAAGCGATAGATTGTCCAAACTATAGCCTAGGGCATGCATGGCGCTGAAGGTGCCGAGCAAAGAGAGGGGGATGACGATGGCGGGGACAAGCGTGTCACTGAGGCGGCCGAGGTAAAAGAAAATGGTCAAGATGACCAATAGGCAGGAAAAACCAAGCGTCTCTTTCATCTCATGGAGCGACTGCTCGATCAATAAAGAGCGGTCAAACATCACCTCAACGGTGTATTCAGCTCCAATTTCATCTTGAATGGGCTTTAAAAGGGCTTTGACTTTTTGGGCGACGTCTACCGTGTTGCAGCCGGGCTGCTTTTCAATTGACAAGATGAGCGCCCTTTGCTCTTCATGAGCGTCAAAGTAGCGCACGTAGGAAGGGTCTTGCTCTAATCCCTCATCTACTCGGGCGATATCTTTCAACCGCAATTGAGTGCCCTCTCTTTCTTCTAAGATGATCTCTTCAATATTAGCTTTGGAGACGGGCTCGATTTGCGTCTTCAAGTCGATGCGCAAAGCTCCCCAGTCTATAGTGCCTAAGGGAATTTCTGCTGTATGCGATTTGATGCGTTGCAGCACCTCTTCCAAGTCGAGATTGGCCCCTGCCAGCAAGATGGGGTCGACATAGATGCGAAAGGCTTTTTGCGAGCCCCATAGGGAAACTTGGGCCACCCCTTGGATGGTGGTAAAGCGATTGGATAGGTGGTGTTTGGCTATTTTGTAGAGCTCATTTTGTGAAGCCGACGGGCTCCTTAAGGAGAGGTAGAGGATGGGCGCGGCAGATGGGTTGTGCTTGCGGTAGCGCGGCTTATGGGTCAAGTCCCTGGGCAAAGGGGCCTTGTCGATGGCTTGCGCCACTTCATTGGCCGCAACCCCCATGTCTTTATCGAGAGAAAAGCGCAGGCGGATTTGGCTTAAAGAGGAGAAGCTATCGGAAAGGATCGTCTCGACGCCGGGAATGGTCATCAGCTGTTGCTCCAGTGGCTTGGTAATGGCCAAATTGACCGTTTCGGTGCTAGCTCCGGGGTAGGATGTGGAGACGAAGATCATGGGGTAGTCGACATTTGGCAAGTCGCTTATTGGCAAGAGGCAATAGGAATAGATGCCTGAAAGGGTCAGCGAGGCCATGAGCAAAAATGTCATGACAGGCCGGAGAATGAATAGTTTGGATAGATTGATGGACAGGTGATTTGATGGGGCTTTAAGTGAATTCATGATCCCTCTCGATAAGGGACGGCCTCAACGCTTTCGCCGCCGACAAGTTGAAATTGCCCCTCGACAGCCACTTGCTCTTCGAGCGCCAATCCCTCTTCGACGATGATTCGATCTTGAAAAGAGTGGCTCAAGGTGACTTTGCGCTTATGCGCCACTTGGTCTTTGATGACAAATACAAAATGGCCGACTTCATCTTTACGCACGGCGCGTTTGAGAATGACCGTCTTTTTTTCGAGTCTTTCGAGCGGCACCTTTAAATAGACGGCCTGGCCTGGTAGCAAAGGCGCTTTTTCTAAAAGGGTGGCCTTAAAGCGCAGCATGCGCGTTTTGCTGTCCACGCGGTTATCGGTGGCGTGGATGCGCGCTCGAAAAACCGCTCCTCTTTTCGAGGGGAGGAAGAGAGAGCACTCTTTTTGCTCGACGTCTTTTAAAAATAGATCGAGATAGCGCTCAGGGATGGCTCCTGCTACTGAGAGAGGATCGAGCCCTTCGATGATGGCCAGCGGCTCTTTAGATTGCGGCGAGGTTAAATTGCCCTCTGATTTGCTTAAAAAGCCAATCTTGCCGCCGATCGGGCTTTTGATGCGGCAGCTATCTAAATTCAATTGGGCCACTTTCAGCCGAGCCTCGATAGCTTCAAGGGTCGCTTCGGCGATGAGCGCCTTTTCCTGGTAATTTTTGAGCTCGCTCTCTGATATGGCCTCTGTCTTAAAGAGCCTTTCAGCTTGCATCAGCTGGCTTTTAGCAAAGCTTTGGCTCATGCGGCTTTTAAGCCGCTCCGCTTCCATCTCCTCAAAGTGGGCGCGATAAGAGCCCTCTTCAATGGAAAAGAGCAGGTCCCCTTTATTGACCAACGCTCCTTCTCGCACATGCGTTTTAACTAATAAGCCCGACACTTCCGGGTAGACTTCCGCTTGGAGCAAGGGAGCGATGATGCCGAGCGTCTCTAATTCTAAGGGGACGTCCATTTGGCAGGCGCCGGCAATGGAGACGGGAATTTTTTTCTCGCTGAGTCGTCTCTCCTTAGAAGCTTCTTGGCAGCCAAAGAGTAGGGGGAGGAGGAGGAGAAAAATCATCATAGGCTCTCATGGGATTGAATTTACGGCAACATGCGAAATGACCCCATCCATGCAGTTTTATGCGCCATGCAAATTTGGACTTTTAAGGGTTGCAACTTGCCGATGGTTATTTATAATAGATTTGCCCCATTTATTAAAATTTTAAATAAATTTAACTTTGGAGGAACAGATGTTCTATCGCTATTTGCCTGTTTTGGCTTTTTTTGTCACTTCCCTCAATGGCCGAGAAGCGGCTGTTCCATCCTTAGAGGGCGATAGCCACTATGGAATCACCTACGATGAATCCCTTTGGCAGCCGCTGCCTGCGGCCATGGGAGAGTCCACTCTCACCTTGCGTTTTAAAAAAGAGCCCATCTACGCGCAAGTGATCTACGAAAACACCCCCTTTGCATTGAGAGACTTTCATAAGCGTGTGATCGGCCATGTGCGGGCCAAAGATCGCCATGCCCAAGTGGTCTCCTGCCAGATTGCCGACACCTCTTTTAAAATGCAGCTCAACTACGACTGGAAGAAAAAGCCCTATTTTTCCTATGGCCGCTATGAGTCGGGAAAGCTCGGCACGGTGCAGGTGGTGGCCTTTGGGCCAGCCGACCGCTATAGCGCCCATCAAGGAGAATTAGAGGCCCTTTTAAATGGCTTGCACCCGCTCCCTTAAAAAGGGGGCTTGTAATCCCCATTTAATCCCCATTTAATCCCCATTTCTAGGCCATCCCTGCTTGGCGAATTGAAAAGCAAATGCCTGGGCTGCTTGGGTTTTTTAAAGGTTTTATTTCCCATAATCAAGGGAATTGAGTATATGCTGGCAAAAGGGGCATTTAAGCCCAATCGAGCCGCTTGGGTGCTGGCTTTTCTTTATCCAGTAAGGAGCCTTATTTTCTATGCGTTTGCTGCAATTTTTCCAAAATGACAGATGGGGAAAGATCTGGAGGGCTGCCCTTTATAGCACAAGCCTCGCCCTTCCTTTGGCGGCGAGCGAAATCCGCGCCGTCACTGAAGATGCGGTGCGCGTCATCCTCTACCCAGACGGGCGCTGGGCCTATGAGCAGCATGTCCTGGCCTTTAAAGATTTGCAGCGCGTTCAGGAAAAGGCGGTCGGCAAGCAGCTCATTCGAGGTCGGAAGGGCGCCTACGGCTTTTGGGTCAATCCTCAAATTTGGCACGCCTCTTCTCAGCCGTTCACCGATGATGCCGACCTCTCTTTTTATCACAAGAGCCGCAAAGTATTTGCCCTCACCATCTATGAGTATGCGGAAATGTCTTTAGAACAGGTGGAAGAGGCCGTGCTGAAAAACATGCGCACCATCGATCCCAAAGCGAGCCTCACCCACCAAGGGAAGATTTTGGTCAATGAGCGGGAGGTGCTGACGTTGCAAGTGGAGGCCTTAGTCGATAAGACGCCTTTCACTTACTTGGGCTATTTTTGCTCTGGAAGAAAGGGGACTTTTCAGGTCATCACCTACGCCGACCAAGGCACATTCCATACCTTTGAAGCTGATATCCTCGATCTTCTATCCGGCCTTGTCCTCTTTTAAAGAAAAAAGTATAGTCAAAAAAAAGGAGAAAAGCCATAAAGCTTTAACCTCTGCTCGCCTTTTAGACAGTAAAGTCAAAAGACAGGGCAGGGACTCGTTTTTTAAGCCATGAACTTTAAGCCAAGGTGTAAAAATGAACATTGGATCTAATGCTGTTGCCAGACATGAGATAGCGCCCGCGACAACCCTTGACAAGACACCCCCCACTCAAAAAGAACCCTCTAATTCCTCAAAAAAAGCCCGCTCGGCCCTTGCAGCCAGTTTGAACCCAGGAAATGCCCCCAAAGACTTAAAGGGTAAATCGATTGTCAGAGTCGTTTCGGCAGATAAATTAGAAGAGAAGCCTCTTTATCATAAGACGCTGCTCAGAAAATTGCTGCAAGTATCAAAGGATGTCTCTGGCCTCGCTGTCGAGATTCAACGCTCCCTCGACAACGCCAAAGACCAGATCAAAGCTACAGTTAAAGGCAATCCAACCACCCATGCGGCTCTCAGCGCCTATTTTAAAAGATACACCAAGATCAAAGAGGCCTTTTCGGCGCTCAACATCCAAATCGACCAAAAAATTGAAGAGCTATCTGCTGAAAAATACGCGCTCAAAACTCCGCTCAATGTGTTGCCGGCCTCTGTGAAAAGCACCCTGGTCACCATGGGGCGCGCTCAAAGCGCTGAAGAGCTCGAACAGAATAAGAAGCGCATCCATGACGATAGAAATGATCTGAAGAAGATGATTACCCGCTTAAAAAACGACCGAGATCTCTGCCTCCGTCTTCTCGATAGCTGTTCCTCCCATTTAGAGTTGATGAACGACTTAAATCTGCCTGAGCGGCGCATTGAATTGCCTGAGCCCAAAGAGTTTTTCTCTTTTGCTCAGATTCACAATCAAACGGCGACTTTGGCCAATCTGATGAGTCATCTTAATAAAGAGACGACGACTCTTCACGATGAAGTCAGAGGAAAGCATCTTCAGCTAAAAGGGAAGAGCTCTGAAAAGATTCAACTGGTCTATAAGAGACTATTGGAGAAATATACCAAGTTGCTAGAGAAAGTGCTTCGCGTCGCCATCGGCAAGCAGTTGGCCGTTGAGACGCTTCAAGGGAAAAACAAGAAAAAGCCGCTCAGCGAGCTGATTGCCAAGTTGATGTTAGAAGATGAAGCCGCTGTGGAAGAGAACACAGTCTTTGGCCCTGAGGAGTATCAAAAAAATCAGGAGTTGATCGAAAATAAGCGCCTCCATCGCCAATACAAAATCGAGAAGCTGGAAGCCTCTTGGGAATTGCTTGAGACAAACTTTAGCCTCATGCGCTCGCTTCTCAATGAAGTGCGCAAGCTAGATGCGAGCCGACCGCAGACGGCGTCTCTTGCCGCCCGCTTCTTTTCTAAATGCCAACAGTTGATGACGAACGCCGCCGGCGACAACGACTTGGCCGATTATACCAAAGGTCAGTTTGCCGCTATCTATTCCTCGATGAAGCAACCTTTTTCCGAAGAGGAAGCCCTCTTGGATGATCGCGCCGTTTTGGAGAGCCGCTTTGTAGAGATCATGACAAAAATTAAAGTGGAAATGGGTCTTTCTAAGCCGACACCGGTCGAAGGAAGAGAAGCTCCAGCTGCCGAATTTGTCGCAAATGTCGCAAATGTCGCAAATGCCGCAGCGGGGGAGAATTTAGTCGAAACAAAGGCTTAAATCTTTTTGTCCCCTTTAGTTCTTCATTCCCAAGGGCGCTTTCTTTGGCGTCCTTGGGTTTTTCCTCTATCAGTCATCTTTCTTAATTTCCTTGATTTCCCCCTCTTTTTTATAGAGATTCCAAAAGCTGCGCAAGATGGCCTGCTCCACTTTTCCTTTGCGGTTGCAAGGAACGGCGCAGCGCAGCTTCAACTCAATCTTATCGTGCTGCTTAAACGAGAGAAAGACTTTGGGCTCCAAGGAGGGGGGGTCGATCCAGAGCGTCTTTTGCACCTTTAAAAGCTCGGATTTGGCGTGATGCAGGTAGGGGGAGATCTCTTTGAGCGCCGATTCGACTAAGGATCGCTCCGCTTTTTGCCAGTTGGCGTCGGCCGGCAGGTTCACTTCGATCACGGCGAGGGTGAACTCTTCTGAAAAGCATTCGTTGATGACAGAATGGGTCAGAAACTGGGCGTTAGGGATGGTAATGATGCGGCCTGTGAAATGGTGCAGGTGAGGGCCGGGTCCGATCTCCAAGATCTTAGTGCTCAAAAATGTCTGGTCGATCACTTTGCCGCGCGATCCGTTGATTTCAATCACGTTGCCAATGGAAAAAGACCTGCCCATGCCGCGATAAAAGGCGCCGGCGATGCAGATGATCACCTCTTTAGAGGCAATCACCATGGCGACAGCGATGGTGGCCAAGGAGAGGGCTAGATTGCGAATTTCCGAAGCCCAAATGCAGATTGCTAATAGTACAAAGAGGAGGAGGAAAAGAGTGCGGGTGTTGACCACCCAGGCGCGCCGGTGGTCTTCATGGTCGAACTGCACCGTCTGCTGAAGCGCTTTTAAAAAGAGGGCGCGGACGACGATCAGTGAGATGCCGATGAGGCAAGTCGATAGAAAGTTGAGCAAGAGGGTATTTTCAAAGAGAAAGTCTAAATGCATCATGTGTCGCCTTTTTTTCCAGAACCTAAACAAAGAGGGGAAAAAATGCCAGGGTTATCTCTCCCCATTTTGGCTTGCAAGAGCTTTCTCGAATCCGATTGCTTTCTTTTTTTTGTCTCTGCTACGATTGAGCTACTAAAAATTTTCATTTATAGCTTTGCCGCCGCCTTGCCGGCATCTAACTTTAGGAGTTTTTTTATGGCTACAATAAGAAAAGCAAACTGGCTGATCCCTATTTCCTCTCTAGCTTTCCTGCTGGCCATGCCGGCGCTTTCCTCGGCAGCTGAAAATTCCGTGCAGTTGGCGGGAGAGGAGCGCCTTCAAGTCCTGACTGATGAGACATTTAAAGTGACAGAGCAGGGGATGTGGGTTGTCGATTTTTATGCCGAATGGTGCGGCCCTTGCAAGCGGTTCGAGCCGGTCTTCAAGCAGGTGGCCGAGGAGATGCTCGATTATCGATTTGCCAAGGTCAATACGGACCGCAGCCCACTGACGAGCCAAGGGCTCAACATTAAGATGATTCCGACAATTGTCGTGTTTAAAGAAGGCAAAGAGGTGGGGCGCCAAGAGGGATCGTGTGACTTGTCCGCTCTCAAGAAGTTCATTTTAAAGAACTTAAGTCCTTAAGTTTTTAAGGCCCCTCTTTCCATCGAGTTCAATCCAGCGAGCGCCCGGCTATATTTAATTGCAGCTATGGGCGCTTTTTTTTATCTAAATGCTTTTGCCTTCTTTGCTTATAATTATTATTTTAATTAAAATAATTCTTTTAATTATAAATATTTTTAACTATATTTATGTTATATATAAATTTATAATTTAGGGGTTAGCCATGGATGTAGTTTCTGTTCCGAATCGGCTTTATGATATCAATGTCTTCGAGCAATTTAAAAAAGGGACTGTCGTTGTCCAAGAAGGGCGCATGGTCGTTCCGGTCGCCAAAGATAAGCACATCAAGCTGCTCCCCGATGCGTTTTTTCTAATTGTGCAAGAGCAGCTCCGCTCTTTCCGGGGTCGCTCCCTAGCTGAGGTGGAAAAGCTTGCCAAGAGGACAATCGATTTAACAAAACAGGCGATAGACTCCACCCAAAAAGCTGATCTCTTAGGGAAAAGATTGGGAAGAGTCAAGATTCAAGAGGGGGATGAGTCGGAGGCGACGGTTAAAAAAGGGCTGCGATTTCCTCATAGGAGCGCTAAAAAAGAAGTAAAAAAAGAGGTGGAAACCGACTCAGAGGCGGTTCTTTATAATCTGAAAAACCAGTCGACGATGATATTACAAATCTTGGGCCATCAAAAAAGCCCATTCGTGGCCCAAGAGGAGTTTGAGCGCTATCTAAACAACGCCCTATTAAATACAGTGCAAATTAAAGATGCGCTGAAGGCTTTGCAAGAGAACATCGATATCTATACAGCAAAATATCAAAAAAAGTATGGCGCTGAGAGCCAACCTGAGATGTTTACTTTTCAAAGAATAGCGCCAACGTTGAACGCTTCTTTGCAAGTTCATAGAGCTGTCATAGAAAAAATCCCCTATTTTGCAACGCAGCTTTCTTTTGAGGGCCATCAGGGCACAGGCAATTTTATCCAGTGCCAAGAGCTGGGTTTGAGCCCTCTCCACCTCTTAAGATTGATCAAAGCTTTCTACAACGTGGAAACGGAAAGAGAATTTGTGCCGAAATCTCAAAGAATCGATCAATCGATCAGCAGATTGATCGATTTAGGGAATGTTAGACTCCATAGCCTTGTGGCCTTTATGGACGCACATGCCTATCTGTTTTTAGAAGATTTTTCTGCTAGAGATATGTTTCCAGAGCAAATCCTGGAGCTGATAAAAGGCCATCTGATTGAACGAGAAAGACTCAGTCGGTTGGGCCATGAGGCTGTCGATTCATTGCGCGATCAATTGAAATTTGAATTTTTGCTCGATCTTGAGAAGAAAAATTCCTCCCAGGCTCTCTATTGGCTTGGCCTCTATCATGCTGAGGGGATCGGCACTTTGCCCGATTTTGGAAAGGCCTCTGATTGCTATCTGGAAGCGATCAACTATGGCGATTTGAGAGCCTGCCGCGGTTACGGGGATTTATTGCTCAAGACAGTCAAATTGAAAAAATTAGATGGTACGGCAGGGCTTTGGCAAGCTTTGTTGTATTATGCCGAAGCTATCGATTTAGCAAAGGACGATGGCCAGGAGCGCGAGCGAGCTCTTATAGGAGCTAGAGAGTGCATGAAACTCTTGCATTTTTCGCGGGCTGAGCGGGAGAAGTTTGAAGTCGCTCCCTTTTTAGCTCTGGCCGACGATCGGATGAAACAGATCAATATGAATGAGTTTGATCGCGAAGTGGCCTCCGAGTATTATAGCAGAGCTCTTCAATCTTGCAATCCAGAGAGCGAGCTTTATTCTGACGTGGTGCAGAAGGCTAGGAAATGCTTGGAGTTAAGGCATATTCCTGAAGACCAGCAAGATCGATTATTGTTTTCTAAGGCCGCCACTCATATTGAAGCGCGCAAGCTTGCGCCGCTTGAGCCTTTAGCCACAGTAGAAAGAGAACTTGAAGAGATAGGGAAAAATCTCCAAAAAATGCCTTCGACAGCAATTAGCATCTTGCGGGCTCTCGCTGATGAGATGGATGATGAGCGAGCTTTGGTTGAGCTCGGCCATGCCTATCTATTCCAATATGCGCTAAAGAATCCAAAGCTCACAGCAACCGACTCAGGAGATTACCTAAGGCGCGCTGCTAAA
The DNA here is from genome assembly GCA_029240195.1 of Chlamydiales bacterium. Taxonomy (GTDB): domain Bacteria; phylum Chlamydiota; class Chlamydiia; order Chlamydiales; family JARBTN01; genus JARBTN01. The sequence continues at coordinate 20,483 of JARBTN010000006.1, forward strand.
TTGGGCAATTTGGAGGCTTTATATCAGCTTGCAGACTATAGATTGCGCCACCTCAATGCCCTTGAGGCGTCCAAAGAAGGCAAAGCCATCTTTAAAACTTTAAAGGAGCTCTCTGAAAAAGGGCATCCTCAAGCTAGCGTCAGCTTGGGGCAATGCTGGGAGAGAGGGGTCGGCACTGAAAAAAATGTGAAGAAAGCCTTTGGCTGCTACAGCCAAGGCCTGGAGCAAAAAGACAGCCGAGCTTATCAGGCTATGGGCGACTTGCTTTTGCACAATGAATCTGTCTTTTCTGAAGACCCGGCCACAATTTTAGAGTATTATAGAAAATCCATGATCGCCAATCAGGGACAAAAAGATGAATACGCCAAAGCCTATGAAGGTGCAACCGCTTGCATGAAAAAATTTGGATACACGCAGAAGCAGCAATCAGTTTTTCTGATCCCTTTTTCGAAAAATCACACCTAAAGCCTTAAAAATTGGCACTTTAAAATCATCGATTCTAAAGTAGTGGGAGGGGGAGAGCAAGGCCTTTCCCTTTCTTTTTAGGTGCTAGCGCCTTTGGCGCAAGCTTTCGAAATAGAGGATTCTCTTTTTGAGCTCCCGCTCAAAGCCGATTTCTTTGGGCTGATAGAGGTTGGGCCGGGGCATTTTTTCGGGAAAGTAATTTTGCCCGGAAAAGGAGTCGGGGGCGTCGTGATCGTAGAGATATTCGGCGTCTGGTTGGTCGCGGGTGAGCTTGTGGGGGTGGAGGAAGGAAGGGGGGGCTAAGTGGCTGGTGGCCTCGGCCAGCTGGCGCGCGAGCCCAAATGCCTGGTAGAGGCGGTTGCTTTTGGGCGCGAGCGCCAGATAGACGGCCGCTTCAGCAAGCGCCAGCTCCCCTTCTGGCGAGCCTAGGAGGCGATAGACTTTTTCAGCGTTCAATGCCAGTTGCAGGGCGTCTTTATCGGCGAGGCCAATGTCTTCGATGGCCACGCGGATGAGCCTACGGGCAATGTAGAGGGGGTCTTCTCCTCCGTTGAGCATGCGCGAAAGCCAGTAGAGGGTCGCTTCTGGATCGCTGCCGCGGATGGACTTATGGAGCGCTGAGATGAGCGTGTAGTGGTGGTCGCCCTGCCTATCGAAGAGGGGCGCCCGCTGTTGAATGAGTTGTTCTAAAGCAGCTTTAGAGAGGGGACTTTCGCTGGTGGCTGCAGACTGCTCGATATTTTCTATGAGATTGAGCAGATAGCGCCCATCGCCTTGCGCGCGATGAATGAGAAAGTCTTTGGCCTCTGCCTCGATGGGCAGAGGTTTTTCTTTTTCGTAGCGGGCGATGATGTTGCTGAGGGATGGCTCGTCCAGCCCCTTTAATTTTAAAAGACGCAGCCGCGATAGGAGCGCTTGGTTGAGGGCAAAGGCGGGGTTTTCTGTGGTGGCGCCAATTAAGATCAGCGATCCCTCTTCAATAAATGGAAGAAAGGCGTCTTGCTGCATCTTGTTGAAGCGGTGGATTTCATCGACAAAGAGGACGGTTTGCCTGGCAAAGAGGGGGTTGTCTTGCCCCTGCTGCAAGATTTTTTTTAGGTCGGCGACGCCAGAGAAGATGGCGCTCATCGATTGAAAGGGCAGATCGAATGCTTTGGCGTAGAGTCTGGCAATGGTCGTCTTGCCAGTTCCTGGGGGGCCGTAGAGGAGGAGGGAGAGGGGTTTTTTGCGCGCGATGCTGAGAGCGATGATCCCCTCTCGGCCGGTGATATGCTCTTGGCCGACCACCTCATCGAGTGACTTTGGGCGCAGCCTTTCGGCGAGCGGCCTGATGAAGGCGCTCATCGAAGCGCCTTTGCTAGCGGCATCTGCCCTGTAAAGATGCAGGTGGCCGGGCCTTTTAGCCAGGCGATAGCCTCTCCCTGCGGTTTGAAAAAGACTGATAGCACATCTTGGGAGCGGACTTGGATCTGCCAAGTTTGGCCTTCTGAAGCCATCCCCTGCAGCTGGCTATAGACAAAAGCAGAAGCTACGGCGCCACTGCCGCAGGCGAGGGTCTCTCCCTCCACACCACGCTCATAGGTTCTTAAAGAGAGCGTGTGAGAGGAGGGGTCGGCTTTCAAAATATTGACATTAGCTCCCTTGGCAAAGCGCGGGTGGGAGCGCAAGAAGGGGCCGATCTCTTGAAGGTCGAGGTCTCTAGGCTCTTCTAGGATCACCACGGCATGGGGCACGCCGACAGTGACAAAGCTCACCTGGAGCGTCTCTCCTTTAAAGGCAAAGGGCTCGTTGAAAAAGTGGGGCAGGACAGGTCCAATCTCTGCTGTCACTTCATCGCCCTCCACTTTGACAGCTAGGGGAACTCCCTGCACTTCGATAAATCCCTCGCGTTCAATCCAGCCTAATTGGTAGGCAGCATGAGCGGTGCAGCGCAGGCCGTTGCCGCACATCTCGCCAAAGCTGCCGTCGCAGTTGTAGTACTCCATGATGGGGTGCTTGCCCCTCTTTAACAAGATGAGGCCGTCGGCGCCGATGCCAATTTGGCGATGGCAAAGGCGCTGAATGACTTTTTTCTCGATCACAAGCTCTTTATGCTGGCTCATATCGATGAAGATGAAGTCATTGCCGCATCCTGAGTATTTCAAAAAAGACAGGTTTTGACTCATTTACATCACCAGTATCCCAAGAATTTCCACCAGATAGAGCCGATGCCGAGCCAGATTGCTAAGTTGGCGACGCTGCTGACCAGGCCCACTTTCCACCAGGCTTTGATGTCGACGTAGCCGGAGCCAAATAAAATCGGCGCTGTTCCACTGCTGTAATGGGTCAGGCCGCCAAATAGGTTGCTGATGAAGGCAAAGGCCAAAGCTGCCAGTGTCGGCGGCGTGCCGAGGGAGATGGCGACGACCAAGATGACCGAAAACATCGAGCTGACATGGGCGGTGCTGCTAGCAAACAGGTAGTGGGAGTAAAAGTAGAGGAGCGATAGCATAACAAAGGCGATAGGCCAGCTGAGCCCGCTGAAGGCGTGGGTGGCCAGCTCGCTAATCCAGAAGATAAAGCCAGAGCGGTTCAGTTCGGTGGCCAGGCAGATCAAGACCGAAAACCAGATCAGTGTATCCCAAGCGCCATCCTCTTTGCGCACATCTTCCCAGGTGAGGACGCTGGTCAAGAGGAGGATGGATAGCCCTAAAAGAGCGGCGGCTGTCGGGTGCACGCCAAAGGATTCCCCAGCGGTCCAGAGGATGAGCAGCATCCAGAAGGTGCCGATCATGGCCCATTCTTTTAAAGAGATGGGGCCCATCAACCTCAGCTTTTCAGAGGCGAACTCTTTGGCATTCGGCGTCTCTTTGAGCTCTGGCGGATAGAGCTTGTAGATGATGAGGGGGATGGTGATGAAGCTGATGAGGCCTGGCACGATGGCTGCTAAAGCCCAGGTGCCCCAGCTGATGGAGACGCCCGACTCTAGGGCTAGGCCGACGATCAGGGGGTTGGCGGCCATGGCCGTCATGAACATCGCGCTGGAGATGGCAGAAGCTTGGAAGAGGGCGAGGGTCAAAAAGTGGCCGATCTTGCGGTTGGTGCCGTCATGGGGAAAGCTGCCAAACGACTCTGAAAGCGATTTTAAGATGGGAAAGATGATCGCTCCCGACCTTGCGGTCATGCTGGGGATGGCCGGCGCTAAGAGCAGCTCTGTCGACATCAGGCCGTAGCAGAGCCCCAAGGTCTTGCGGCCAATTAGGCGCACAAAGATATAGGCGACGCGGGCGCCGAGCCCCGTCTTGATGAAGCCGCGGGCGATGAAGAACGCCAGCACGACCCGCCAGGAGATGTCTTTGCCAAAGCAAGCAAGGGCTGTATCGATTGGGGTGACTTGCAGCAAGACGCTAGAGGTGAGCCCGATTAAAGCGGCCGCTCCCATGGGCAGCGCTTGTCCGATGATGGCGATGATCGTCGCCAAAAAGATGGCAAAGAGTTGTTGTCCTTGCTCGGGTAGCCCTGCCGGGGTGGGGAGGAACCAGATGAGGGCGCCGATGGCGACGCTAAATAAAAAAGCTTTAAGGTGAAGCTGATTGTTCATGAGTGGGCTTTGGGGTTTAAGGCAATCGAAAGAAACGAAGTCATCAAAAGGGCGGCCAGCTTGGCGGTCATTCCATCCCGATCATAGGGAGGAGAGAGCTCGGCAATTTCAAAGCCGATCACTTTTTCTGAATAGGCCAAGCGCTCTAAAAGAGGGATCACTTGCCATGGGGTGAGGCCGAGAGGGCTAGGCGCGCTGACGCCGGGGGCGTAGCATGAGGCAAATACATCGAGGCTGATGGTGACAAAGAGGGCGGTCCTCTTGGCGATCAGCTGGTCGAGAGTTTTTAAGAGTTTGTGGATATTTTTGCGGTGAATCTCATCGGCGCGCACGGTGATGACCGATTGGCTTCGGGCTTGGTCAAAAAGCGCTTTGGTATTGCTGTGAGTTTGGATGCCGATGCAGGTGTAGTCAAATTCGAGGTCCTCTCTTTGCCGCTCTTTCGCAATTTGCAAAAAGCTAGATCCAGATGTGCCTTTGCATGCGCCCTCCTCAAGGAGAGGGGACCGCATATCGAAGTAGGCGTCAAAGTTGACAATGCCTAAGTCGAGCTGGGGAAAGGCCTGCATGACCCCTTGGTAGTGGCCAAAGGCCATTTCATGCCCGCCGCCGATTAAGAGGGGCTGGATCTGCAGCTTTAAGAGGTGAGAGATCACTTCTGCAAGCGCCTGTTGGGCCGACTCCAAATCGTCTCCTTGCACGGCGATGTCGCCCACATCAAAGAGGGAGAGATCGGCAGGTGCGGGAAGGGCGCCGAGCGCTTGGCGAAATGCGCTGGGTCCGTCTTTTGCCCCTTTTCGCCCTTGATTGCGCAAGATGCCCACATCGCTTTGAAAGCCAATGAGGGCGAAAGCATGTGCTTTGGGCCACTCTTTGTTGAGGTCAAAGAGCTGCACCGCTTCATGGAAGTGGAGGGCATTTTCGCCATCGCTTCTGCCCGCCCAAGTGTTTGAACTTGGAGGGATGTAGTGTCTTTTGCAGTTGGCGGATAGGTCGAACATCGGTCTTTTTAGGGGATGAAGTTTTATAAAAAAAGGCCTTTAGCTTAAAGGCCTTTCTTATTTATTTACGCGTGATCGATTCGATGACGACTGGTGTGACGGGAACGTCTTGGTGTCCGCTGTTCGAAGAGGTCTTGACGACTTTGATTTTATCTAGGACGTCGAGCCCAGCTGTGATTTTGCCAAATCCGCAGTAGCCGAATCCGCGCGGGGTTGCCGACTGGAAATTTAAAAATTCATTGTTGACGACGTTGATGAAGAATTGGCTGGTTGCGCTATTGGGATCCATGGTGCGGGCCATTGCGATGACGCCGCGCTCGTTGGCGACCCCTTTTTCCGCTTCATTGGCAATTGGCTCATGCGTGCTTTTTTGCTTCATGTCGGGGGTGAAGCCGCCGCCTTGCACCATGAAGTCATTGATGACGCGGTGAAAGCAGGTGCCGTTATAAAACCCTTCGTCGACATAGCGGAGAAAGTTATTGACCGTAGCCGGTGTTTTATCTCCGTAGAGCTCAATTTCGAATTCGCCGAGTGTCGTCTTGACGACGACGACGCTATTTGCTTGTTTTGACTGTGGCAACGCTGCACCTTCCTTTGTTTCCGGCCCGAGAGCCATGCATGTGGATGTTAATGAAATCATTCCGACGAGTAGCCATTCGCTTAAAGTAGTCATCGCTCACCTCTATTAAAGATTTAAGCCCTTAAAAAAAGGCTTGGGATTTTCCTGCGGACTTGAAGTACTCAGGGCGCTTTAAATGCTTAAAAAAAGAAAATATTAAGGCAATCTTCCTATTTCGGCAAAGAATTCTTTTTTTTCACTCGTTCAGGAGGGAAGAGCTCTTTCAGCAATAAAAAAAGGAGAGTCTTTTTTTTGTTTATTCTAGATAATAAATAAATTGGTTGTTTTAAAACAAATTTTTAAATATAATTATTTATATTAAAAATAAATGGAGGGGGTTTTATGCTTGGCACTTATGGATTATGCTCTATAAATTGTACGACCTTTAATCAATCGCTTTATGATCACAGAACTTGGCCAAAAGCTGAGAGGGATCTTGTTTTTAAAGTTTTAAAGGTGCGCAATGCTGTCTTTGATACACTGGGCTATATTCCTGGAGTCTCTATTTTATCCGGTTTGGGGCGAGTGGCAGCGGGAGCTTTGATGCTGCACTGGGTTTTAAGAGATGGCAATCCTGATGCTAATGAGGGGGCCTATAGCGGTCGCTTTTACTTTGAAGCGCGCAATCAGGCGATTGCTCAGATTGCTCGCGGCATTTTGGAAATTTCAGTCGTCGGCATCGCTGTCAATATCGCCTTAGGATGTGTAGGGACATTTGCCCATCTGCCGGAAATCCTTAATGAGTCATGCAACTTCTATCCTTACCTATGTGAAGGAGCGGGCACTTCGCCTCATAAAAACCCCGATTTTGCCTATGGGCTCTTGAATTTAGTGTGATCGGCAAAACGTTTTAGATGAGAATGGCTTAAATCGGCTGCACCAGCAGCCGATTTAAGCCATTGCCTTTTAACAAAAAGGGATTACAAAGGGCTGGCCCTTTGGCGGTGAGGGGTTTGGGGAGAGGCAGCGCCTCTCCCCAAAACTTATCTCAACGGCAGGTGGAAACAAAACAGGTGATTTGGTACGATTTTGCCCACAAAGATCAACGTTTAAGGATGAAGCTAATGAAATATGACCACCAGCTGATCGAAGCTAAATGGCAAAAGTATTGGCAAGACCATCACTCTTTTGAAGTGGAGATGGATGAGCGCCCTAAGTATTATGTCCTCGATATGTTTCCCTACCCATCTGGATCGGGGCTGCATGTGGGGCATGTCGTCGGCTATACGGCGACAGATATCATCGCGCGGTTTAAGCGGCAAAAGGGCTTTAACGTGCTCCATCCGATGGGCTGGGACAGCTTTGGCCTCTCTGCTGAGCAGTATGCGATCCGCACCGGGCAGCACCCGGCAGTGACGACGCGCGCTAATATCGATAACTTTCGCCGGCAGCTGAAGGCTTTAGGCTATAGTTATGATTGGGAGCGCGAGGTGGAGACGAGCGACCCTGACTATTACAAGTGGACGCAGTGGATCTTCACCAAGCTCTATGAAAAGGGGCTCGCCTATGAGGCGGAGATGCTCGTCAACTACTGCCCGGCTCTCGGCACGGTCTTAGCCAATGAAGAGGTGGAGGCAGGGCGCTCTGTCGACGGGGGGCACTTGGTGGAGCGGCGCCCGCTCAAGCAGTGGATTTTAAAGATCACCGAGTACGCCGACCGTTTGGCTGAGGACTTGGAGCTGGTGGATTGGCCAGACCATATCAAGAAGCTGCAGATCAACTGGATTGGCCGAAGCGAGGGCTCTCTCATCCGCTTCCCTTGCCAAGAGGATTTATCTATAGAGGTGTTCACGACGCGCGCTGACACATTGTTTGGTGTGAGCTATCTGGTGTTAGCTCCAGAGCATCCACTGGTGGAGCGCTTGACGGCCCAGGAGCATAGGGAAGCTGTCACGGCCTACCTAGAAAAGACAGCTTTAAAGAGCGATTTGGACCGCACCGATTTAAATTTGGAAAAGAACGGGGTCTTCTTGGGCTATTACGCTGCCCACCCCATTACGCAAGAGCCGATTCCGGTCTGGATCTCCGATTACGTCTTGATGCACTATGGCACTGGCGCTGTCATGGCCGTGCCCGCGCACGACGAGCGCGATTTTGAGTTTGCCAAGCGCTACGGGCTGCCGATCAAGCCAGTCATCGAGCCTTTAGAAGGCGTAAATGGCGTAAATGGCGCCCTTTCTGCTGACAGCTGCTATACAGGCGATGGAACTTTGGTCGAAAGCGAAAGCGCCGAATGCTCCTTTGACGGCCTCTCCTGCTTAGATGCAAGGCGGCAGATTACAGAGTGGCTCCAAGAAAAGGGATTGGCTCAGTTCAAAGTCAGCTATAAGCTGCGCGACTGGCTATTTTCCAGACAGCGCTATTGGGGAGAGCCCATTCCCATCCTCCATTTTGCAGATGGCACCAAGCGCGCTTTAGAGCTCGATGAATTGCCTCTCTCCCAGCCGGAGCTCTCTGATTTCAAACCTTCCTCCGATGGCCTGAGCCCTCTTTCTAAAGCGCGCGATTGGGTGGAGGTGACCGATCCTAAGACGGGGAAAAAGGCGCGGCGGGAAATCAATACCATGCCGCAGTGGGCGGGGTCTTGCTGGTATTACCTGCGCTTTGCCGACCCGAAAAATAGGGAAGATGCCTTTAGTCAAAAGGCGGAGCAGTACTGGCTGCCGGTCGACCTCTACATTGGCGGCGTCGAGCATGCGGTGCTTCACCTCCTCTATGCGAGATTTTGGCATAAAGTGCTCTATGACATCGGCCTTGTCCATACAAAAGAGCCCTTTCAAAAATTGCGCAATCAAGGCCTTGTCGTCTCGCCTTCTTTCAAGATGAGCGATGGGCGCTATGTCGACCCGCTCGATGTGGAAGAGGTGGATGGGCGCTATCAGCTAAAGGGAAGCCAAGAGATTGTCTCTTGCCAAGTGGAGAAGATGAGCAAATCCAAGCTCAATGGGGTCAATCCCGATGAGATGATGGACGCCTATGGCGCCGATGCGCTTCGCGTCTATGAGATGTTCATGGGCCCGCTTGACAAAGAGAAGATTTGGAACTCCTCCGCTGTCAATGGCAGCCGCCGCTTTTTGCAACGCTTTTTTGATCTTTGTGCATCTAAAGAGAAGTGGAGCGATGAGATGACAAAGCCTGCTTTAAAGCTGGGCTATCGCTTAGTGCATGGAGTGACCTCGGATATTGAAAACATGCAGTTCAATACAGCCATTGCCAAGCTGATGGAATTTCTCAATGAATGCAGCAAGCTCGACTTTTACCCGAAGAGGGTGCTCGCTTGGGCGGTGCAGTGCTTGATGCCATTTGCGCCACACCTAGCAGAAGAGTGCTGGCAGCTGCTCGGCCAAAAAGAGAGCCTCATTGACAGCCCATACCCGGAAGTGGATGCGGCCTATTTGCAAGACGATGTGGTCACCTATGTCGTGCAAGTCAATGGCAAGCTGCGGGGCCGCTTTGATCTGCCCAAGGATCAGGAAGAGACGATCATCTTAAAGCTGGCGTTGGAAAATCCAAATATTCAAAAGCATGTGGACACCTCCTCCATCCAAAAGGTGGTCTTTGTGCCCAATAGGCTGTTAAATATTGTCTGTAGTTAATCTGCCCCTTCTTTGAAAAAAGGCAACGCGCGGAAGCACTCTTTCCGCGCGCGTTGCCTTTTTTTTATGTAAAAAAATAATGACAAAAGAGCCCCTTTCGTTTATAGCCTATTGCCTAAAAGGCCTTTAAAATTTTTAGCGCCCTTCCCGATGTCTCCTCTTAAAGAAATGGTACTCTAAACTGGATCGATAGATGAAATTTAAAACCCTTCAGTCTCTATTTTTTGCCGGCGCTGTCTTTTTCGCCGGTGCGGCCCTAGGGTTGGCTTTAAGCTTATTGGTGCATAGCCAGGGCTATAGCGACTATCAAGCGGACATCGCCCGCTCCCAAGAGCCCCTCTTTTCTCAGATGGCCATCTCAAAAAGTGGATATCAAGTGGTCTATGATAATCGCCTGCGCATCGCCTCTTGCGTGTATGAGCGGTTGACTGCTGACAGCGTGCAAGGCACAGCCAAGCGCCGCCAGATGACTTTTCGAGAAGATTTGGCGGTGGAGGAGCCGTTTCGCGTGGGGTTAAAAGATTTTATAGGCAGCGGCTTTGACCGGGGGCACCTGGCTCCGGCTGCCGATTATAAGAACTCTTTAGCGGAGATGGCAGATACTTTTGCCCTTTCCAATGTCGTGCCGCAAGATCCAAAGATGAACCGCGGCATTTGGGCGCATTTGGAGAGGCAGGTGCGCGATTTGACAGGAAATTATCAGGCCGTGCATGTCTTCACAGGGCCTTTATTCATTCCAGAATCAGATAAAGATGGCAAGCGATTTGTCAAATATGAGGTGATCAGCCAAAAAAATGTGGCTGTGCCGAGCCACCTTTACAAGGTGATTTTTTGCGAGACAAGCCTAGGGAAAATCGACGAATTTGCCTATATCATTCCCAATCAGCCCATCGATCCCAAGCTGAGAATCGCCAAGTTTCAGGTGAGCGTCGATCAAGTGGAGAGTATAGCGGGGGTGATCTTTAAGAAATGGAAGCGGTAAAAAAAAAGAAACTCCGGGAAAAGGCTTGCCCTCTTCCCGAATCTTTTTCCCACAAAAAGGTCTAAGGCTAGAGGTCTTCAGGCGTTGCAAATACTTTGTCGATGATGTGAATCATGCCGTTATCGCAAGGGATGCTCTTCAATATATTAGCTTTATTGACGGTATTGTCTTTTGAGTCAAAGGTGATGGAGGTGTTGTCACAGCTTTTGATCGAGCTATTGGCCGCCATCGATTCAATGCTCAAAGAGCCTTCAACAATGTGCCTTTTGAGCAGGTCAGCAAGTTTTTGCGGCTCTTTCAATAAGCTGAAGGCGGCTTGTGGCGCCCAATCTTGGTTGAAAGTGGCGTCGACGGGAACAAATATCGTGTGCTTTCCAGTGCTTTTGGCGCTCAAATAGGTGTCGATGAGGGAGGCGAGTTTGGCGCCGAGAAGAAAAGTGCGCAAGCTATCTTCTTGTTCAATCGCGTCTAGTAAGTAAGGCATGGAAGTCTCCTAAGTCAAGCTCGGATCGTTTGAGGGTGTTATTTGTGATCTCTCTTCAATCTCTTCAAATCAGTATTTAATGTCTAGTTATTTTTTGACAGGAGATACTTCTTTACGGAAAGGGGGTAAAGCACTATGGTTTTGGCTATTTATTTTAAGGTAGTCGCGTGTTTTTTTGGGCCTAGGCGAGCGTTCCTGTTTACAGAATATTGGAAAAACTGTATGGCAGTGCTGTCACCCCTTTCAGTTTTAGGTCTTAAAAGTTCGTGCGCTGAATAGCACTGGAAGAAAATCCTTTGCTGCATTTTGAAAATCACCCCTCCAGAATTTGCGTTTTGGAAAAACAACTAGGTTTTTGCTAATGGCCGATCCATTACTTGAAGAAATAGTCATTGTCTTTGGCTTGATCATCTCCGTTCTACTTGCATGTCACCGCTTTAAAGTGCCATCGATTGTAGGCTTTTTATTGACGGGGGTGCTGTCAGGCCCAAAGGGATTTGGCTTGATCAACGAAGTGGAGTTTTTAGCGGAAATGGGCGTTGTCATGCTGATGTTTTCCATCGGCCTGGAGCGCTCTTTTAAAGAGCTTTGGGAGATGCGGCATTGGCTGCTCGTTGCTGGAACATCGCAAGTGGCCATTGGGTGTGTGATCGGAGGGGTTGGCGTCTATGGATTTGGCTTTTCAGTGCAAGAGTCGATCTTTTGGGGCTTTTTCATCAGCTTGAGCAGCACAGCTATTGTGCTGAAGATGATGCAAGACAGCGCCCAGCTCAACTCTCCTTTCGGCCAGTTGATATTGGCCATTTTAATCTTTCAAGACGTCGTCTTTGTGCCCATGATGCTGATGGTTCCCTATCTCGGCGGACAGGGGGATTTTTCTATGCACTCTATTTCAGATCTGGTGCTGAAGATTGTGCTGATCTTTTTTGTGGTGCTGCTATTTGCCAAAAAGATTGTGCCTAAGCTTTTATATGCCGTATTGAAGACCAAGAGCCGCGAGCTATTTCTATTTACTGTGCTGGGCGTCTGTTTTTCCATCGCTCACTTCACCTCGATGGCGGGCTTATCTTTGGGTCTCGGCGCCTTTTTAGCGGGCTTGATCATCTCCGAATCGGAGTATAGCAGCCGAGCTCTTGGCAAGGTGATTCCATTTAAAGACATCTTCACCAGCTTTTTCTTTGTGTCTGTAGGGATGCTTTTGGACATTTCCTACGCCTTTAAAAACCCGGTGATCATCTTATCGAGCACGATCGGCGTTTTAGTGCTCAAAACTTTTGCTGGCGCTGTCGCTGGCCTTTTGGTCGGCTTTCCCATCAGCTCGGCGGTGGCGGCGGGATTGGCTTTAAGCCAGATCGGGGAATTTTCTTTCGTGCTTGCCCGAGCTGGATTGAGCATTGGAGTTGCGACAGAATCTTCCAATAATTTGTTCTCCACAGTCTCGATCATCACAATGGCGGCAACTCCGGCGATGGTGGCCTTTTCTCCCTACCTTGGCAAGTGGATGATGCAGATGCCACTCTTTAAAAAGTTTCGCGCCACTTTGCCCTCGATCGATATTCCCGTCGATTTAAAGTTGAAAAACCACACGATCATCATCGGCTATGGCGTCAATGGGAGCAATATGGCCAGGTCATGTCGTCTGGCTCAGATTCCCTATGTTATCTTAGAGGTCAATCCGGAGATTGTGCGCAGCGAGCGGGAAAAGGGCGAGCCGATCTTTTTTGGCGATGCCAGCCAGCATGCTGTTTTAAAGAGTGTCGATATCGAACATGCGAAGGCGGCGGCTTTGGTGATCAATGATTTTGGTGCCACCCAGAAAATTTTAGAGGCCCTGCGCGAGATCAACCCGCGCCTATATATTGTCGTGCGAGCGCAGCGCTTAGTTGAGGCGGAGACGATCATGGCCTCAGGAGCCGATCATGTCGTCGCCGACGAGTTTGAGGCCTCGATGGAAATCTTTTCCAAGCTGCTGAGAAAATACCTTGTGCCCAAGGCGACCATCGATACCTTTGTCACCGAATTGCGCGGCGAGCAGTATGAGATGCTGCGCAACTTAGCCAAAGACAAGCTCACCTTGGTCGATTTAAAAAAGCATTTAACCGATGTCGAGATTGAGACGTTCCATTTGAGCGCGCGCTGCCCAATTATTGGCAAGAAGCTCAAAGAGACAGGCTTAAGGCAGTCTTTTGGCGTGACGCTGCTGCTCATTGAGCGAGCAGGCAAAGCCATTCAAAACCCAGATCCCGATTTCACCCTGCAAGCGGACGATTTGATCATTGTCTTAGGGGATGGGGAACATTTAAATCGCCTTTGCCATTTCCTAGCGGGAGATAGCACTGAGCTTGCAGGAGGATGATGGATCCGAAAAGGAAAGAGACATGGGCTCGGCTCTATAATGCGGCCGTTTTTTATGGGGTCTGGTTCATCGCTTTAATCGAAGCGGCAAAGGGGCACGGCTGGCTTGCTTCTTTGACGCTGCCCATGATCGCCATCCATCTGATTTTTTTATCAGACGATTGGTACGGCGAGCTGAAGCTTGTCCTGCTGGCGATGGGGGTGGGCGCTGGCCTCGACTCCCTTTGGTCTTATGGCTTTGATGTGCGCTATCAGCCGGCGGGCAGCTCGCCGCTGGCCCCTCTTTGGATTGCAGCGCTTTGGGGCTATTTGGCCATCACCTGCAATAGCTCTTTGAAATGGCTGCAATCCCGTCCATTTTTAGTTGCGTTCTTTTCTTTTATTTCAGCGCCTTTTTGCTATCTATCAGCAGAGCGGATGGGGGCAGTGCAGCTGCCCGAAGAGCGCGTTCAGCTATTGCTGCTCATCGCCATCAGTTGGTCTTTGCTCATCCCTGGATTGATGATTTGTAGCCGCCGCAAAGCAGGCAAATCAGCTCACCTTTAGCAAAGTATTAATTGCAAAGAGCATTTGATAGGCTATATATATGGTCTGGAGGCATCTCATCCTCCGAGCCGTCGGGGTCTTTTTCCCGTTTGGAAACTTTGGGCGAGACCTTTGTAAAGTCAGCTTTTGGCGCTGCGGGGGTCTCTTTTAAAGCGCTTGGTTGAAAGACTTGAATGGCCAAAGAGGCGATTTCAGGGAGGGATCTATGCTCATTGCCTCTGATTGCGCCGACTTTTTGGCGCACCTCAGCTTTTTGCAGAGCGGGGGTGATGCCGGTGTTGTTGCATTGGAAGGAGAGAGTGTAGACGAGCGCCGATATATGTTCAGTCTGCACTAGCAAGAATCCTTCGTCTCGCGCTTGGCCGACTTTTTCGATCACCTCCGATTGGACCGCTCTCATTTCATACAGGCCAGATTTGCTGTTAAGCCTCATTTCCTGAGAAATCATCGTCGCCTCTTCTTTTTTTTTGATTTGCCGCGCTGGATAGCGCCTTTTTTCTGTTCTTAAATCACTAGATAATAGATTTTTTGTTAAAGACGAAGAGAAAAGAAGAACTTTAAGGCTGTCTTGAAATTAAGCAGCTTAGGCTTTGCGGCTTGCAGGGGATAGGGGACTGTATTTTAAAGAGAGGGCTTTGCTTTTAGGGGATGGGGGACAGATGAGGGGGAGGAGAGGGCTAAAGCCCTCTTCCTCGCCGCGGATTAGTACCCGTGGGATGAACCGCATCCGCAAGAGGAGCGGGCATTGGGGTTGGAGATTTTAAACCCGGCGCCTTGCAATCCTTCGACATAATCGATCTCGGAGCCTAAGAGGCGTTCGATTTGATTTTTGTTGACGTGGATTTCGATGCCTTCAGAGAGGTAGATGGCGTCCTCTTCCGGATCGGCTTTTTCTGAAAAGTCGAGGAAGTATTCAAATCCATTGCAGCCGCTCAATTTTTCGGCAAAGCGCAGTCCGTAGCCTGTTTTTCCATCTTCGGCCAAAATCTTGCTGAATTTGTCGGCCGCTCTCGGTGTGAGGCGAATGGTGCTCAAATCGAGCTTTTCTTCGAGCAAGCTGTTGAGGCGCTCGACAAGCTGGTCGATCTGTTGGTCTGTCTTACCGTGGCTGAGCATGCCCCCTTCGAGTGTCTCAACGCTTGCGGCGTTGCAACCGACGCAGTGCAGACCAGCATTGGTGATCTCTTGGGAAAGGCGCTGCGCCTTGTAAGGGAACATCCCTAAGATCTCTTCGATTGTCATCTGACGGTGAATATTCTTTTTCTCTGTAGTTGTCATCGAGAGTGTCCTCTGTTTAAATTTTGATGCGCACGCAGCTTTTTAAGATGCGGCATTGGCAGGCGAGTCTTTCGCCGCAGGGGATTTCACCGAGGAAGTCGATCTCTTCTTGCGTCCGTTCAGAGAGGTTCTCTTCGCCATCGATCACTTCAATCACGCACGTGCCGCAGATGCCTTCTTCGCAAGCAAAAGGAACGCCGGCCTCTTCGCAGACAGCCGCAATTCTTTCCCCATCTTTGAGCTCAACTTTTTCGTCATCGATAAATAATTCAGCCATGACTTTACTCCGCGCTGGTCAATGTTTTAGAATGGAAATGATACCTAAAAAGACATTTAATTGGCAATCATAGAATGCAAAGGAAATTGGAGTTGAGGGGGTTAGCATTTTAGTGGATGGGGCGCTTGGGCGAAATCCTTGTGAAAAAAGAGCCGTATTTTTAAGAAGGGAAAAAAGGGAGTGAAAGATGCCATTATTGCCAGGATTAAAAACGCATGCGGATTTGCCCTTCAAGCTGATGGAAATTGCAGCTTTGCTCACAGCAGAAGAGAATGCTTTCGTCTTAAAAGAAAAGATATTAGAAGCGGCTCTTTCCCTGACTGGCGCCGATGGCGGCACTTTTTACCGCCTCTCTTTAGATCAAAGTGCACTAGAATTTGATGTCGTCCGCAATGGCTGTTTGAAAATTGGGATGGAGAAAGGCGTAGAAGAGCGCTCCTCACCTTTCCCTCCCATCCCACTCTATCGAGAGGATGGCTCTAAAAACCTGGAGTCGATTGCCGCCTTCTCTTTCTTAAAAGGAGAGAGTTGTCTCATCGACGATGTCTACCACGAAAGACACTTCGACTTCAAAGCGGCCAAAGCGTTCGATCGGGCTAATAATTATCAGACCAAATCGCTGCTCACCACTCCACTCATCGACCTGCACCACCGCGGCATCGGCGTCTTGCAACTCATCAATAAGACAATAGATGGCAAGATTGTGCCCTTTACCTCATTTGACCAAAAACTGCTCAAAGCACTGGCCTCTTTAGCGGCAAGCGCTCTACTCAATCGGCAGCTGATCTTGCATCTCAAAGAGATGTTAGAAGGATTCATTCAAGCCATTGCCGATATTGTTGATGAAAAAAGTCCCTATACCGGACGGCATAGCATGAAAGTGCCCCTCATCGCCGTCCTCTTAGCAGAAGCTGTCAATGAAAGGGAAGAGGCGCCTTTTGAAGAGGTGTCTTTCACAGAGGCCGAGCTCTATGAATTGCAAGTGGCCGCTTTATTGCACGACTGCGGGAAAATCACCGTCCCTTCCCACTTAATTGAAAAAAAGACGCGGCTAGAAGGGGTCTTTGACCGGCAAGAGGTGATCGATCTCAAGCTGGCGCTCTGGCAAAAAGAGCTGGAAGTGCAACATCTGCAACAGGCCTTAGGGAAGGCGCAGCAAAAGGGGGGAAGTGATGAGCCCTATCCAAAGGATGTCGCTCTAAAGATCGGAAAGCAAATTGAGCGGTGCAATAGCCCCGACTATATGCTCACCAAAGAAGATAAAGAACTGCTCAGTCAGCTCAGGCAAGAGACGGTGACCGTGAATGGGCAGCAGCTGCCCATTCTCGACTCTTTGGAGTTGGAAAATTTGACCATCCCAAGGGGCACTTTGAATGCGCAAGAGCTTAAAGAGGTGCAAGGGCATGCCCTCTCCACGATCCGCATTTTATCGAAAATACCCTATCCGGAGCCTTTAAAAAATGTCTTGGAGATTGCCGGTTCTCATCATGAGCGGCTCGATGGCAAGGGATACCCTTTTGGCAAAAAGAAAGAAGAGCTTTCTTGGCGCGCGCGCATTTTGATGATTGCCGATGTCTTTGAAGTGTTGACCAGTTCCGACCGCCCCTATCAAAAGAAAAGGTCAAGCCAAGAGGCACTAGAGGTGCTGGAAAAAATGGCTCTCGACGGGCAAATCGATCCCGACTTGTTTCAAGTCTTTAAAGAGGCTCAGGTCTTTCGCGCTTATGAAAAGCTTTTAGAGTCAGAGCCGCTGCCAACTTTCGACCTTTCCTGTCGCAAGTGCTTTTAACGCTTAGGATGACATGCCGCCTCTTTCTCTATGTGAGCTGTCCTTAATTGAACAGCTGCCCCCTGAAGTGCTGACTCTGATTGAGCAAAAGGCGCAAAACCCGCAGTTTGCTTTCGTATCTTCGACCTTTCGCTTGATTGCTGCCGCTAAAATTGAGCGCGTTTATCTAGTTGGGCATCGCTTGAGCGCTTGCCAAGTGACTGGATCTGATCTCAAGGTTTTTTTTGCCGCCGCCTCGCGCTTGAAGACGCTCAAAATCTCCTGTTTTTTGGAACGGATGTTTCAAGATTTTCTAGGCTCAGGGGTTAAATCAATTGAGAACATTGAATTTGCCCCGGGGACGATTTTAAAAGAGGAAGTCCTAGCCGCTCTTTTAGCCAATTTGCCCTATCTTAAGTCGTTGAAGGCCCCTCGCTGCGATTTGACAAAGATGCATTTGAAGCATCTCAAGGGCGCTAAATACTTAGAACGCCTCGATGTGTCGCAATCGAAGTATCTTTTTGATGGCGCTTGCAAGCCGCTTTTATCTTTAACCCATTTGCAAGCGCTCAATCTCTCCAGTACCGAGATCTCTGGGGCCGCGCTCAAAATTTTAAAGCCGCTGCCCCTTTTAAGTTTAAAAATAGCTGGCACCGCTGTCTCATCCTCTTCCTTGAGCTTTTTTTTGCAAGAGAGGCATCTAATCGAGCTTGATATCCGAAACTGCCCTGGCCTGAAAGAGCCTCTGTTATGGAGCCTCTCTTTAGAGAAGCTAGAGCTGTTAAAGATGGACCTTTGGAGAGAGGTCAAAGGAGATTTGTTGCTTAAATGGCTGGAAAAGGTGCGCCCTTTAAGAAATTTCACCTTCACGGGGCAAGACGAAAAAGTGCTTTTGGCTATCGCTATGCGCTTCACTCAGCTGGAGGTGGTGCACGCCGTCTCTTTAAAAGAATCTTTTGAAGCCTCTCTTTTCCCGCATCTTAAGAAAGTGCATCTCTCTTTAAGGCAATTGCCTCGTCTGGCCCATTTTGAGACTCGTCCACTCTACTTGCGCCTGGTTGTCAACCGAGAAGATCCAGAGTCGCTTGTT
>JARBTN010000007.1 GCA_029240195.1 Chlamydiales bacterium
CTTGCAAGAGGTGACTCAAGCGACCAGTGCTGGCGTCGAAGACCAAGATCACCCCCTGTAGAGAGGGCAACTGATGCTTCTTTGGATTTTGGTAGAAGGCGCCTGCAATTTTGACGGCAAAGACCGAATCGCCCTGAATCCATCCACACTTGATGTGCAAGTCTCCGCCCTCTTTTCCAAAGTTCATATAGCCGACGGGAGGGAGAGTCACTTTGCCGGTTGAATAGAGCTCAAATCCCTCTTCTTGCAGCTTGAGGGCTTTCTCAAAATTGAGCGCGGCCTTGATTTGACTCAAGTTCATCCACTGCATCGATTCGCTCCTTCTCTTTTTATAACTTGGCAGATGGCTTTGCTGCCCATCTCAGCCCGAAACACCGTGATGGCTTTGCCTGTGATCAACACGCGCTCTTTCGCCACTTCCAAAGTGAGGTCGCCTCCTCTTGAGGAGACTTGGCGCGCAAAAAGCTTTTCTTTTTTCAGTTTTTCAGCCCAGTAGGGAGCAAGAGAGGTATTGGCAGATCCCGTCACCGGATCTTCCAAAACATCGAGTTTGGGAAAAAAGGCGCGGTAGATGTAGTCATAAGGGGAAGAAAGGCTTTGAGCCGTCAGCAAGAGCCCCCGCTCTTCAAAAGCCGCTATCTTTTGCGGATCGGGAATAAACGATGAGACCGAGGCAGCATCTTTAAGAACGAAGATGCAGTCCCCTCCATTGGTACCTATATACTCAGGAAGTAAACCGAGAAGGTCCATCGCCCGCGCTTGGTAAAGCGGATCATTGACTTTAGAAACGGGTGGCTGTAAGGGGAAGTTGAGCGTGTAGCTGTCTTTGGAACGGGTGACTGACAAGAGGCCGCTTTTGCTTTGAAAAGAGATTTGCTCACCCCTCGCTACACCCTCTTGCCACAAGATGTGGGCCGCCGCCAAGGTGGCATGCCCACAAAGATCCACTTCGACGCTTGGCGTGAACCAGCGAATGGTCCAAAGGTCTTTTTCAAAGTATTCTCTTTCCCGAATGACAAAGACCGTCTCTGAGAGATTCATCTCGTTGGCAATCTTTTGCATCACCTCTTCTAAAGGCGGCTTTTCAAAGAGGAAGACGGCTGCCGGGTTTCCACAAAATACTTGATCTGTAAAGGCATCGACTTGCCAAAATTGCATATTTATCCTCCAAATAAGGTCTGGTGATCATCGATATGAGTTAAGCGGACTAAAGCTTTGGGCATCGTCCGGCACCCAAAGCTGATGCAGAATTAGTTGCCAAGAGCCTCCCGCTCTTTGAGGTAGTTATAGACAGTCGCTCGCGAAATAGCGAGGACCCGCCCAATATAAGTCGCCGCATTGCGCTCTTTAAAGGCCCCTTGCTCAGCTAAAGCCTCAATCAGCTCGCGCTTTTCTTCACGACTGAGCGCTGCTAACGCTAAATTCCGCTCGCGGCAATAGTTTTGGACATAGATGTTGATCTTTTCATAGAGATCTTCGCTAAAGATCTTTTGAGTTGACTCCGGAATTTCTATCGAGCAGCTGAGAAATTGCCCCAGCACCTCTTTTAAAAAGGCAAAGGCGGAGATGTCGGTATTGACACATAAAAACCCTTCCACATGTCCAGCCGCACTGTAAATTAAAACGCTGATCGATTTCATTTTGCGCCCATCCCAATTCATCTTTTCATAGGGGCCGATCACAGAGGCCTCCGCATCAAATTGAATGCGGTCGAGATAAGATGGATCGCCGACCTCTCTTCGAGAAAGGGGATTATAGATGGCTGCAATTTGATCGAGCTCTAAGTCGTGGACGACCACTTCAGCAAAAGGGTGCAAGAGGCGCGCAAAAGCTTCTGCAAAGGGAAGAGCATTTTTTAAAGAAGGCTTCATAGGCAATTTTCTCCGAGTCTAAGTTGGACTATTTTATCTAATTTAGACAATATAGTCTATGAAAACCATAGCTGGCTCAGAAACTAAAGCCCTCTAGTGCCCGACCACAGATGTTGTTGCGCAGTCAAAATTCAGTGGATGGGGGACTAGCCTGTAAATCAGCCTCTTTGATCAGGAGAAGGGGGGCTAAAAAGAACTCATGAGCAGCTTCTATGTCAAAAAAAACCCTCCCTTTAATTTCTTGTCTGAAAACAAGGAAAAATTTACAATGTCTTTTTTTTAATTAACTTCTATATTTAATTTAAGGGGCTCTATTATGCTATCAATTAACTTTGCCGATAACTCCATCTTTAAAATGGTTCCCCTTTTGACTCCTGCCATCCATAAAAGAAGTACGGGTGAATGGAAAACCGATTACACTCTTCTAGATCGCAGAGACAAAATCGTTGCGTGGGCAGCGATTGCCACAGCTGTTGCTACGGTTGCATTGGCAATCTTTACAGCGTCTCCTCTTATCATTCCAGTAGGCGTCCTTATCATTCCTACTATAGCGTATACCATCTGGAGCGCTGACTTGCATTGCGCTGAAAGAGCTATCGAGCCAAAAAATGTCGAAGATTTTTGCCGCCTGGAACACCCGTCTTCTTCTCTTATCAGTCACATTGCCTCCCAGTTAAATTTGATTCAAAGAGTGGTTGCCTTAAAAGGCGATCTCAATAAGACCTCGGACGCGAAAGATTCACTATTACAAGCTGCCATAAGACAAGAGTCCGGAGAAGCTCCCCCCTCTTTTGAAAAAATTCGCTATATGCTGGCGCATGGAGCCTCGCCATTAAAAAACCAAATACTGCTAAAAGCTATTGTTGAAAAAAAAACCGCCTTGATCCTGCTCTTTTTAGACTCTCTTCAAGAAGAGGAGATCGCCCTTTTCAAGGAGGAGCCCCGCGAGCTCGCGATGATTGCAAAATGGTTAGTCATGGATTCGCATATGTCAAGCCCCATACCAAATGAGGTCATATCCTCTCTTTGCGCCAAGCTTCACACCTCTTGGGAAGAGTTGCAGGCCGTTGCCGAAAATGCCGGCGATGACGTGCTAACACTTTTTCAAGACTACTTAACTTAAGGAAACAGAGGCGGTTCTTCAAACCCGGGCACTCTCTCCTCTCTAAATGGGCAAGACTCAAACTTCCAAGACATATTGCTGCGCTTTATGAGGCGGAGTGATTAGATCGTGAATGGGCGTCAACGTCTCATCATAAGCTTTCAGTTGTCTATGGCAAAGTGGGTTTGCTAAAGGGAATTAATGAAGCCGTTTTTATTTTAAAGGAATCTCACGCTTTAATTGCTTGTTTAAAAATAATATAATCATTATAATAATTTGCATCACTTAACCTTTATTTTAAAGGACTCTATGCAAGCAACTAACTTTGCCGATAATCCCATCCTTAAAATGGTTCCTCTCTTGACTCCCGCCATTCATAAAGACCCAGGCATGGGCACATGGACAAACAATTTGACTCTTTCGAATCGCAGAATCGCAGTCGTCGCTTTGGCAGCAATTGCAGCAGGCGTTGCTACCGTCGCAGTGGCTCTCTTTACAGCATCCCCTCTTATCATTCCCGTAGGCGTCCTTGCCATTTCAGCTCTAGTGTATACCATCCTAAGCGTTGACTCGCATCGCGCTGAGAAGGCCATCGAGACAAGAAATGTGGAAGACTTTTGCCGCCTAGAATCCCCGTCTTATTTTCTTCTAGATTGCATTGCGTCTAAGTTAGATTTAATTCAAAGAGTCGTTGCCTTAAAAGGCGATCTCAATAAAACCTCGGCCTTAAGAGATTCGCTATTAAAGTCTGCCATGGAACAAGATGCCAAGGAAGTTCCCCCCTCTTTTAAAAGAGTTCACTATCTGCTGGATCATGGAGCTTCTCCATTAAAAGGCGAAGCATTGCTAAAAGCCATTCGTGAAGAGAAGTATCACGACTTACTTCCGCTCTTTTTAGGGGCTATTCAAGAAAATGAGGTCGTCCTTTTCAAGAAGCATCCCCACCAGCTCGAAAATCTTCTAAACAAATTGATAAGAGACTCGCGTAAGCCAAGGCCCTTATCAGATGAGATCATATTCATGATTTTTGCAGACCTTAAAATTTCTTTAAGCGATCTGCAGGCTGTTCCCCTCCTCTCTGGCAATATCGACATGCTAAATCTCTTTGCCGACTACTTATCTGAAGAAAAAAAAGTTTGTCCTCCAGGCCAGGGCAATCTCCTAAAGGTTAGGCTCGAAGAAATGGAATCAAAGGATTAACAAACTTTAAAAAAATATACTTTCTCCTAGTGAACTGCCTCCACTCAATTGAAATTCTAGTGGAGGCTTCTTAATTCTCAGCCGGTGGCCTAAAAAAGATCTTACATCACCTCCCATAAAATATCGCTTCGACCCGCTATTTTAATTTTCCACGACTCACTCTTCGATCTGGAGATCGAATATGCCGTCCACCTAAAAAAAGGAGAGTCGTCTGGTTCTTCTGTCTCATAGATTGCTTTAGACTGTTTTTGGCAAAGGGGGTTTTGATAAATGGAATTAATGAAGCAGCCTCTATTTTAAAGAAAACCCACACTTTAATTCCTTGTTTAAAAACAAAAGAATACTTATAATTAATTCTCTTGTTTAATTTCCAATGCTTGCTTTAAAGGACTATATATGCTATCAACTAACTTTGCCGAAAACTCCATCTTTAAAATGGTTCCTCTTTTGACTCCTGCCATCCAGAAAGAAAGTACGGGTAAATGGAAAACTGATTATACTCTTCTGGATCGCAGAACCACAGTCGTTGCGTTGGCAGCGATTGCCGCAGCCGTTGCTACGGTTGGATTGGCTCTCTATACATTGTCGCCTTTTATCATTCCCGTAGGCGTCCTTGCCATTTCAGCTCTAGTGTATACCATCCTAAGCGCTGACTTGCATTGCGCTGAGAGGGCCATCGAGCCAAGAAATGTGGAAGATTTTTGCCGCTTGGAACACCCGTCTTCTCCTCTTGTAACTCACATTACGTCCAATTTCAATTTGATTCAAAGAGTGGTGGCCTTAAACGGCGATCTCAATAAAACTTCGGACTTGGGAGATTCGCTATTAAAGGTGGCCATGAGACAAGAGTCCGGAGAAGTTTCCCTCTCTTTTGAAAAAGTTCGCTATCTGCTGGCGCATGGAGCTTCTCCATTAAAAGGTCAAACATTGCTATACGCCATTATAGAAAAGAAGTTCGAGGTACTCCCGCTCTTTTTCAAATCTCTTCAAGAAGGGGAGATTGCCCTTTTCAAAAAGGACCCTCACCAACTCGGAATAATTTTAAACTGGTTAGCTACGGCCTCGAATAGCCAAAGCCCCGTACCAGATGGGGTCATATCCTCTCTTTTTGCAGGGCTTAACATTACTTTGGAGGATTTGCAAGCCGTTGATGCCATCGCTGGCTATGACGTGCCAAATTTTTTTCAAGAGTACTTAACTTAAGAAAATAGAGGCTGTTCTTCAGGCCAGGGCTGTCTCTCCTCTCAAATAGATAAGACTCAAACTTCCCAGACGTATTGCTGCGCTTTATGGGAAAGAGTAATCAGATCGCGAATGGGCGTCAACGTCTCATCATAAGCTTTAAGCTGCTCAAACATGCGCCCCACTTGCCGGATTGACTCACACTCGGAAGTGCTAAGCGCATTCTCTTCACCAAGGTACGCGATGCCTGCCTCCTGTTTAAGGATGTGCAGGTCGACGCCGACAACGGTTTTAATCTTACGGTTATGCCATAGGTCTTTTGCCCGCTCTTTAGCCGCCGAAGAACAAAGCGCTAAAGAAAAGCATGGCAAGGATTGAATTTTCTGCACCAATTTTAAAGCCGTGTTCTCTGTCCGCTTCTTTTGAAAGCGAAAGGAGGCGATGGGCGTAGCCTCGCTTTGATCAATCATCATCTCAAGGCGCATGAAGGGCCTTGCGTCCCGCTGAAAGGGTTCAACCAGCATAGAAAGAAATCCTTTTTTTTTGATGCCCTAAATGTCGGCGCAATTGCTTTTTACATAAGCCTTTTTTAACAATGCCCCTTTTGATCATGAATTAAAACGTTTAATCTTAAAAATTTAGAGAGCAGTCTATAAAAAGCCTTGCAAAAACCCAACTTTCATCGAAGATAGAAGATAGTGCCTGACGATTAAGCTGCCGAGGGAGGGGAATTGGAAGAGAGAAAATCAAAGCAAAAAAAAACTTCGGGAGAGAGAACTCTCGCCCGAAGCTTTTTTAGGGAAGAAAGAACAATTAAGGGGTAACCGGCTTGGTCGCCACCTGGTCGACAATATGGTCGATCGGCGGAGGCGGCGGGTTCTCAATCGTCTGCTCTTTAAGCTCGATGGTCTTGCGCATGTCTTCGATGCTCGTCCATTCTCCGCTAAATACTTTGCGGATCTGATCAGAGTCGAGTGTTTCAAAGACGACCAATAGATCGGTGATGAGCTGCACCTGCTCTTTCTTTTCCTGCAGGATTTCTAGAGCCCTTTGGTGTCCAGCCTCTACCAGCTTGCGTACCTCTTCATCGATTGACTGAGCAGTCGCCTCGGAGTAGAGCTTTTCGTGGTAGTTTTGGCCGCCGAGATATTGGCCGGCAGATGAGCGTTCATCGTAGGCCACTGTCCCAAGCTTCTCATTCATCCCCCATTCGCAAACCATGCTGCGAGCCAGGCGCGTCGCTTGCTGGATGTCATGCGAGGCTCCGCTGCAGATATCGCCGAGGAAAATCTCCTCAGCGCTCCGTCCGCCCATCAAGACGGCCAAGCGGTCGATCACTTCGTGGCGCCAGTAGCTGACCCGGTTTTTGGTGGGCAAGTACATGGTCGCCCCCAGGCTCATGCCCCGGGGAATGATCGTCACCTTTTCTAAAGGATCGTGGGTCTTGACCGTCAAGCTGACGACAGCATGCCCGGCTTCATGGTAAGCTGTGGTGCGCTTTTCCGTCTCATCGATTTCCAAGCTGCGCCGTTCCTTACCATAGAGCACCTTGTCGCGCGCTTCCATCGTCTCATCAGATGAGATGAAGCGCTTGCCCTTGCGGGCGGCAATGAGGGCCGATTCGTTTAAGATATTCATCAAGTCCGCTCCAGAACACCCAGGAGTGCTGCGGGCAATGGCCATCAGGTCGACTGTCTCGTCGAGCTTGACTTTGCGAGCATGCACTTTAAGGATTTCAAAGCGCCCTTTGATGTCAGGCAAATCGATGATCACGCGGCGGTCAAAGCGGCCCGGGCGCAAGAGAGCTTTATCGAGCACGTCCGGGCGGTTGGTGGCCGCCATCAAGATGACGCCCTCGTTGCTATCAAAGCCGTCCATCTCGACGAGCAGCTGGTTGAGCGTCTGCTCTCTTTCGTCGTGGCCGCCGCCCATGCCGGCGCCTCTTTGCCGGCCGACTGCGTCGATCTCATCCATGAAGATGATGCAAGGGGCATGCTTTTTGGCCTGGTCGAACATGTCGCGGATGCGGCTTGCGCCGACGCCGACAAACATCTCGACAAAGTCTGATCCGGAGATGGAAAAGAACGGGCGATCAGCCTCGCCAGCCACAGCTTTCGCCACCAGCGTCTTACCTGTCCCTGGAGGCCCGATGCAGAGCACCCCTTTAGGGATATGGCCACCGAGGGCGGTGAAGCGCTGCGGGTCTTTGAGGAAATCGACGATCTCTTTGAGCTCTTCTAAAGCTTCATCGATGCCGGCGACATCTTTAAATGTCACCTTATTCTGCCCTTTTTGCAGCAGCTTGGCTGGCGATTTGCCAAAGTTCATCGCCGCTCCCCCAACGCCTTTCATCTGTCTAGAAAAGACAAAGTAGATCAGCAACAACACTAAGAGCACCGGAGCCATGGTCACCAGGTAGCTCAAGTAATTGGGCGGCAGCTCTTCACTTTTAAAGGTGCGCTCTAAGACGGTATTTAAAGGCTCGCTGGGCGCCTTAAAATAGCCGCCGGCATTTTCTGCAAAGGCATCCCACTCTTTTTGAGCTTGCATGAACCATTGCTGAAATTGCTCCGGATCTTGTTTTTCCAGCTGCCGCGTGGAGACAGGGCGATCGTTGAAAAACCAAACGGTCGGCAACACAGCCTGACGGGCTCTTTCAAGCTGCACGCGCGTCTCTTCCCGCTTAGCCAATAGATCGTTATATTCGGCAATTGACTCGCGGTAGCTGCGCATGCTGCGCACGGCATCCATTTTGACATGATCGAGCTCTTTAGACAGGTCGGCGGCGATGAGGTTGAGCCCATCGACCACTTGCCGGTAAAGAGCCATCTTAGCTGGGATATCGCTCGAGGAAAGGCTCTCTTCCATCTTGCGCTCAAAGTCTCTGAGCTGCTTTTTGATCGGTTCTTTGCCAATTCCTAGTATAGGAGAGCGAAAGCTACGGACAAGATAGCTAATTGACTTGTAGAGCTCATCGCTGAGCGAGGGCGCAATATCGTCGCCTAAAGCTTTCATCTTAGCATTGACATCGGCCAGTGTATACTCGGCATCTTCCGACGTCTTGTAGATGGTGATGTGGTTGATGCGCTCGGGAACATCGTAAGAGCTATCTATCACTTGAAAGCCGCCCTGAGGGATCGGCATTCCGGTCACCTTGAGGAACCAATCGGCAGATTCCCGCACTTTGCCTTTCAACACCCGCAAATCATCGGCCACTTGCTGGATTTGGGCATTGAGGAGATAAGTTTGGCTGAGCAATGACAAGTACTTGAAACGCGCCTTTCCCTCATCGGTCAGCTGATCTTTGAATTGGCCGCTGAATGTCACCAAATTGCTCGTGATCGCCGTCTTGCGGCTCTCCTCGGGCTCGATTAGGTTCAAATTGACCAGATGCTCCACTTGGTAGCTAAAGGATACTTTTGCATTTTTTGTATCTGCAAAAGCCCTGACCAGGAACATCAAAGACAACAGAGCCATCAACATCAGCAATATATTGTTTTGAATGCCTTTTTTAGGGTCTTGTTTCTTTTCGTCGTTCATATTTCTCCTAACAAAACCGGAGCCTTTTTGAAAAATTTATGCCAAAGCAATAGATCGCCAAAAGAGCGCCCCACCTGATGTGACATTGACTCGAATGTTTTAATGAACTTAAAGGCAAATTCCTTCAAGGATTTTCCAAACTTTTATACACTTGCAAGTTCATATCCTATTGAAGAGAGGCTCTAAAGGCTCTTCTCTGCGGCTTAAATTTTCAGGAGAAACTTTTTGAAAATCAAGCAAGCCCCAAGTCTTTAGACTTTGGCGCGCTCTACCTTCTAAAGTGGCCTGAGAATTTAACTCATACGAGGGAATAGATGACATGCTCTAGGTTTAAAAGGGCCTATATTAAAACCTTTTCAGTAAAATAGCAATCCTCTCTCAAAAGAGGAGAAAAAAAGGTGCTCTTCTCAACGGAGTTTTGATGCATGTCAAAGCTCGGCGGAAAGCTTGTGATTTGAAGAGGCAAGTCCAGAGCGATGGGGGCCCCCTTCGGCCCACTGCAAAGTCACTTTCCATCCCCCTGCCATAGGCATGGGGGGCTGGACCCTTAGAAAATCAGCAATAGGGCGTTTATCTTGCCAAATTAAGGGGGCCGATTCCCTCAAAAAGAGGGGCACTTTTTCTTCACTCCATCCCTTTTTAAAAAAGCTATATCCTAAATGGCGTTGGCAATCAATAGGAAATGCCCCCACTTGATACTCCCCTTCTGGCAGATAGAGCGCCGCTCCTTGGGAAAAGAGAGCCCGCCACCCGGAAGAAGCAGGGGGCAGCCCAGAAACCTTTTCTACATCCAATTGCCAAGGCCCTAAACGCTCTTTACCCACTTTTAAGGGCCGGACCCCAGCAAGCAAAGAGGGCTTCTCAGGCCGGAAAATCAACACCTTGCGATGCACGATATAGGCCGCTTCGCCAACCGGAAAGGAGGCAACCTTTTCCTCTTGCAGCGCCTCGATCACCCGCCAGGCCATGTCTCTTGGGCAGCGCATGCCAAAGCGCCCGGCGACCCGGTGCAGATAGTGCTCAAGCTCCAGCGGCTCTTCAAAAGAAATTTCCACGAAAGCGCCGAGCAAAGAAAATTGCGTGCGCGCTAAAAGGGGCTCAATCTTGCGCTCAAAGTACTCCTTTAAAAGATGGGCCTCGCGTCCGAGCCGCTGCAAATTTGCTGTAATCTTTTTGCCAAACTGCACTTCAATCGATGGAATGAGCGTCTCTCTCATGCGAGCGCGCAAAAACTGCTCATCGCCATTGGTGGCATCTTCAAAAAAGGGAAGGGCATGCTCTTTGCACCAAGCCCAAAGCTCCCCTTTCGAATGGGAAAGGAGCGGGCGCAAAAGGCGCAAAGAGCCCATCTCTTTGACCGGGTCGATGCCCAAAGCTGTCAGACGAGCCCCCTCAAAGAGGCGTTTGAGCACCGTTTCATGGAGGTCATCGGCATGATGGGCGAGCAACAGCCCTTGCGCATGAATTCTTTCTTGCACCCGCAAAAAAGCTTCTAAGCGATAAGCTCTATAGGCGTCCTCGACATTGCTCTTGAGCTGCAGCTTGGGCAAAGTTTCCAAATGGAAGGGAACGCTTGCTTTTTGCGCCATCTTTGAGAGCTCCTGCGCTTCCCAATCGCTCTCTTGCCGCCAGCCATGGTGCACATGCAGCGCTTGCAGCTGTAGCAACAGAGGATTTTCTTGACGATAGCGCAGCAAAAGATCGAAGAGCACCATCGAATCCACCCCTCCGGAGAGGGCAATGAGCACCGGTCGCTTGGGATCGAGGTGCCTCTTTAAAAACGAGGCCAAGGTATCAGGTAGGGCGTGCATATTGCCTGTTTTGTTTTTTGTTGCGAATGGATTGTATCAAAAGCGCGTTTTATTGTACTCTATAGACAGGTTCCTTAATGGAATTTTAATGCACCTTGACCTTTGATTTTTTAGGCCGCCGCATGCCAATTCTTTGGCGTTATTTGCTGAAAAATTATTTAAGCGTATTCCTCTTTTCCGCTCTTTCCTTCATAGCGGTTCTCCTGACCACACGCCTCGACGACATCGCCAAATTTGCTGCGCTCAGCCCCGGCATTTCTTTCATCGTCTATTACGTGCTCTATCAAATCCCTTATATCTTGCCCATCGCCATCCCCATCTCCTGCCTCATCTCTTCGATGATCCTCTTTCAACGCCTCTCCCACTCCCAAGAGCTGACAGCCATGCGCGCCCTGGGGTTTTCCCTCTTTGAAATCGCCAGCTCCATCTTTAAAGCAAGCGTCTTGATTGCCATTTGCAGCTTCTACATTGCCTCAGAGATTGCCACCACCTCCCATCTGATGGCGCGGCAAATGGAGCAATCGATTAAAACAATCAACCCCATCTTGCTGCTGCAAAACCAAAATTTTTTAAAGTACCGGGGCATCTACAGCGAAGTGCAAGGGTCGGTGCAGGGGGGAGAATCGGCAACGGATGTGCTCTTTGCCCTGAAAAATGAGACGGCTGACCGCATCACCCTCTTCTCATTCGACCGCATGGTCAAACAGCCGGATGGACTATTTGCCACCAACGCCTCGATCATCACAGCCATCCCCTCGAGCGATGAGCGGCAGTTCGACCATACCTTCGTCGAAAATATTGAAACCATCTCCTTCCCCACCGATGGGCTGATGCTCAGCTTAAAGAATGGGTGGCGGCTGAATAACGACCACCTCAATTTGGCCCTATTAAAGGCCCGCATCAAGACCACTTGGAATGAACTGGCCGCGCTCGACCCGCAAAAGATCGAGCAAAAGAAGACGCTCGACCGCACGCTCATCGGCTGCTTTTCCGAAATATTCAGACGGCTGTCCATCGCCTGCGCCGCCATCACCTTCACTTTAATGGGAATGGCCTACGGCATCCATATCAGCAGACACCCTTCTAAGAAAAATGCCTTAACGGTCATCGCCTTAGCCGCCTTTTATCTGATCTCATTTTTCACTGCCAAAGAGCTGGCCAAGCAAGGCCTATTATCTAGCTTCATCTATATTCTCCCCCACCTCACCATCGCCAGCCTTTCCCTCAATACGTTGAAAAAAATCAGCCGCGGGGTGCAGGCATGATACCTGGCATCTGGGAGCGCTATTTTTATAAAGAAATTGGCAAAATTTTCTTCCTCTTTTTGGCTTGCTTTTATTCTCTCTACATCTTGATCGACTTCTCCAGCCAAATGAGCTCTTTTTTTCATAAAGGGTATTCCTGGTTCGATATCGCCAAGCGCTATAGCTACATTTTTGTGCAAAGAGCCGATATCTTAGTGCCATTTGCCTTCTTAATTGCCTCCATTAAGACATTGGCCGCGCTCAAAGAGAGCCATGCGCTCATTGCCCTTCGCGCAAGTGGCATCCCCTTAAAAGTGATCTTACAGCCCTTTTTACGATCTGCTCTATTGCTTGTCGGGCTGCTCTACTTTTCCTTTGAGCGGATCCTCCCCCCCGCCATGGATGAGCTCGAGCAGATGCAAGCCTACCACGCCCCCCTTTTTGCCAAAGAGTCGATTAAAGAGCTGCAGCTAGAAAATGGCGATAAGCTGCTCTACCAATCCTTCAACTCCTTCACCAACACCTTCTTCGATGTGTATTGGATTCGCTCCATCGACGACATCTACCACATCAAATACCTCATACCCGATAGCACTCATACAGAAGGGCGTTTTGTCGATCACTTCCAGCGCGATCCAGCCACGCGCAAGATCACCATCGGCGCCTACTACCCCTTAAAGCTCTTTCCCGAGCTCTCTTTTAAAGTGACCCACCTCAAGACAGCGCTCACACCGCCTCAGTTCCAACCCCTATCCAAACTCTGGCAACAGCTACCTAGGAATTGGAAAGAGCTGACCGACCAGCAGGCGGAGATCCTGACTGCCTTTTGCTTTAAAATGCTCCTGCCCTGGCTCTCTTTATTTGCCCTGATCATGCCAGCGCCTTACCTGGTCAAAAGCCAACGCCTCTTCTCTCCCTTTCCAGTCTATGCACTGAGCATCTTCTCTTTGCTTGCCTTCTATCTCCTCCTCGATGCAGCGACCATTTTAGCTGAAACCCGCGTCCTCCACCCTTTCACAGCCCTGCTGATCCCCTCTTTTTGCATCTACGCATTCGTCTTTTACTTCTGGATCAAGGAGAGGCGATGATAGAGCCCTTTTCTTTAAAGCTTTGGAATGAAGCCTTTTCAGAAGATGCCATCATCGATGAAATTGCCATCGACTCGCGCCGCATCTCAAGCCCAAGAGCGCTCTTCGTCGCCCTCTCAGGAGAGCAAAATGACGGCCATCACTTCCTCTTGGAAGCGGAGCTGCAAGGAGCGCGCTTTGCCCTAGTTAAAAAAGATTATCGCCCCCCCTCCCCTTTAAAGCTGACCCTCATCCCTGTCGAATCCCCTCTTGAGGCGCTGCAAGAGATTGCCGGCCTCTATCGCAGGCAGCGCAAGGCCAAAGTGATTGCCATCACCGGCTCCTTTGGCAAGACGCTCTCTAAAGACCTGCTGGCAGCTATTTTAAAGAAGCAATGCCGAGTGGCGGCGTCGCCAGAAAGCTTCAACAGCCAGCTTGGCGTGGCCCTGAGCTTGCTCAAAATTCGAGAAGAGGATGAGATCGCCCTCATCGAAGCGGGCATCTCACAGCCCGGAGAAATGGCCAAATTGGCCGCCATGATCCAGCCCGACTGCGCTATCTTAACCCATATCGGCAAGCAGCACCTCGACACCCTCAGCTCGCTTCAGGGCATCTTTGAAGAAAAGAGCCTCCTTTTAAAGGCCGTCCCTAAAGAAGGGTGGGTGCTGCTGCCAGAAGATGCCCCCCCGCTCTCTTTGCAAGCAAGGTGCTACCGCTTGCATCCTCAGGCGCTGCCGTCCCTCTGCGAGCAAGGGCGGCAAAAAGGACAATTTGCCATCACCTTTCCCGGGCAAGAGCCGCGCCTGCTACAAAAAAATGGGCCCTACTACTTAAAAGATTTGTTCAATATTGCCTTAAAAGCGGCTTTTCTCTTGCAAGTCGAGCCAGACCACATCATGCGCACCTTAGCCTCCTACCAGCCTCAAATGATGAGTAAAGAGATGTGGGCTTCTTTAGACGGCACCCTCTTTATCAACGAAGCCTACTCCTCCGATGCCCTCTCAATCGACTTAGCGCTCAAACAGGCCGCTTTAGAGCCCTCCCAAGGGCGCCGCTTGTTTCTATTCGGCGGCGTGCAAGGCCCTGTTTCAACTGGCGACTTAAAAGTGATCATCAGCGCTTTAAAGCAAGCGCGCATCGAAGAGGTGCACCTCTTCGATGAGGCCCTCCCTTTCGAAGCGCATTTTAAAAGCGCTCAGCTAAAGACCCATTGCCACCCCTCTTTGCAAGAAGCGGCCAGGTTTATCCACCAAGCCCCCCCTCCCGGCTTGATCCTCATCAAAGGGGCCCAAAAATACCCCGCCCATGAAATCATGGATGCCTTTGGCGATAGCAAAAGCAACCAGTGCCTGATCAATTTGGCCCGCGTGAAAAATAACATCGCCTCTTTAAAGCAGACCCTTGGCCAAAAGACGCGGCTGATGGTCATGGTCAAAGCGCTCGCCTACGGCACAGACAATATCCGCATGGCTCGCGTCCTAAATGCCTTTGGCATCGACATCCTCGGCGTCGCCACCCTCGATGAAGCCTTTGAGCTCAAGCTAGCAGATGTCTTGCAAGAGATCTTTGTCTTTCACACCGCCGAGTATGAAATCGCCAAAGCTGCTAGCTCCCCGTTTATCTTAGGCGTCAGCAGCAAAGAGGTGATTGAAAAACTTGGGGCAGAAGCGGCCAGGCTGCAAAAGACGCTTCGCCTCCACCTCCATGTCGACACCGGCATGGGCCGGCTCGGCTGCCGCCCAGAAGAGACCCTCAAGCTAGCTCAAATGATCGCCAACCACCCCCATCTGCAGCTAGAGGGACTCTTTTCCCACCTCTCATCAGCTGAAGATAAAAAAGAAGATCCCTTCACAAAAGGGCAAATTTCTCTCTTCAAACACTGCCTCTCGACTCTCAAAGCTCACGCCATCCACCCAACCTGGATCCACCTGGCCAATTCCAGCGGAGCGCTGCGCTTTGAGCTCCCCGAATGCAACATGGCCAGAGTCGGCCTGGCCATCTGGGGGCTTGTCGCCTCGATCGAACAACTCCCCTCCCCCCTTCAGCCAGCCCTCACCCTCACCTCAAAAATTGCCGGCATCAACTGGATGGAGCCTAACGAATCGGTTGGCTACGGCCGCTCCTACCTCGCCCAAGGGAAAAGGCGCATCGCCACCCTTCCCTTGGGCTACTTCGATGGCATGCATAGATCCTATAGCGGCAAAGCATATGTCCATATCCACGGCCAAAAAGCGCCCCTGGTCGGCAACATCTGCATGGATTACCTGATGTGCGACATCACCCACATCCCCGAGGCCTCAGTCGGCGATGAGGCGCTCCTCTTCGGCGAAGACAAAGGCGGCACCTACATGCCCCCCGAACTCTTCGCCCAGCTTGTCGGCTCCATCCCCCACGAGCTGATGACCTGCCTCGGGCCCCGCATCCAGCGCCTCTTCATCTACGAAGACTCCCTCATCCCCAGCCTCCCCTCTTTATAGTTTGGAAGTTTTTTTTGGAGGAGGGGCCTTTTGCCCCTCCTCCAAACCTCCTCCCCACCAAAGGGAGCATGGCCCCCTTTGGAATCCCCTTTAGATGAAACGAGGGGCTTTGAACCATGGGCTAACGCCCAAGGTTCAAAGCCCCTCGTTTGTTAGATTGACCTTTGCAAAGGTGACTTAAAAAAGATTTACAGCGCGAGCCTTCAGGAAAACTTTTTTTGTAGAGTTCAATCACCCAAGATTGATATTACTATTGATAGCATTTATATAATTTGATAAAATTACTGGAAAATTAAATAGGATGCCAAATGACTTCTATTTCAAACGTTTTTAATCCATCTGAAATATTTTCATCCACAACTAGCCGGCTAAAAAAAGCGACCAATGCCACTGTGGATTTGATAAAACAGATTGCGCTTAAAATCTTCAATGCGATTAAAAACCATCCATTTTGGGCTGGTGGCGCAGTGCTTGGTCTGGCTGCCGCGGTTGCAGTAGTGGCCCCCGGAGTACCCGAAGCCATTAAAATAGGGGCTATGTTTTATAATGCTATATACTTGCTAACTGTTGGCCTTGCTTTGCAGATGTCCCTTGACTCGCCTTCAAATTCAACAGGAAGGTCTGAGCAGCCGATAACCATACCCACTCTGTCTCGAGAAGATTTTGATCGAATAGTAAGGGCGCCCCTTCCCAGTCAAACGCAAGAAACTTCAGGACGACGTGTAAGAGCATCCTCTCCAGAGCAACAAAATCGCTCACGCACTAATTTGGATGAAGTTGATTGACAAAACAGTTATGGCTGAAGAAAATCCCACTTCTCAAAGGGACCATAGGCGAAAGCCAGAAGAAAAGAAATATTCAATTAAAGAACCACCCTTGCATTACCGATAATAGCAGTGATAGAGCTCGACTTCGAGCGCCAAAGCATCTGTTTTTTGTTGAGAGGGCAAGGTTTGCTTGCTTTTTTTTACAAGGCGCCTCAAGGCAATCCTGAACCTTGAAGCGCCTTGTTTTTTTTAAAGGAGCGGCTCGGGTTTTTTCAGCTTCAAATCAAACCACTTGGCATCGATCACATGGCCTAAAGCTTTTCTCATCTCTATCCCTTCAAGGACCTTTAAGACATGGGTGAAGCGCAAGAAACGGTCATAGAAGACAACTCGCTCCCTTTGCATCAGCGTCGGCGCAAAAATGAGCGTCCTCAAAAAGCGCACATCCTCTTTGGAGATGCGCTCCCCTTGCAAATACCTTAAAAAGAGATACATCTCAGCAGATGCAATCGATGAAATGTCGAGCCCATCTTTGCACGTATGGCTGACCGCATTCGGCTTGAGCAGATCGATCAGCTTCACTTCTAGCAGCAGATAGAAAAGGTCGATGAAGCTCTGGCGCGAGCTCTTTGTCAGCACATTGCGAGAGGCAAAGAAAACATCATGCACCGCTTGTAAAAGAGGAGCAATCTGCCCTCTCAACGTCCCTTTCAAAGAAGAAGAGAAGAAGTAGCCGGAAGAGCCACTGAGCAAATGCTCTTCAAAGACTTTTAAGAAGAAGTCAGATTGATTCATCTCCTCATAATGCGCCCTTTGATGGTAGAAGTCCCCCTCTTTGGCCAAAGTGACCACGTTCAGATGAGGCACATCTAGCTGCTCTAAGGCCGCTGAGCGGGCATGCTCTTTCCAAGAGGACCGATCTTGAAAGTTAAAGAGCAACAAAGAAGCTGCCGCTTCTTGCCGGTGCAACAGCGCGCTCCATTCCGGGGAGATGTCAGCGCTGTCGATGCTGTCTTGCCCAGTTGGAGTGGGCAAGTTGAAGAAGGTGATTTTTTTAGCGTCAATATAGAGGTCATATTGCTGCGCAGGCAGAAATTGCTGAAAGAGAGGGTCAAATCTCGACTCTTGGTGTAAAAGAGCTCGCAATGTCTTGGCGATCGGGCCATAGGAGCGATCCTTCATCAGCTCTAGCAACGCCTTTTCATCAAAACCAAGCTGCACTGAAGCGACCTCTTTTTTGGGGCTGCCAAGCAAAGGCTCTAAAGCTTTGTCAACCTGGCGCCAGTCAAAGGAGGGAGAGAAGAACGCCGAGAGAGCTCCTTGCACGAGGTCGACAGCTGCCATGGCTAGAGAGTCTTTTTGGTCGAGGTAAGTGGACTGCCACTTGTGGTACTCCTTCGACCTGAGCGCCATCCTGAG
This sequence comes from Chlamydiales bacterium, assembly GCA_029240195.1. Taxonomy (GTDB): domain Bacteria; phylum Chlamydiota; class Chlamydiia; order Chlamydiales; family JARBTN01; genus JARBTN01. The sequence continues at coordinate 17,681 of JARBTN010000007.1, forward strand.
GTAAACTTGAAAGTCGTGCAGGTAGTGAGAGGCTTTTTTGCCGCCCTTTGCCAGGTCGACATTGGCTGCCAACATCAGAGCGTAGGTCATCTTCTGTAAGTTAAAAATTCCTTCGAGGTCGCGGTATTCGGGCAATGCCAAATAAAAGGCGTCGATCTGCTGCCATACTTTTTTTAAGATGAAGTTGGCCATCTGTTGGCAGCGCATCTCTTGGTAGGAGAAGATCAAAGGCGCTTCAGCCGTATGGCCTTCCTTAGCTTCTGTCAAAAGATGCAGATTGCGCAAGATCTTGGGGTGATAAAAGCGGCTGCCATCGGGTTTCCTCAGCAAGACGAGCTCATATTCCGTGTCTTTGATGACACCATCTAAGTCGACAAAGACATGGCTCAACTTTTTGTCTGCCTTGGGCTTTTCTACCGCACTCGCAAGAAGTGCATTGAAGCCAGTCGTACCCTTCTCCTTTTTATAGCGGCGCTTTGGCTGGATTTGATGCGCGCTTTGAAAAGCCGCTGTCATCCGCTTCAGCTTTTGAGAAGCTTCGTTAGCCAATAGCCAAGTCTGCTTCATCATCTTGGTTCTCTTTCCTGGGTCGTCCTGAGCCTTTAAATAGTGGATGACTTTTTGAAAAGTCTCCTTGGCGACAGTGAATGCTTTCTCCCGCTCTTTTCCAACCATCCAATGCACTGTATGGTAGGTAATAGAAACGCCAAAGAGTTCTCTTTGGTGCGCGTTGACCATTGCCACCGCTTTATCCGCTTCCAAATCAGCCAGGTGAGATAACGCTTCGACAGCTTCAGCAAAGGCTATCGGGGGGTGAAAGGGGCGTGCCATAAAAACTCCAAGGAACAAGTTAAGCAACTAAATAAGTTTTAATTTTATATTACCTATAATAAAATATTTTATCAACAACGCATTTAAATTATTTAAATAATTTATTTATAATTATTAAAAATTACACTCTGTGATTAAATAATATTATTATACTTATTTAACTATAAGGATTGATATTATGGATTCCACAGCCAACAGACGTTTTTCCCTCAACATCTTCCAAATGTCCGCTTTGAATCAGGTCGATCGCAAAAGCCTCCCTAAAAGCCTTTCCAGCTCAGATGACAAAGTGCAAATCGCCAGGCAACGGGCAATCAAGGAGCTGAGCATGCATGAGCTCGACCGGCACGGCATCGACTTAGGGTTTAAGAAGAAAACCATTAAGAATACATTCTTTAAAGGAAATCAAGTTCCTTTAAAAGTGATTGAAAATGGGCAACTGACATCAAAGATTGCCGATGTCAAAGCCATTGCCGCCGCCTTTCAGCTGACCCCCAAAGAGGTGCAAAAATTTAAAGGCGCGGCACTGAGCGCTCAGATGACAGCTAAATTGCAAGAAGCTGCCAATAGCTATGAAGCAGTGCTTTCAGCATATGACGTGGCGAACCATTCGCCAGACCGAGGCTCGATCCATAGCGATGTGCTCTTTAAAACCATGTCGCTGGCTATCCGCACCCTGTCCGAGCAAAAGACCCAGCTTTTGGAGGTCGAAGATTTGCAAGTGGTGCTGACCAAGAAGCCAGGAGAGTCTGCTCGATCTTACGTCATCTTGCCGGAAAATCCTTTGGGCGAGGGGTCATTTGGCGTCATCAAAAAGATTATCGACACCGATACGCATGAAGTGCATGTGATGAAACAAGATAAAGAAGAGTTCGAACGAGACTCCCTTTCCGTCGTGGAAAGGGAATACCTCATCTTAAAAGATCTGCACGAGCGGGGTGAGAAAGTTGAAGGCATTATTGAAGCGCCAAAGCACTTAGTCTATCTCACTGATGATGCTTCAGCAGCTAAAAAAGCAGGCTTCATCATGCGCCGCTACCAAGGAGATCTCGAGATCAATCAAGCGGGGCAGTTCCCCTCAGAACAGATCCCTAATGAGGCCAAACTGAAAGGGGCGGAGGCCCTTTTAAAAGGCTTAGCCTTTTTACATGGCCAAGAGATTGCCCATCAAGATATCAAACCGGCCAATGTTCTCTACGCTCAAAGAGGACGGCAATACGATTTTTGCCTCTCTGACTTTGACGGCGTTTTAGACTTAAAAAAACAAAGGGCCCTGCCCAGCGATATCGCCCACACCAATCGCTTTGTACCTGTAGACATTGAAAAGAACTTGAGCCGCCTCTCTCTCGATTTAAAGAAGAGGCAAGGGGAAGAGGGCATAGAAACCAAGGCAGAAGAGCTCAAGCAACTACTGCTGGCCAAAGATCTCTTTTGCATGGGCTGCGTCCTCTACCAGATGCTGGCCGACCAGCCAGCTTTTCCCCAAGAGACGCTGAGCCAAGAGGGTAAAGAAGCCGGCCATATCCGCATGGATAGCCAGCTCGACCTCGCCCCTCTCGAAGAGAGAGGCTACTCCCAAGAGATCCAAAACCTCATCGGCGACTTGCTCGACTTAGCAAATTGCACAACCCCCCTCTTAGATGCCAAATCGGCCCTCCAAGATTGGCAGACAGCCATCTCCACCTTCAACCCAACGATCGACTAGTAACCCTTTTATCCTAAGCCATGAATGGCGAAGATTTACGCCGCAGTTGCCACATGAGCAGCTAAAGATCCCCATTGCTTTTTAGCAACTTCTAATTGCCAATAAAAGCGGCGGGCAAACTGCTCTTCTGCCGATAAAGCGACACGACTGATTGAACTGTGAGTTTTGTTACAGACCGGAGTCACAATATAAGTGTAGGCATAGCTCCGGGCCACCCGCGCTATATAGAAATCCAAAAGGCAGACTTTGACGATCACATCCGAAACCTTTTCCGCAATCACATGAACGCGATTTGGAAGGGGGAGCCAACTGACAATAACGTTTATGCAATATGCAGAAAGAGCCAATGGAAAACGGGCCAAATTGAATGCGTAAAAGTATACCATGCTGCTGCCGAGGACCTTTTCAGCAATGCTCTCCAAGCAATCTAAAGAGTAAGCAACTACCCTATTGATAAGAACGCTACATGAAATAAACGCTACTGCGCCAGCAGCACCAGCCACCAGGAATTTAAAGATATTCGATTGGACGATAGGAATGATTTTTCTAACGGTCTCCTCGACTTTATAGAGGAAAGGTCGCGTTGCATTGTTAGAACTAGAGGAAAGGGGCGTTTGATAGCTCGCTTCAATAATTGCCTTCAATTGATTCACTTGGCCCTGATCTTTTAAATCGATCAGCAGCTTGTCATAGACGGCCCTTAAAAAAAGCTTAAACACCTTTTTTGTTTTGACTGCTTGTTTTGAACGAGCGACTTCTTTTGGAGAAGCGTAACCAAAAAGCTTAGACAACGCTGTTTTGAATATTCCTTTTGAAGCTTCTTCTGGAGAAACGACGCCAAAAAGCTTAGACAACGTTGTTTCGGTATCTTCTTTTTTATCTGTAGGAAGGACTTCAAGCTCTTTCAAATGCATGACCGATAGATAGCGAATTCCATCTTCGCTTAAATGAGGAGCAATTTGTAAAAAACGCTTAAAACTTCCCGCTGCTTTTAAAGCCAACATTTGCATATCTAAAGGCAAATTGGCCAAGTATTGAATATGGGGGTTATCAAGCTTTATAGATTGTTTTAAGGCTGCTGTTTGAAGAGAATTGACCCGAGGCATGCTATATTCAGGTTCTCTTGCGCCGTCCCAATGAGCAAAGAGAGAAGAGAGCTGAGAGCCTTCTCGCTGCGCAGCTTCGTCGATGAGCGAGCTGATTTTGGTGAGGAAAGGAGAGGATAGATTGTTAACTTGCATCTGCATGCCTTAAATTTTTACATATTGAACTGGAAATTAATAATTGTATGTAAATTATATTATATGATCGATAACATTACAATATAAAAAATCAGTTCAACAGATCATTCATAAAAAATTAAATTAACCTTAACAAAAAACTAATAAACGGACTGAGTTTTTCTCCCCTCTCCAGCTCTTTCAAGTCCTAAGCAAGCTGTGGCTCTGCTAAGTGAGCCACAAAAGATCCCCATTGCTTTTTAGCGACCTCTAATTGCCAATAAAAGCGGCGAGCAAGCTGTCCTTCCGCCGCTAAAGCGGCCTCACCAATTAAAATATAGGTTTTTTGGATGGTCGGGCGGGCAATATGCCTATAGATGAGAACAATCATCTTCCGGCCTAAAATGAGATCGCAAAAACAGATCTTATAGACCCAGTTCAAGCTGTTCACTAAAATCACGCGAAAACGGCTTGGAACGAGCAAGGGGACGACAGTTACTTCTATTAGGCAGGCGGAAAAAGCGACCGTATAGCGGACGGCCCAGAAGGCATAAAGACATGAGGTGTTATGGCCCAAGATCTGTTCAACAAGTCCTTGCAAGTAGGGGAGAGATTCTTTGTATACTTGAAAAACAGTATAGGTGCAGGTGAACATGACTATAGAGCCTACTGCAAGCGCTGCAACGGCTGCAACAACTTTAAAGCCTTGAGTTTTTTTGATGGCGAGAATGACTTCTTTGATGGCCTTCTCGATTTTGCAAAGGAAAAACCTTCCAAATGGCCTTGATCTTAAGTGAGGAGCAAGAGGGATTTGACAACTGATTTCAACAATTTCCTCCGATCTTTGGTCCGGCTGCTTTTTAGCTTTCAACTCGATCAGCAACTTTTCATAGACCGCCCTTAAAAAAAGCTTAAACACTTTTTTAGTTTTAACCTCTTCCCCTGGAGGAGTGACGCCAAGCTCCCTCAAATGCCTCACCGATAGATAGCGAATTCCATCTTCGCTTAAGTGTGGGATAATTTGTAAAAAACGCTCAAAACTTCCCGCTGCTTTTAAAGCCTGCAATTGTTCATCTAAAGGCAAAGCGGCCAGTTGGTGAATTTGGAAGTTGCCAGGCTTTATAATTTGTTTTAAGGCTGCTGTTCGAAGGGACGTAGCCCGGAGCAAGCTGCACTCAGTTTCTTTTGCACCGTTCCAATGGGAAAAAAGGGAGGAGAGCTGAGAGCCTTCTTGCTGCGCAGCTTCATCGATGAGAGAGCTAATTTTTAAAAGAAAGGGATAGGAGGGATTGCCAATATTCAACAGAGCACCTTTAAAACTAAATATTGAACTGAAATTAATATTTACAAGCAAATTATCTGGCACCCTCATTAATCACACAACAAGAAAAAGTCATCCAATTAATTATTTACAATAAACCATTGAATATTAACAAAAGCCTAGCAAACAAAAAAACCTGCCCCCCCGTGCCCTCTCTTCAGTTTTAAGCAAGCTGCGGCTCTGCCAGCTGCGCCACAAAAGCCCCCCATTGCTTTTTAGCGACCTCTAATTGCCAATAAAAGCGGCGGGCAAGCTGCTCTTCCGCCGATAAAGCGGCCTCGTCAATTGAACCGCGAGTTCCGCGGAAGGCCGGGGCGGCGATATGATGATAGATGTAGCTGATAGACTTTCGAAGTAAAATGGCATCGCACAAACAAATATTGCAGACCCAGCTCAAGCTATTGACTAGAATCACGTGATAACGGTTTGGAAGAGGCAAGAGAATGACAACCCTTTGTATGAGGTAGGCGTACAAAGCAACTTTAGAGCGGACTACACAGAAGGCATAAAAATAGGAAATGCCATCGCCCAGGATCTTTTCAACAAGGCCTTGCAAGTAGGGGTAAGATTCATAGTATACTTCCAACATCGTATATGTGCAGGTGAACATAACTATAGAGCCTACGGCAAGCGCTGCAGCTAATTTAAAGCTTTGGGCTTTGATGATGGGAATGACTTTTTTGATGACCTTCTCGACTTTGTAAAGCAAAGATCTTCCAAACGACCTTGAGCGAGGAGAAAGAGGGGTTTGATAGCTAATTTCAACAATTTCCTTCAATCCTTGGCTAGGCTGCTCTTGAGCTTTCAATTCGATCAGCAGCTGGTCATAGACCATTCTTAAAAAAAGTTTAAATACTTTTTTAGTTTTAACCTCTTTCCCTGGCAGATCGGCGCCAAGCTCTTTCAAATGCTCGATCGATAGATAGCGAATTCCATCTTTGCTTAAATGAGGGATCAGTTGTAAAAAATGCTCAAAACTCCCCGCTGCTTTTAAAGCCAACCCTTGCCGATCTGAAGGCAAATCGGCCAAGTATTGGATGTGGGGGTTGTCAAGCTTTATCGCTTGTTTTAAGGCCGCTGCTTGAAGAGACAGGACGCGGGGCATGCTGTATTCAGGTTCTTTTGCGCCATCCCAATTAGCAAAGAGAGAGGAGAGCTGAGAGCCTTCTTGCTGCGCGGCTTCATCGATGAGAGAGCTAATTTTTAAAAGGAAGGGATAGGAGGGATTGCCAATATTCATCAGTACACCTTTAAAATCAAAGGGTGAATTTAAAATTAATATCTACAAGTCAATCATCTGACAGCCCCCATTAAACCTACAACCAGAAAAAGTCATTCGAGAAATTATTTACAATAAACCCAATGAATCTTAACAACGGCCTCATAAAGGGAGAGAACCCTTCTCCCCTGCGAGCCCTTTTAAGCCCTGCTTGCCGCAAGGCGATGCCCTCTACTTGCCCTTTGCAATGATGCAAAAGGCCAAAGGCATGTCCCAAAGGCTTTGCTCTATGGCTTGAGGGGGGCTTAGCGCTCTCCCCCCCCTACAAGGGAGATGAGATTTTCAAGAGCGCTTTAGCTTGAGCGATATCAGAGCGGATTTGAGTTTGCAGCTCTAGAGCTGAGGAGAATTTCTGCTCGGGGCGCAGGAATTGGTGCAAGATAACTTGAAGAGAAGATGAAAGCGGAAGGGAAAAGGGTTGGAAGAGGTGCACCTCCAAGACGGGCGCGCGTTTGACGCCGAAGGTGGGGGCCAGGCCAAGGTTGGCGACGCCAAAGAGGTGGAGCTTTGGCATTTCTACGGCATAGACGCCAAATGGAGGCAGACATAAGCCGCTTAAGTCGATATTCAAGGTGGGGAAGCCGAGCTTGCGCCCGCGCTGCTCGCCGGGGATGATTTGCCCAGTGAGAGAGTAGGGCCTGCCAAGGAGGGACTGGACGCGGGCAAGGTGGCCTTCTTTTAGCTCAGTGCGAATGAGAGAGCTGGAGAGGGGTTTGCCGGCATCTAAGACACAGGGCACATGCTCGAGGTAGAAGGGAAAGGACTGGCTTAAGCTTTGCAGCTTTTCCTTGTTGCCGAGCCTTTCCTTGCCAAACGCGGTGTCATGGCCCAAGACGAGGGCCTTGAGCTTTTTATTTTGGTTGAGAAGAGTTAAGAAATCTTCGGCGGGCATTTCGGCGATAGTCTGGTCAAAGGGAAAATGGACCAGCCAGTCGACGCCTAACTCTTCGATCAAGCGGTCTCTCTCGAGCAGGTGGCTCAACCGTTCGAGGGGCGCGCGGTGGAAATACTCAGCGGGGTGGGTATCGAAGGTGATGACAGCTGAGAGCAGGTGAGATGCTTTGGCATATGCGACGAGGCGGGCGATGACCGCCTGGTGTCCGAGATGGACGCCATCGAAATTGCCGATGGTTAGGGCAAAGGGGAGCTCTTGGGAGGCTAATCGGTTTAAATCGGTCACCGCTAACATGAAAAACCCTTAGGTAGATGAAAGGAGATCTTTTTGCAGGCAAGCTAAAAGATCGAAGGCGGGGTCTTTGATGTGATCAAATGGCAGGCATTGATCGATATGGAAGTGGCCGCTTCTTAAGCGCCTGAGAGCTTGGATATGGCCGTAGCAGCCCAGAGTTTTGCCGATATCATCGGCAAGAGTGCGGATGTAAGTGCCTTTCGAGCAGCTGACGCGAATCGTAAGCTTCGGGAAGGTATAATCGACCAGGGTGATTTCCGTATGGATGGCAATCGGCGGGCGCTCCACTTCTTTGCCTTGGCGAGCTAGGTCGTAGAGTTTTTGCCCGTTGATCTTGCGGGCGGAGTACATGGGAGGCACTTGCTGGATGGAGCCAGAAAAGAGGGCCAGGGCCGCTTTGACTTGCTCTAGAGTCGGCTCTAACGGCGAGGTGGCGATTACGGTTCCTTCGGCATCATAGGTATCAGTAGCTGAGCCGAGAGCAATCTCTGCCAGATATTCTTTATCTGAGAGGAGGAATTGGTCGGAAAGCCGGGTGTAGTTGCGGCCGATGAGCATGACCATGACGCCTGTGGCCAGCGGGTCCAATGTCCCCGCATGGCCAATTTTCTTTACTTTCAGGCGATGGCGCAGCTCTTTGACCAAATGAAACGAGGTTTTCCCTTCCGGCTTATCTACAAGTAAGATCCCTTCCGGGGCTTCTGTCATCGGTTGCATCATTCCTCGTCTTATGGTGATGGCTGCGGGCGATTATTTTTCTCTTCACGAATTTGATAGAGAAGGTGTTCAACGCGCATGTGGTTTTCCAATCCCTCATCGATTTTAAAGATGAGCGATGGGAAATGGCGGAGCACAACGACTTTAGATGCATTGACGCCAATGAAACCGGCCGCTGACTGCAGAGCTTCGAGTGTCTTTTGTTTGACGTCTGCTTCGGCGATGACGCTGATGTAGACATCGGCAAAGCTCAAGTCTTTAGTAATTTCCACGCGCGTGATGGTCAGCAATTCATGCACGTGCGGGTTGCGCACGTGCTTGCGGATCACTTCTGAGAGCACTTCTCTAAGCAAGGAATTGAGGCGGTGTGTTCTTGGTACTGCCATAAAGTTCTCCTCTTAAAGCTGTTGTGACTTGTAGACTTCTTCAAACGCTTCGATCACGTCTCCAGCTTGAATGCCGCTGAATTGGCTGATCAAGATCCCGCATTCAAAGCCTTTTTGCACTTCTCTGACATCTTCTTTGATGCGACGCAGCGAAGTGATGGAGCCGCGGAATACCTGCTTGCCTTCGCGCTTGATGCGGATCTTGTGATTGCGGTGAATCGAGCCTTCGGTCACTTGGCAGCCGGCGATGAGGCCGAGGTGTGAGGACTTAAAGACAGTTCTGACATCCGCTTTGCCGCGCTCATGCTCTTCGACAATCTTATCGAGCGAGCCTGCCATCAGTTGCTTCACATCATCAAGAGCGTTGTAGATGATGTCATGTAAGTGGACGATGACACCGCTCTCTTTGATGAGGGGCTCGGCATGGCTTTCTACCTTGGTATGGAAGCCGATGATCACCGCTTTGGAAGCGGCAGCCATTTGCACGTCCGATTCGGAGATTTCCCCAATGCCGGCGAGCACGATGTTGAGCTCGATCTTTGTCGATTGAACGGAAGAGAGAAGGGTTCTAAGAGCTTCCAAGGAACCTTGCATATCGGCCCTCAACAAGACGTTGAACATTTTCTTATCGGGCGACACATTCTCTTGCATGAATGCTTCCATAGAGAAGCGCTTTCTCTGCAATTGGCTGGTCTGGCGGTGCCCTTCCATACGCGCTTCAGCAATGTCACGCGCTTCTTTTTCTGACTTGACGACGATGAACTCCTGTCCAGCCGTTGGCAAACCGGAAAGTCCGGTGACTTCAACTGGCTGCGAAGGACCGGCTTCTTCAAGCGTCTTGCCATCTTCGTCGCGCATGGTCTTGACGCGGCCCCAATAGCGGTCGAAAACGATGGCATCGCCTTTACGCAATGTTCCGTTTTGGACGAGCAATGTGGAGATGACGCCCATCCCTTTATGCATTTCAGCTTCTAACACGCTGCCGCGGGCACGCGTATTGGCATTGGCTCTTAACTCGAGCACTTCCGATTGAAGAGCGAGCATTTCTAACAATTCATCAATCCCCTGCCCGGTATGCGCAGAGCAGTTGACGGTGATGGTTTGCCCCCCCCAAACTTCTGGCAGCAGGTCTACTTCAGAAAGCTGGCGGTAGACTTGATCTGGATTGAAGTTGGGCTTATCCGCTTTGTTGATGGCGACCACAATCGTCACTCCAGCGGTCTTGGCATGCTGAATTGCTTCTACAGTCTGCGGCTTGACCCCTTCGTCACCGGCGACCACTAAGACGACAATGTCAGTGACATCGGCGCCGCGAGCGCGCATGGCGGAAAACGCTTCGTGGCCGGGAGTATCCAAGATCGTCAGATCCCCCACTTTTGTTTTGCAGCGGAAGGCACCGATATGCTGAGTGATGGCACCGGCTTCATGTGCAGCGCGGTTGCTCTTGCGGATGCTGTCGATCAAGCTAGTTTTGCCGTGGTCGACGTGGCCCATGAAGGCGACAACAGGAGCTCTAGTGATCAAGTCCCCTTCTCCCGCCAGGTCGATCTCTTCGCGCACGCTCTTATCTGTGATGCGAATTCTCTCTTCTTCGGCGGTGTCGATGGTGATCTCGCAGTCGAACTCGGAGCCAAGAAGCTGGATGACGGTCTCGTCAGCAAGCAGATCGTTCAGCGTGAGAGGGATCCCTTGCAAGAACATCTTGGAGATGAGCTGAGAAGCTTTGAGTTTCATCTCGACAGCCAAATCTTTGACTGTGATCGGCAAGCGCACCGCAAGCTTGGTGGGACGGATGGTCAAGTCTTCTTGGTGGTGCTTTTGCTTGAAGGAGCGTTTTTTGCGCCAGTGTCTCTCTTCTTCTGCCACGCGGAGGCCTTGACGGTCTCTGGCGTCGAAAGAGCCTGACTCTACCTTCTTGACCGGTTTGACTTCGCGGAAATCGCGCGCTTTGGCTTTGGCTTTTTTCTCAGCGTCCTCTTCAGGCGTGCTCGTCGTGAAATCCCCTTTCGGGCCGACTTTCTTATGCGCAGGAGCTGTGTCTGTTTTTTCCTTGACCGTTTTAGCCTCTTCTCTAGGGGCTGCTGCGGGGGCTTCGACTTTCTTCGGCTTGACAGGGAGCAAGTCGCGGACATGGCGGCCTGTGGGCCCGAGTTTCATCGCGGGCGGTCCATCGCGAGGCGGCAAAGGAGCGGAGGGAGTGCGATAGCTTGGCCCTGACCGATTCTGCTGGCTGGCAAATGTGGGGCTCTGAGAGCGGAAACTGGATGGCGTGGCCGATGGGGAGCGGAATCCGGGAGTCGGCGACGCAGAAGAGCGGTTGCCGGTCGGGGCTTCTTTCTTCACTCGGGGTGCATCTGATGCTGGCAGAGGCGCATGCTGGCGGCGCATTTCCGGCGCTTTAGCAGGAGCGGGAGCGGGAGCAAGCGACGGAGCTGATTCATGTTTAAAACGTTCCAAAGGATCCTTTTTTTCCTCGACAGGAGGGGTCACGGGCTTTATTTTTTCTTCTATAACAGGCGCTTCAGGCTTCAAGCTTTTCAACTCTTCTTCGACAGGCAGCAAAGGCTCATCTAAGAAGAGGCTTTTGAGCCGATCTTCTTTTTTAGGGAGCAGCTCTTCAAATGGCGCTTTTCTTTCGATGACAGTCTCAGGCACCGGCGTCTCTTGGGCAGGCTCTTCTAAAGTTTCTTTCATGTCTTCAGAAGGAGCTTCCTCTCGGGCCGCTTTTGCTGAGAAAGCTGACTTGGAGCGTGCTTTTGCTCTAGGCTTTTCTTCGACTGGAATGGCCTGCTTATCATCGACTGGAATGGCCTGCTTGTCTTCCAAAGCGCTAGTTGGGCTTTCCTTATCTTTTAGGACCTGAGCACCCTCTTTCGAAGCTTTTTCCTCTTTCACTTTAGCCAGCTTTTCTTTGACGCCGCCTAATTTGATCGCTTCCGCAATTTGGGTATTTTTGATCTTTAATTTTAGGTTCTTGGCCAACGCTCTACATCCTCTGTTTTCTGATTTTTTCTAAAATCTTGTCAGCCATATCGATGCTAATACCCGGCACAGAGCTGATCGTTTCAGGAGTTGCCAGCAATAGTTTTCTCGGTGTGTCGTAACCTTCAGCGACAAGATGTTCAAATATTAAGGGGTTGACCCCTTCAATTAGCTCTAACTGCATGTCCAAGCTGGGATCGTCGGCATCGGCTAAGCGAGTTCTCTCAAGGTTCATCGTCTCTTGATAATCAGACATCTTCTGAACCTCTAGATCTCTTCCGATCAACTCGCCGGTGAGCTGGGCATTCATGCCCCGTTTGCCGATGACGCTAGCAAAATCCTCATCGTCGACGACCAGCGTCACCTTATCTTCTTCAAAGGCGATGCGGCGAATTTCGATAGGGGAGAGCGACCTTTCCAAGAGCTCTTCAGGATCTTTGGCAAAAGGAATGATGTCGATCTTCTCATTTTGCAGTTCGCGCACGACATTCTTCACGCGCAATCCGCGCATGCCGACGCAAGCTCCGACCGGGTCGATCTTCATATCGAGCGATCTGACGGCCAGCTTTGTCCGATATCCAGCTCGGCGTACGATTTTTTCAATCACTACGTTGCCATCGCTAATCTCCGGCACCTCTTGCATAAAAAGCTGTTTGACGAATTCGGGATGGCTGCGCGATAAGATGACTTCCGCCCCCCCGTTTTCGGTATCTCTGACATCTAATAAAAGAGCTAAAACTTTATCTCCAACCTGATAGCGCTCTGTCTTCGGGTAAAATTTCCCAGGTAAAAGCCCTTCAACTTTGCCAAGATCGACGATCAAATTGACGCCGCGCACGATCCTTTTGACGCTTCCCGACACCAGTTCATCCATGCGGTGGCGGTACTCTTCGTAGATCACATCTCGCTCAGCACCTTTGAGTTTTTGGGCGATGATTTGCCTCGCTTTTTGCGCGGCGATGCGGCCGAAATCTTCCGGAGTGACGGTGACGTCGATGAACTGGCCGATTTCGCAGTCAGGATCGAGCTCGCGCGCCGCTTCCAAAGAGATCTCTTGGGTTGGAACTTCTACCTCCTCGACAATCTGTTTTTCACAAAGGACTTCAATTTTCCCCGTCTTGGGGTGAATGGAGACGGTCGCATTGGACGCGCCAACGATACTTTTACGGGCTGCCGTTTTTAGAGATTCTTCAATGGCCCGGATCACGACATCTCTTTTAATCCCTTTTTCTCGTTCGAGATATTCAAAGATAGCTATCAGATCTTTATTCATATTTTAGATTTTCCCATCACAACAATTGATCAAATTAACAAGATATATGGCGAAAATGGATAAGAGGCGTGAGAAGCTTGGAAAATGAGCGGGCTTTAAAAATAATTTTTCCGCTATTTTAACCAAACGCTGACTCGACAGCTTTTATTCCCTGAAAAGAGCTTAAGATAAATTAAGAGAGGCTCTTCTAAAGTGAGGTCTTTTGAGAAAGGGGTCTAAATATCTGTTCAAAATATTCAGTATAAAAACTTTAGTTGCCGCCTAATGCATCAAAATCGACCCGTTTTTTTCACGTTCAATATATCATTTATAGAAAATAGTGCCTGAAACATCACTTTTTTGTACAGCTAAAGCGCGTCTTTGGATTTTAACAGCAGCGCTTTAAAAAACAGATTCAGTTCTGTCAAGCGAGCAAAAATCGAGAGAAACTCCCGCCTTTTAAAAGGGCTTGCCAAGCAGCCGTTATTTTAAGAGAGTCTATGGTCATCTTGTGTTTCATCACTTGAAAACTATCATAGCTGAGGCAAACCGATTAAGTAAATATATAATTCTCTAGCACCTAGTACACGGCGCGCGTTTTTTCTACGTGCATTAAACAGCGCCAAAGCGCTCTTCAAGCCTTAAACCGCCTTCCAACTGATCACCGCTTTCTTCACTTCATAAGGCAAAAAAAACCGAAGGGAACTTCCCTTCGGTTTTTAAAGAACACCATTGACTTGAGTGAGAAGAGAGAAAAATTACTCTGCGTTCTCTTCATTCTCTTGGTGGCCCTTTTTCTTATTGCGGCGGTGCTCGTCGGCATCCGACTCGTCCTCTTCCTGAGACTGCCCGGCGACGACGATATCATCGTGGTTGCAGTGAGTCTTATCGATCAAGTATTCTTTGATCGAGAGGGCGATTTTCTTATGCTCTGGATCGAGCTTGATCACCTTGGCAGTGACTCTCGAGCCCTTAGAAACGACATCTTCCACTTTGCCAAAGGCTTTGTCGGAAAGCTCTGTCACATGGATCAAGCCTTCAATGCCGTTGTCCAGCTCGACAAAGGCACCGAATGCCGTGATCTTGCTGACGACGCCGGCGACTAAAGTTCCAACTGGCATGGTTTTTTCGATGGTTTCCCAAGGATTTAAGCTCAGCTGCTTGACGCCTAAAGTGATCTTCTTGCTGTCTTTATCGACAGAGAGAACGACCGCTTCTACAGAGTCACCTTTCTTCAACACTTCTGACGGATGAGAGACCTTGCGAATCCAGCTCAAGTCAGAGATATGAATGAGGCCTTCTACACCTGGCTCCAACTCGACAAAGGCGCCGTAGTTGGTCAAGCTCTTGATCTCTGCTTTCACGCTGGAAGAGACTGGATATTTGCGCTCGACATCGTCCCAAGGATTGTGGTCCAATTGTTTGATTCCGAGGGAAATTTTCCCTTCTTCTTTCTGCACGGAGAGGACAATTGCTGTCACTTCTTGGCCCTTGCTGACGATCTCACTTGGATCTGTCACATTCTTCACCCAGCTCATTTCAGAGACGTGGATTAAGCCTTCGATGCCTGGCTCGATTTCCATGAATGCGCCGTAAGGCACTAAGTTCACGATCTTGCCAGAGACGCGGCTGCCTGGTGGGTATTTCTTTTCAATCTGATCCCATGGATTTGGATCTTTTTGTTTCAGGCCAAGAGCTACACGCCCTTTGTCCTTATCAACATTCAAGATCACAACTTCCATTCTCTGTCCTAAATGCACCATTTCAGACGGATGACGGATTCTCTTCCACGTCATGTCAGTGATGTGCAGCAAGCCATCGATGCCGTCCAAGTCGAGGAACACGCCGAAATCGGTGATGTTCTTGACTGTCCCTTCGCGCAAGTCCCCTTCCAGAATGGTCTCGAGGAGCTCCGCTTTTCTAGAGATGCGCTCAGCTTCCAACAACTCTCTTCTGGAGACGACGACGTTTTTGCGGTCGATGTTGATTTTGAGGATTTTGAAGTCGTAAGTGCGGCCGATGTAATCGTCCAGGTTCTTGATGCGCTTGTTGTCGATTTGCGAGCCGGGCAGGAAAGCTTCCATGCCGATATCGACCATCAAACCACCTTTTACCTTGCGAACGACGAGACCTTTGACGATCGAGCCTTCTTCGCAATGGGCCAAGATGTACTCCCACTGGCGTTGACGCTCTGCCTTATCACGGGAGAGAACAATCTGGCCGTTGTCATCTTCGGGCTGATCGAGGAAAACTTCAATTTCAGCACCTAAAGCGATGACAGATGGGTCGCTGAACTCGCTGATTGGCACTAGGCCTTCAGACTTCAAGCCGACATCTACCACGACGTGGTCTTTTGTAATTTCGACGATGATCCCCTTCAAGATAGAGCCGGGAATGTGTGTCGCTTCTTGCTCTTGAGAGGAGGACTCTTTGTTATCTAAGAGGTTTCTAAACTCGATTGCATCTCGTTCCTGAAAAGAGACATCGTCGACAATTTTGCTGTCTTCGTCTGTCCATGGAAATGCGGATTTTTGTGACATTTTAAGGGTTTCTCCTAAGTTTACTCTTCAATAAGAACTATAGTAGCAGAAGCTCGAGAAATAAGGCAATCGAAAATGGGATCTATTCGATGAGGAGGGAAAGAGCACCTATATTGCTCTCAAAAGAGCTGTCAGCGCCATGCCGGCAAAAAAAGGAAAACCCTCTAAAAAAAAAATTGCTCCACTTTCAAAGCTGTTTTTCCGACGACATGAGTGAACACTAGTGCCTGACCACAGATGTTTTTACGTGTCAAACGAGCGTAAAAGCTCTTTAGAATCGATCGATTCTAGAGGCTTTGACGCCGTTTAACATGCGCAACAACATCTGTGGTCGGGCACTAGCAAGACGTAATAACCCTAACGAAGAGGATTCCAGATGCAGCCCCATCCTTTTTTTTCCTTTGCCAACCGATCGCAACTTGCCACTGACTCCAGAGAAAACTTTGACCCCATCGAAGGAGAAGAGCTCATGCTCCACCTCCTAAACAGCATCAAGAAAAAACCCTTAGACACTCAAAGAATTTTAACGCTTTGGAGCCGCACCAAACCCAACCCTTCCCATCCGGCTATGCAAAAGGCGCTGTTGAGATCCTATCTTCTCCTCATGGATGCGATCCATATGGAGTCGGTCCATGACATGCGCCTCATCGAGCGCTTTAAAAAGATTTGCCCCTCATTTGATGAAAGCTGGCAGAAGGGATTCATCGAGCTGCTTTTAGAAAAGGGGTCGTTTAAAGAAGTGCTCATTCAAATCCGCTATGTCGTGGGAGAAGATCGCCTTTGGCATCAGGCGCCTCCTTTGTTATGCTGCGAAAAAGAAGTGAGAAGAGAAATGGGCAAGCTGCCAAAGCCCTGCCTGCTGACTCGAGATCGCCCTAAAGTTTCTTTTTTAGAGTGCGTCGGCGCCAAAGAGCAGGCGGATTTCACCACTTTGAAAGAGCGCTTCTTGAGCCGCTTTCAAAGAGAGGAGTTAAATCCGCTATTTTCTTGCCTTCTGCATCTGCTCTATAAAGCGGAAGATCCCATGACGGGCTTTGCCGCGCTGGAAATACTGGCAGGCTTCTCCGCCCCCCCATTGGAGGCATTTAGCCACGTTTTGCAAAAGGGGTTGAAAAACCGCTACTACGGCTTAGAGCAGCGGGTAGCTCTTTTAGAGGGATTGCTCTCTTGCGCTAAAGAGGGCTCCATGGCCATCAAGCTATTTAGCCATTTTTTCGAGCATCTCTTTCAAAATGAAATTGGCTCCTTTTATCGGGACTTTCCCGTCAGCGTTCTCATTGGGATCACCAGCCTCTTTGAAGAGCACCTCCTCCCCTTGAGAAAAGATCACGCTTCAGCCTATCAAAAATTGGCTGCGATCTACGCCAGGCTGGCCCTAGAGCCGCTCGATTTCAATCAGATCCACCTAGATTTTGCCCTATGGCCAATCAACAGTCCACATCAGCTGGCCGATGGCTACTTGGAGCTTGTGACCTATTTCAGCAATCAAGCCGATTACTTTCGTGGACGCCTATCCTTGGGCGATATCAAGTCCAAGTTGATGAGGCAGGCGCTCCGCTCCTTTGCCTCAAAAGCCAGAGAGCTGGCCAAAAAGCCTCTGCGCGCGCTCAACGACCCCTCGACGCTTGTCAAAGAACAGGTGGTGTTGACAGCTCTTCTCTTTGCCCAAAACGTGCTCCAGCAAGACGCCGATTCGCTCATCTCCTTAGAGGTGAATACTACCCTCCGCGGGCTAGATTCCATCGACTTAAACGGCAGCACCCTATCTAGGGCCTCCACCTACACCTGTTTCCACCTGCTCCGAGGAAAATGGATCATCTCCTCATCAACGCCTCAAGCCCTCGCCTTTTTTATGCAAAAAATGCCCGCCCAATTAAAATATAAACCGCTCAGCGAGCGCTCTTTGCAAATTTTAAGGGAGTAGCCCTTTTCCAGGTTTGGGGGCTGAAGGCATTTTTAGCCCTCTTCTCTCAATCACCCGCTAAAAATATTTTTAATTATAAAAATCATCTAAAACCTCGTAGAGATAGAAAAAATTAGTCTTCTTTTTTTAATTTTTTAGATCAGGTATGATTTCTAACCGATCTAAAAAATTGAAAAGAGAATCACTATGCCGCCCATCAATTTTCCAAGAGCCTCCCCTTTTGCAAGCTCCCTGCCCCAACCGCCCAAAAAAGAAGAGTGTCAAGCAGCGACATTGGCCCAAGCAAACCTTAGCAAACTTGCCATAGAAGAGGCGGCAGCGCCAAAAAAAAAGCGCCGATTTAAAAGAGCTCAAGGGGAAAAAATCGCTCAGGCAGCGTGCTCTTCCTGGCCAAAGAAAGATCCCGCTGCCAGCGCCCAAGACGACCTTTTTAAAGTGAAAGAACAGTTTCAAAAGCTGGCTTATAAGCTAGAACCCGATTTTACAGCGCAGCTAGGCTTAAAGATTAGCCATTTTGCCAACATATCCCTGCATCGAATGGGCACTTTTGTCTATCTGTTCTTCTTTATAGAAGGGGTTAAAATGCTTCCCAAAGGGCCTCTTCCTCAAAAAAGGCTCTTCTTCTATCGCTTTCTCTACGAGCTGAATTACAAAAAAAATACGCGCACAGGCTATGCCTTCTTGGAAAATTTAGCCGACGACATTTTAGACCCTGTAAACAAAGCGAAGTGGAAAAAAAGTTTGCGTTTTCTCACCTGTTTTTCCCTTTGGTTAGAGATTGGCCTGACCTATGACTTGCAAGTACAGAGCACAAAAGAGAGGCTAAACGCCTCCCTCCCTATCTCCAAGCAGCAACATATCTTTGCCAGACTCTACCTAGAGCTCATCGATTTCTTAGGCCAAATCCAAAAAAATAACCAACTCAGTTTGAAAGAGCTGGAATATAGCGCATGCGAAGCTTTCAATTCCCAAAGTTTAAGGCAAAGGAAGGGAAAAGGCAGACCAAGCTTGCTTCTCACCGATGACGTGAGAAAATTTTTAAATAACAAGCGCTGCTGCTACTTAAGCCAGCAAAGGCGCCTTCTGGTGACAGAAAAGCACTTAAAAGAACTATCAGCCCTTTGTTGCAATGAAGATCCACTGGCGCTTTTAGCATCGATGCGCCTGCATCAAGCCATCCAGGGGCAGACAAGCCTAGTCAAGCAAATCATTTTAACCATTGCCCATGAGAGCTATGAAGAACTAGATCGCATCAGCCAGCTCAAACAAGAGATCTCTTTAGCACGCAATCGAGACCTTTCGGAGGAACTTCTGCTGTTAGATATCTCCTCAAGGATGGCTGAAATCTATATCTTTTCCCTGGGCGAGCCCATCTTGGCAGCTCACGAGCAGCAAAATCAAAGGGCGCAGCCTCTTAACGATCTCTCTTTAGACGACCGGGACTTAATCAAGAGAAGCCGAGCTTTAAAGAAAAAGGAGACTCAAAAAAAAGAGGCGGCAGCAAAAAAACAAAGCGAGAAGCGCCCCTTAAAGAGAAAAGAGGTGAAAAAGGTCAAGATCGGCCAAGGGATCCCCCCTCTTATACAGCCAAAAGGAGAAGAGCCCTGCCTCCCCTTCTCTTTAGCTGTAACGAGCCGGCTGAATCGACGTTTTCGAACAAATCCCCTCGATTTCAATGGGCTCTCCCATTGCTCAGAAAAGGAGATCTTCGCCTTTGACAGCAGCTTACACCTCTACCATTTTGAACGGGCCTGGGAGCTTTTTTGCTTAGAGCGCGAAAAGGGGGCCACAGCCGCCTTTCAGACCCTTTCGCAAATCATCCTTTACCATCTAGGGCTGGCCAATGAGCAGCTCCTAACCCCCCTATATATTGCCAAGTGTCAAGGCGAGGTCACGCATGATATTGCTTATATGTCAAAGGAACTGGCCTTTGCTAGGGAGTTGCCCCTCTCTCCCATCGTTGGCATCAACCGCGCCAGCATTGCCTTTCGCTATCCCAAGTCCCACTACCGGCAGCTAAAAGAGCAGAGGCAGCAAGTGCCCAAGGGGCTCTTTTTCATGCAAGAGTCTCTTCCCTTGACAAACACCCCCTTCCTCTTTCAGATGCTGGAGGAATTAGCCAAAGAGGGGCTCAACCACTTTAGCGAATGCCTGCGGCTTTTCGACCCTAAAAAGCCCCGCTTTGAGAAGGGAACAGAGGGGGCCGGCGCCCCGGGCCCAGAAGAGAGCGGGCGGCAGCCCCTCTTCACAGAGTTTGCCCTCCCCTCGCCCCCGGCATTGCCGTTAAAAGAGGAGGGGGAGAGCTTGACCTGCCTACAAGAGGAACTTGCCAAACTAGAATTTCCATTAGAAGCCCTATTTGCTAAAGTTCTTTCTCTCATCAAAGCCTACCCCCACCAGCGCTTTTACTCCTTTTACCTCCAAGCCATCACCTTGCGCGGGCAATATGCAGTTGAAAACTTGCTGAGCGCCATCGGTGCGCGGCAAGGCCTGTACTTTCGCAGCCACGCCTTCAGCGACTACGACGCCCTCTATGGGGTGAGAGCAAACCTTTCAGAAGGGGCCAAAAAAGGGTGGGAGTACTGCGACTTAAAAAAAAGCAGTGACTACCCCTTCTGGTCGCTTTATAATAAGCGGGCAAAGAGCTCTTCTTTCTTGCAAGACCTTTGGGTCTGCTATGCCCTCTCGCATGAGGCGATGACCGCCGGCGAGGGCTTTTTATCGAAAGAGTCCTCTTTTCAACTGCTGGAAAAGAAAAGAGACCTCTTAGAAGAAGTCAGCTGGCAAGTGACGAGCCTACTCAAAGAGGTATGCGCTCAATTATTTTAACTTTCTTCTAATCTACACTCTGAAATAGGAACTGTATGTTGCGCCCAATTTTTATATCCCTTTGCCTCATGGCCTCTTTTTCACCGCTTCTCCCCCAACTGATTGAAGGAAAAGAAGCGACGCTCGAAGAGAGCCTCTCCCTGGAAGCCATCTTTCAAAACCCCTTTGAAGAGTCAGCTTTTTTGCTGCTGAGCGACCACAGCGTCTATCTCATCGATAGAGACTGGGACTTGCTGCAAGTGGGCGATCGCTTAAAGCTGGAAGGAGATCGATTGCATTGGCTTGAGCGCACGGTCGACCTTCAGCCGACTTTAGTTCAGGTGAAAGGGGTCTCTCGCATTAAAGAGGCGGCGCCCTTGCCGGTCTACTCCAGCGAAATGGGCGAAGAAGGGACTTTGTTTAGAACGGCTGTCTTAGAAAATAATGAGGTCTATGCCATAGCATGTGACTCTTCCCAACATTTCAATTGGCAAAGGGATGACCTCCTCTTCATCATCAAAAATGAAAACACGGAATACCCTCCCTATTACCTATTAAATATCTCGCAAGGCTCTTCATATTCCGCAGAGAGCAATCTGCTCGGGCAGGCGACACACTCCTTTTCCTATACAGGCTGCATTAAAAACGGCAAGAAAATGGAGCTGGAAGACGCAAATCGCTGGAACGTGGCCCCTTTTTGCCAAGAGAGAGCGCGCTCTTGGTCAGAAAATGAGCCGCTCCTCCTCATCGACCATTGTCTAACCCCTCAAGAATTTCTGGGTTTAGAGGAAACTTTGTTCGACGGCACTTTCATCGATGATTGCATCTTAGAGGAATGGGTCGAGGCTTGGCATGAATGGCTTTTTGGAGAAGACCTCAAGCTGCGCACCGTGTTAAATGTGGCCCGGCAAGAGATCGTTCACGTTTGGATCCTAGAGAGCGATCTAACAAATGCGCCGTAGGCATTCGCCTAGCTGAAGATTAGAGGCAAAAGGGCCCATTGACCATCTGTCAAGGGCCCTTTTGCATTTTGGCCCTTTAAAAATTTTGATTTGCTTTTTTTTCTAAAAGCGTTAATCTTTAACTGTCTCTTAACCTAGGAGATAGGATAAAAACAGGTTTTTATTGCCCGCATCGAAGTGAAGTTCAACTCAGCTTCATTTGCCGCTTAAAAATTGCAGCTTAGAAATCTCCGGCCTCTGCCTTTGATCACGAGAGTCGGTCACTAAGCCTTCAAAATTCCATTCAATAACACCTATCCATTTAAAGGAGTGATGTTATGAGTCTCAAAAATTGGATCCCAACCCCTTTCAACGAAAATATCTTTGCCGAAGAGGACCTCTTTCGCAATGCACCCTGGAACAGACCCCAGCAAAGTCTGCTGCGGAATTTATTTCCAGAATTGCTCATGGAGCGAGATTCAGCTGACCTGGCCCTCGATATGTATGAGGAAAAAGGACACTTGGTGGTCGAAATGAATCTGCCGGGCATTGACCCCGAAAATATTCAAGTGTCGGTCGAGGGCAACACGCTGAATGTCTCAGGAGATGTCAAGGAAGATACGGAAAAAAAAGACCGCAATTACTACCGCAGGCAAATTAAGCGAGGTTCTTTTGAAAGACGATTGGCTCTGCCCTATGAAGTGCAAGCCGAGCAAGCTGCGGCTGAATATAGAGATGGGATTTTAAAAATTCAAATTCCCAAAACAAAGGCGACATCCAGCAAACGGGTAGAAGTCAAAAAAGTCAGCCAGCAGTAATTTTTCCTGAGCACCTCGTCAAAGCCTTTTTCGATCCTTGGAAAAGGCTTTTCTTTTTTTTAACCCGACTCACTTATTTGGCCACGCCTGATACATCTTTTGATAGAGAGGGTCGTTCCAGGCGTCCAGATAGCGGCGGCGAAAGATGGCCGCCGCTTTGGCCTTCTCGCTCGTCATGGCATCCTCTTCTTGCGCCAAGACCTGCTCTTGCTGGCCATATTTGCGGCCTGTGCGATGGTTTGCATAGCGCCTGGCCCGCGTCCAGCCCATCATCAAAAACTTGCGGCACATGTCGGCGCCAACAAAGTCTTGCCCCTCTAAGTATTCTTGAAAGCGCGCGTAGATGGCTTCGGAAGATTGCCGAGCAATTTCTTCTGTCTTAAAACGCCAAAGGGGACAAATCTGCGATTTGTAAGGCTCGGCCATCAACACGCCTTGCTCCCCCTTGCCAATTTTATAGAGGCCTGGCTGCTTGGAAAAATCCACATTTCGATAAGCGTCGGCATAGGATGTATCGCCCATCTTTTCCTCCTCGTTTTAAGCTCTGCATAAAAGGAAGTTTAGAAAAGCCCCTTTTTTTACACCACAAAACTTGGCATCACCCATTTGAAAAAATGGCTAAACCGCCCAGGAACAGATGCCGATCTTTAGCGCAAGCGATCAGTTGACAGCAAGTCAACGCATGAGCAATGGGATGATTAGATTGGGAGAAAAGATGATGAGTCCTATAAAAAAGGTGATAGTCATTGGCGGCGGATTTGGCGGCGTCTACGCAGCACGGCGGCTGATGAAAAATCCTCAACTGGAAGTGACGCTCATCAGCAAAACAAACCACTACCTCTTTCAGCCATTGCTCTACCAGATGGCGACGGCCACCTTATCGGATATGGAGATAGCGACTCCCTTGCGCGACATCTTCTCCAATCACCCTAATTTAAAGATTGTGCTCGATGAAGTGAGCGATATCGATAAAGACAAGCGGTCAGTCACTTTGAGCGACGGCCAAAAGATGGGCTATGACGCTCTCATCTTAGCCGTCGGGGCAAGCCAGTCATATTTTGGCCACCCTGAATGGGAGCAATATGCTCCCGGGCTAAAGACGTTGAATGATGCCCAAATGATCAAAAATAAAGTCCTCCTTGCCCTGGAAGAAGGCGAATTGGAGGCCATCAAAACAAATCAGCCGCAGCAGGTGACCTTTGTCATCGTCGGGGGCGGACCGACTGGTGTCGAGCTGGCCGGCGCCATCAGCGAGATCACCCGCCATACCTTGCTCAAAAATTTTCGCCACCTCGGCTCCGAGCAGGTCAAAATCATCTTAGTCAATGCCGGAGAGCGTCTGCTACAAGACTTTAAGCCAAAGCTCTCCCTTTATGCCGAGAAGGCTTTGGAGAAGATGCAGGTAGAAGTGCTCAATCAGACCAAAGTCACGGCTATTCATGCCACAGGGGTGGAGACGACTAAAAGGTTCATCGCCAGCAAAGCTGTCTTATGGGCGGCTGGCAATCAAGCTTCCCCCTTATTGCAGGCATTGAAGACCCCTTTAGATGCACAAGGGCGTGCCATTGTCGATGGAAGTTTAAACCTTCCCGGCCACAAAGAGATCTTTGTCATTGGCGATGCTGCTTGCTGCCAAGACTCTGAGGGAATCCCCCT
Source organism: Chlamydiales bacterium (assembly GCA_029240195.1). Lineage (GTDB taxonomy): Bacteria > Chlamydiota > Chlamydiia > Chlamydiales > JARBTN01 > JARBTN01. The sequence continues at coordinate 41,250 of JARBTN010000007.1, forward strand.
CCCCGGTTTGGCTCCCGTGGCGATGCAACAAGGCGTTTATGCGGCAAAATGCATCGAACAAGGCCTCCCCTCTCATAAAAAGCCTTTTCACTATGTTGACAAAGGGAAAGCTGCCACAATCGGCAATTTAAAGGCCATCATTGAAATTGGCAAACTATCTTTTACCGGCCTTTTAGGGTGGCTTGTCTGGTCGGGCATCCATATCGCCTATCTAGCAGGATGGAGCACGCAGCTGATGGTGATGAGGGAGTGGTTCCGCTGGTATTTCTTTTGGAAAAAGGGCAACGGCTTAATTACAAAGCAAAAGAAATAAAAGCGAAGCGGCAATCACTTCCGATACTTCATCTTCCACCCTGCTGCAAAGTAGGTGTGGGAGTCAAATGCATTTTAAAATGAAGATTTATATCTTTCCTCTTGAAATTTTCTAAATCACCCCGGTTAAATATCCCCTAATAAACTTAAGTTACCTGTGATCGCACCATGCCTAAGTCTTTAGTCGATGATCAAACGCTCGTCATGAAATTTGGCGGCGCCTCTGTCAGGACGCCCCAGCATTTTTCTTTAATCGCCGACTTAATTGTCGAAAGGAAGAAGTCCTTTCCCCGGCTTGTCGTCTGCGTCAGCGCCATGGGAAACACGACAAACAGCCTCATCTCCTTGGCTAAAGAAGTGCACCCAGAGCCGCCAAGGCGCGAGCTCGATATGCTGGTCAGCGTCGGCGAGCGCATCAGCATCTCCTTGCTAGCGATGGCTCTTGCCAGTAAAGGGGAGGAAGCTGTCAGCTTCACAGGCAGCCAATCGGGCATCATCACCGATGAAGAGCATTGGGATGCCAAAATTATCGACGTACGGCCAATCCGCCCTCTACAAGTGCTCGAAGAGGGCAAAATTGCCATCGTCGCCGGTTTCCAAGGCGTCAGCCGCACTAAAGAGATCACCACGCTCGGGCGCGGCGGATCGGACACCACAGCCGTAGCTCTAGGCATTGCTTTGCGCGCGCAGCAAATCGAATTTTATAAGGATGTGGCGGGCATTTTTGAGAGAGACCCCAAAGTTTTTCAAGAAGCCATGAGTTTTTCTCATTTAAATTACGATGAAGCCTTGAGTATTGTTGAATCAGGCGCTAAAGTATTATCTAAGCGCTGCTTGAATTTAGCGAAGCTAAACGGCATTCCTCTCTACATCTCAAGTTTTCTTCCAGAAGAGAAGGGGGGGACTTATGTCTACGACCCTAGGATCTCTAGGCAACCGCGCGGGTTCTATGAAGAAAACGCGTGTTCACCTTTAAACCTTTTTGCCCCTTAAGGCCACCTATGCAGGAGCAAAAACCCGTCAACCTCTCTCAGCTCCAGCAGCTGCCTGTCATTGAGCCGAACTTTCACCTCAGCTCAAAAGACCCCTGCTTGGCTATTTTGGCCGATTTAATGCGCATCAGGCTCAAGCAAGTGCTCCCCTCTTTTTTCATCCATGGCGATGGGGACCGAGAAGATACCATTGAAGACCAACAAGAATACCTAAAGCTGACCTTGCCCCTCATCGCTCCCTCGGCTTTTCAAAAACCCCCTTTTGAACTGTCATTCTTCATCCTCAGCCGCTACCATCCCAATTCCTTTAAATTCATCTTTGAAATGATCAGCCGCTGGCTCGTCCCTGGCAAACGGCTCAATGTCCTGCACTTTCATGCCTCTGACTTTACCTTCCCCGAGCTTGGAAAAGAGGTCTACACCCTGATGGAAATTATCTTGGAGGTTGAGACGGAGCAAGAGTCGCTGCTCGTGCAAAAAAACCTGCCCATCATCGAAACAGAGATCCGCCTCGGCGTCCATTCCCCCGCTCAAGCAAAACGAATCTTAGAGATCAAAGGGCTCGCCGCCGATGAGAAGACCGCCCATATCCACGAACATATCGCCTATCTGACAGAAAAACTGCCCTCTCTATTTGACCCAGGCGTCTTCACCGAGATGCAGCACGTCCTCGTCAAAACAAAAGATGAGTTTAAAGCTCTGCGCGACTCTAAGCTGCTGGCCAAATTGATCAGCTACCACTATCTCTTTCGTAAAGCCATTTCAAGGGAGCTGCGCCACCATCAAAATCGGCGCTACCTCTACCTCAAGCTCGTGCGCGCCTTTCACCTGAGCGGCAAAAGTCCTAAAATAGCCTTAGGCATCATCATCGGCGTCAACTTCTTAAAAGACAAAGAGGTGTTTGAAGAGCGGCACATCCTAAAAGCGGTGCAAAATTACATCCCCGACATCTCTGCCGTCGAAGGCTCTTTCTTTGCCAACACCCGCATCAATGATGAAATCTGCACTCTCTACCTCGAGATCTATAAAAATGACCTCACCCCCTTCACTACAGAAGAGATGCGATTTTTGAGAGGGGACCTGCCCAATGACTTAAAAGACCGCATAGAACACCTCATGCACCCCATCTTCATGCCGCGCAATGAAGAAGAAGTCATGCGCAATATTTTAAGCCTCAGCAACCAAATCCGCTTTGTCCGCGATATCCCCCAAGTGGTCATCTCCTTCGACCAGCAGGCCGATCCCGAACTTGTCTTCACTGTCATCTGGGTGCGGGTCCTCAAACCGGACGCCGAACAGCTCGGCGAAAAAATGATGCAAAGCGCGTTGACCTACGTCCATGACCGCTGCAAGATTGTCGGCTATCTGCGCAAAAAATACCCCAAGGAAGCTTCGGTCTTTCATATCAAGATGGACAAAGAGCCCTATCTTCGCAGCGACCACTCCATCGATCTCTATAAGGCGCGCCAAACGGTCGTCGACGAGCTGACCAAAGTGCTCGGCCCTTTCCGCGATTTCAACGGAGGCATGATCTCCAAACAAAATGAGCTCCTCTTAGAAGTGCGCGGGCTCCTCTCCCAAGAGACGCGCTACAATGACTTCCTTCTTGAGAATTTCTTCTACTCCATGAACCCTGTCATCTTGCGCAGTGTCCTGCCTCCGAAGACATTTGCTCGGCTTTTCCAGCTGCTGCTCGACTGCCTCAATGACCACACAGAACAAAAAACAGAGCCTAAATTTCTCAAAATTCCCGACTACTTCCTGGCGATGATTCCCCTAGAAGAGGAAGGGATTAAAGACCTCTTGCTCCAGCAGCTCGAATCGCTCGACCTATCCTCATCCAACATCGGCCACACATTTGTCACCGTTCACAGCACACCGTACCTTGGTTGCATCTGCCGCACTAAAGATCACTCCATCATCTCTAAAATCCAAGAGATCTTGAAAGCCCTCCCCTCACATCGCTGACATCTTTTTGCAGCGCATTTACTACAAGCGGCGCTTTCTTATGGTACAGGTTTAAAAGGCTAACTTATGAGATACACGTGTTCATCATCGATATTAGCAATGGCCCCCTTTGTCTATGCCGTTTTTAATCCCATGTATGCCAAAGAAGAGCGGGAAATGGAGCTTATCGGTGATGTGTAGATGGTGTGCTAGAAGAGGCCGCGGACACCTCCCTTGCATAAAAAAAAAATCCTTTAAAGCGGCAAAGCAAGGCTTCAAAGGATTTTTTTTGCTCAGGCATAGGCCTGAATTTATACCACCTGATCTATTCTTAAGAGGGGTTCTGAGAGGGCTGTTTTTTTTCAGCTTCCCAACTTAATTTAAACCGCAATAGGGCATCAGGTCCTGAGTAACAAGTGGCTTTGCCTAAAGTTTGCTGCACTCTCCGAATCACTTCCTCATAAGAATGGCACAAAAACTTCGCCTTCCAAACCCCCTCTTCGCTTCCAAAGAGCACATACTGATCCTTTTCGACAAAATAGATGAGCAGACAGGTGAACGTTTCCAGGCCATTAGAAAAAGAGAGCAGCGCATTCAAAGAAATAGATTGAAGCTTGATGGCCAGCTTCTCGTCCAAAATGCGATGAGCAATCAAACCCAAGGCGTTTTGATCGATTAAAGCTTTCTTTAAGCTTGGCTGCATAAAAAATTGGTCCACCGCTTTCAAAGCAGCCTTGAGCAAAGGAGGGATTGGTTCTTTGAAGTTGACGGCGCTGCCGGGCTCTAAGCCCTTTTTATTTGCCGCGGCAATGCAGTAGGGAGTTTCTGGCTGAATCTGCTCGATCAGCGCTTGAAAAGAGGTCGCGGCATAGGCTGGAATATCGCTCTCATCTGGAGTTTGGCTGCCCTCCAAGCCGGCCACAGCTTGCTCATAGGTGCGCTGGAAGTCTCCATATTGAGCCATGTCTTTATAAAGGCTAAAGACTTCAATTTGCCGGTCGTAGACTACTCCATACTGCTTAAAATGCCCTTTGAATAAGGCGCTGACTTTTTTATAGACGACGTCTTGGTTCAAGCTAAAGCGCTTTTTTTCCTCTTCCGTGTAATTGCTGATCAAGAAATGCAAGCGCGGCTTTTGGGCTGTGTCAAAAATTGACGGGCTTTGAAAAATTTGCCGGATGCGCTCATCTGTCCAATTGCCCTGCCAGTTGCTCTGGGTTGATGGCCCCTCTGGCATAGGAGAGGGGCAGATACTGAGGGTGGTGGTCCGAATTAAGCCGCTGGAAGGAAGCATAAAAAAATCCTT
>JARBTN010000008.1 GCA_029240195.1 Chlamydiales bacterium
TAAATTGATATAAATAACGACATTTTAGCTGCAACGAAATTAAAGGCACTTGAAATAGGATTCATTTGCGGAAGACTTTAAGGTCAGTCACAGCGATCAAAGCTTTTATGAGAGTCAAACAGCGCCAAGCTCTATTCAGCGATGGAGGCGGTGGGCAAGTCAGAGAGGTCTTTGAGGCCGAAGTGGACCAGGAAGTCTTTGGCTGTACCATAGAGAGTCGGTCTGCCGGGAGCCTCTAGCCGGCCTGTCGCTTCGATGAGGCCCCGCTCTAACAGGCTGTGAACGACGCCGCTTGAATCCACACCGCGGATATTTTCAATTTGGATGCGGGTGATGGGTTGCCGGTAGGCGATGATCGCCAGCACTTCTAGTGAAGCTGGGGATAATTTTTCGCCGCGGCGATTGCGAAACAGCTGATCGATGTAGCGGCTGTACTCAGGAGCTGAGCGAAGCTGGTAGCCTTGGGCAATCGGAATCAGCCGATAAGGGCGGTCCTCTTTTTCTAAATCGCTGGCAATCGATTCTAAGGCGTCGCGCAGCTCTCTTGGTTTGATTGGTGTGAACGATTCCAACACCTCTCGAATTTTTTGGAATGAGAGGGGGGACTCAGAAGCAAAGAGCAGCGCTTCCACAATCTTCTTAATGGGGATGATCGGCCCGCCTGTGGGCAAGGGGGGGAGTGTTTCCGGGCTCTCTTTCAACTTCTCGAGCATCTCTTTAAAGAGGTCGGGCTTGGGCAGCTCTTTAGATGCGAGATCCGGCTCTTGGAAGGCTAATTTCTCTTCGAGCTTCTGGTCGAGCATCTCTTCGAGCTTGTCTTGAGGAGTGCCTTGAGTTTTGTTTGCAAGCTCGTCTTGGAGCCCTTCTTGGAGCTCCTCTTGGGAGAAATCTTCAGTATCTACAGAAGTTTCAAGGAGGTTGATTTCCTTGCGCATGAGGAGTGATTCCTTTCGATAAAGTTTTATTATGTTTGACCCAAGCAGTACCCAACCAACTTAGTTTGACACGTAAAAACATCTGTGGTCGGGCACTAGCGGCGCTCTCTCTCTTTTTGAGGCTGAGCCATCTTGATGCCGCTTGGCGAATTAAAGAGAAACGCCTCACCCCCCTTCATCAGCTCTAAGATGGCCAAAAAAGTGGCAATCAGCTCAAGCCGCCCCATCTCCTCGTGAAAAACTTGTTGGAGGGCAAGTTCGCTATGGTCTTGAAAGAGGAGGCGGATCAAAGAGAGTTTGTCAGAGACTTTCCATTCCTCTTCAATGACAGTGCCCTGCCTCTTGCCCTGCTTTTCTAGCAGCCCTTGAAAAGCTTGAGCTAAGTCTTCAACGGAGAGGTGTTCGGTGCCGGGAGGTTTCTTGGCGGGGCTAAAAGCGCTTTGGCCGCGGCCGTAGGTCTGGGTGTCTTGCAGCGAGCTCAAGTCTTTGGCCAGCTGTTTGATCTCACAGTAGGCGATCAGCTGCTCGACCATGCTAAATCTCGGGTCGGCGCTCGTTTCCTCTTCACTTTCGACCACCTCATGTTTGGGGAGCAGGCGGCGGCTTTTAATCCAGAGGAGAAAAGAGGTGAGAAAGATGAACTCGGCGCCGTCTTCAAAGCTCTTTTGTTGCTTGGGCTCAAATTGGGAGAGGAACTGCTCGCAGATTGAGATGACAGCCACTTCTTCGGCGGCAATCTCCTGCTTTTGGACGAGATACAGAAGGAAGTCAAGAGGGCCTTCAAAGTTTTCCAAGCTATATGGAAGATGGCTTGCCATGGTGGAGGGGAAGGAATTTTGCGGATCGAGGTTTTTCATGGCTAGCACTCATCTTCAAGTCGGAAAAATAGCCGATTCAAAGGGCGTTTAGGTGAACAAATTTTTGCCTATTACTTTAATGGTTTTGAGGATTTAGCAAAAGGGCAAAAAGCGGTTCTTTCTGGCAAAAGTTTTTGACTCTCAGAAGATTAAGTGGATTAGGCATTGGGGGTTAGCGATCTTTTAAAAATAAAAAGATCCTTTTCCTTTTTCCTTGTAAATGAGCAGCTTGCATCGAGCACACTGTCAGATCATGGGGGCCCTCTTCGGTTTTGGCTAGGTTTCTAAATATTTTTTTGATAGATGGAGGAAAATCCTCATCGGCAATCGCCCATCGCCTAGGAGCTATATGCAATTTTATATCTTGAGAACGCTCTTTTTCATGCTGGCTTTCTCTTTTTCGTGCTCATTTGCTGCGGAAAAGCGCCAGCTCAAAGAGAGCGATATCCATCCCGTCATGCAGCAAATCTTGAGCCAGCATGTATCAGAGAAGAGCATGAGCAAAGAAATGCTCAAACGCTCTTTGCAAGGCTTTCTCTATAATTTCGATGGATCGCGCATCTACTTGTTGCAAGAGGAGGTCGACCCTTATTTGAATATCTCAGATCGCGCTTTAGAGGAAGTTTTTGCCAAATATCAAAATAACGATTTCTCCTTCTATCGCGAGATGGAAACCCTCTTCCAAAAGGCGATTCAGCGCTCGAAGCAGTGGCGGCAAAAGCTGCTCACCGTCGATAGTGCGGCGCTTGAAAAGGCGCTTGAGAAAAAGCAGCGGCATGGCGATCTCTCTTTAGAAGAGCGCAACCTTCCCTTTGCCAAAACGCTCAAGATGCTGCAAAATCGGATTGAAGGGCTGGAGCTTGAGTTTTTGCAGCGTTGCCTGGCCAAAAAGGCGACAAAAGATTACGGACAGTTGCTTTCTCTCTATGAAAAACACATCGAATCTTACGAGCGAGAGTACCTTTATCAAGATGCTCAAGGCAATCCTCTCGGTAAAGAGGAGAGTGAAAACCGCTTTGCGCTCCATGTCTTAAAGGCGTTGGCTGCCAGCTTAGATGCGCACACGGCCTATTTTGACCCCTCTGAGACATACGACATGCGCGTGCGCTTAGAAAAAGGATTTCACGGCGTTGGCTTGGTGCTCGAAGAATCTGACAAGGGCATTCAGGTGGCAAAGGTGATGGAGGGCAGCCCCGCAGCCAAGAATGGCCAGATTGAAGTGGGCGATCGGCTAGTTCAGGTGGATAAAACGGCCGTAGCAGGCTTAGACTTTTCTGCCGTCATGGACCTAATTCGTGGAGAGGCCGGGTCGAGCGTCTTCTTTAAAATTGAAAAAAAGGGGGGAGAGGCGATCCAAGTCACTTTGAAAAGGGAATTGATTGCCATCAAAGAAGACCGCGTCGATATTGGCTCTGAAGCCTTCCAAGGGGGCATCATCGGCAAAATCACCCTCCATTCTTTCTACGAAGGGGAAAATGGAATCAGCAGCGAAAGTGACATTAAAGAGGCGATCAAATCTTTGCAGGAAAAGGGGCCTCTCAAAGGCTTGGTGCTCGATTTGAGAGATAACCTCGGCGGCTTTTTATTGCAGGCTGTCAAAGTGACAGGGCTTTTTATCAGCAACGGCGTCGTTGTCGTCTCCAAATACGCCAATGGCGAAGAGCACGTCTTCCGTGATTTAGATGGGCGCATCTACTATGAAGGGCCGTTTGTGGTCTTGACCTCGCGCGTCTCGGCCTCGGCCGCAGAAATTGTCGCTCAAGCACTGCAAGATTATGGATTAGCCATTATTGTGGGCGATGAGCACACCTATGGCAAGGGATCGATTCAGCATCAGACCGTGACCGATGCCGAGAGTTTATCCTCCTTTAAAGTGACAGTGGGCCGCTATTATACAGTGTCTGGCAAGTCGACTCAAATGCGCGGCGTGCAAGCTGATGTGGTCGTGCCAAGCGTTCTTTGCTATGAAAAGATTGGAGAGGCTTATCTCGACTATGCCCTAGCTGCCGATCATATTCAAGACTCCTATGCCGATACGTTGGCTGATGTGGATGAAAGCTTGAAGAATTGGTATGAGAAATATTACATGCCCAGCTTGCAGCCGCGCTTGACTAAATGGCGCCGCTTGATTCCAGAGCTCAAGAAAAGGAGTGAGGGGCGCATGGGGCAAAACCAGGATTACCAAGCGCTGCTCAAATCGCTCCAGGATAAGGCGCTTTGGACAAAGAAGCTGAGCGAAGAAAAGGAAGAGGAGCATTTGGCCGAGGAAAAAAAAGAGGAGCCCTCCCCTTTAGTGGTGGAAGCCGCCCCTCCTGAGGTTGAACAAGAGACCGCTATGGAAGATCGAGCTAGCTTGAGAGCGTCTCTCAATCAAGCGGCGCCAGGAAGTGGCGGGCGCGATTTGCAGATGGAAGAGGCGGTCAATATTGTCAAAGATATCATCTTGCTGAGCGAAAAGGGCTCTTAAGGCAAAGGGTAGCCGGCCTTTAGGCGGCAAAGAAAATGTATTTGCTGCCGCAGCAGGAATTTTCTTTGCCCTTTAAACTGCTTTCAGAGGGTTATTTAGTGGCTTTTTCCCGCCTGTCTTCGGGGAAATGAAAAAAAGAAGCTTGCTAAAAAAACTTCTTATTTTATATGATTGTCATTTAAATTTGGCCAGATAGCTCAGATGGTAGAGCAGAGGACTGAAAATCCTTGTGTCGCTGGTTCGATTCCAGTTCTGGCCAATTTATTTTTCCATCTTCTCCCCTATCTAATTTCTCTTCTCAAAAACCTTTCGATCGTCCACTTAAGACCACACCACTCCATTTCCTCCTCATTTCAGCTGCTTCTACTTCATCGCCAACTGATTTTTCATCTCATTGGCATTGCCATGAATGTAGTGCCTTAAATTATAGCGAAAAATGTGCAGCGCTTGCTGACTTTGCAATCTTGGGCAAAAAGCGATTTCTGGGGTGAAGATGGCCTTTTTCCACTTTCTCAGCGGCGAATCCGCTGCCGGCAGATCCTTCATCAGCCCATCAAAGACCACTCCGCGCAAACGGCCTGACTCCAGGGTCTTGTAGAGCGCCTGTAAATCGACTAAATGCAGCGCATTGATGCCGATGAACAGGGCATCTGCCTTGAGGAGCGCCCACTCGGCTTTGCCAAAAAACCAAGGTGTTTTTTCTTCGATGCAAGGGGTGAGCGAGATCACATCGGCATTTGGCAGCAGCGTATGCAGATCGGCAAAGCCAAATGTCTTGTCGCAAAAAGGGTGAAAGCGGCGCTCATTTTGCACGCCAAAGACTTTCATTTGAAATTGCTTGGCAATTTGAGCGATGAGAGATCCGGTGCGCCCAAGGCCTAGCTGTAAGAGCTTTTTGCCCGCTAGCTGTTCTATCTGTAATTTTGTCTGCTTTTCCTCTTGCCCGTTGCGAACTTGGGAGAGGGGGAGCCAGGCGCTGCCTTGCTTATAAAACTCCAGCAGGCTCCAAAAGACAAATTCAGCCGCTTGCTGCATATTCTCCTCTTTGGTCGCCGTGATCAAAATGCCCGGCAACTCTTCTAAAGAGAGCTCCTCAAGCCAGGGCTTGGAGCAGTGCACCCACTTGAGCTGATGCATCTGGCTCGCTACGGCCGCCGGCAGCTGATAGCCATAGATCACTTCCACTTCAGCCAGGTCGCTGGCCGTCAGCTCTTTTATCGAGCGCTCTTCTAAGAAGAGGAAGCGGTAAAAGGTGAACTCTTTTTGCAGCGAAAGGCGGTCGATTTCGGGGAGTTTTTCTTGAATTAAAATGGTCTGCATCGCGTTTATTTCCTCGTCGCCGGCATTTGAGATGCCTTTTTCAAAGGGGTTTTTCCTCCAAATCCTTGACTAGCTAGCTTTTCTTTGCAACTTTGCTAAGTTTGGCGTTGATTTGAAAGGTAGCTTAAAGTATAGTTAATGTACCTATAATTAAAAAAGCGGGAATGCGTTGCCTAAAGACTTGGGCGATCCTGGAGGTTAAATTCATGTACGCAATCATTCGTACCGGCGGAAAGCAATACCGGGTAAAGAAGGGAGATGTTATCTTTGTTGAGAAATTAGCTCTCGAAGATGGCAGTCCTGTTGAGTTTTCTGAAGTTCTTTTTTTCTCAGATGAAGGCAATTTGCTGGTTGGAGCTCCTGTAGTTCCAGGTAAAGTGGTCAGAGGGAAATTGATGGGTCTCGTAAAAGGTCCAAAAGTAGAAAGCGTGAAATACAAGCAGCGTGGTAACCAAAGACGCCGGATTGGCCATTCTCAACCATATTCCAAAGTTGAAATCACAGAGATTGTCTAAGTAGCGAAGAGGGGTTTTTAAATGGCACATAAGAAAGGTCAAGGATCGAGCCGCAACGGCCGCGAGTCTCATTCAAAACGACTTGGCATCAAAGCATGTACTGGCCAGTTTGTCACTGCCGGGAGCATCTTGGTTCGCCAAAGAGGTACCAAGTGGCACGCTGAAAAGAATGTCGCCAGAGGAACAGACGATACTTTATTCGCTCTGATTGATGGCCTCGTTGCTTTCCGCAAAGGGAAAAAAACCTTTGTTTCAGTCCAGCCGGTTGCTGCTGCTAGCTAATATTCACTAGCGATTGCACTTGATAAGCGAGCCTCCTTCCCCCCTTTTTCAGGATAAGGAATAGCTCGCTTTTTCTTTTCTTCCCTCTCCACTCATCCCCATTTTGCTTGCCAGGCTTGAACGTGATGCCAACTTGCGCTAATTTCTATAGCAGATCTTGCATGATAGATTCTGTAAGAGAGCTTAAGCCATCTTAGCCAGATCGCCCTTTGCCTTTCGAGGATTTAAATGGCGGCCAGCTAAAATAGAGGCGCCACTTGGGGGCCCGCAAGATTTGCCCCCGCAAAAAATCTGCTAAAAAGTCATCATTTAAGATAAGGTTTTTAGATGTTTATCGATCGCGTAAAACTTAAAATTATCGCCGGCAAAGGGGGAAATGGCATTATCGCTTGGCGGCGTGAAAAATACATCCCCAAAGGCGGCCCTTGTGGCGGAGATGGTGGGATGGGTGGTTCAATTACCTTCGAAGCCGATCCAGAAGTCTTCTCTTTAGAAGCATTCCGGCATAGCCGCATTTTGAAAGCTGAAAATGGCCAATGCGGCGGCCCCAACCAACGCAAAGGGCGGTCTGGCAAAGATTTGTTGATTAAAGTTCCTTGCGGAACGCTGATCAAAGACGAAAATGGCGAGTTGATTATCGACTTAGAGCAGCCAAAAGCTCGCTATAAAGCTTGCCAAGGCGGCAAAGGCGGCAAAGGCAACGTCCATTTTAAAAGCCCGACTAACCAAGCTCCCAATATCTGCACGCCCGGCACTTTAGGGCAAGAATGCGCTTTGGAATTAGAACTCAAGCTGATTGCCGATATCGGCCTGGTCGGTTTTCCGAATGCCGGCAAATCCACCCTCATTTCTAAGCTATCTAATGTGCGCGTCAAAATTGCCCCCTATCCTTTCACAACCTTGAGGCCAAACATTGGACTGATGCGGTTGGATGGAGAGGAGCGCGCATTCATCGCCGATATTCCAGGCATTATCGAAGGCGCCCACCTCAACAGAGGGCTCGGCTTAGAGTTTTTAAGGCACATCGAGCGCACTAAGATATTGGTCTATATGATCGATAGCTCTGGCATTGACGGCAGAGATCCCTTCTCCGACTACCAAGTATTGAGAGATGAGCTATCCGCCTACGATCCGGCGCTTTTAGAAAGGCCCTCTCTAGTTGTCTTGAATAAGATTGACTGTGAAGAGTCCTTAGAGCATATACAAGCGTTTAAAGAAGCCTATAAGGGCGACGCCGAATCCCTTTTTGAGATCTCAGCTGGAGAGGGGACAGGTCTTGGTGCTTTGCGCCAAAAGTTGGTCGACCTTTACTTTAGCCAGCGTGAGACGCCCCCTATCTTTGACCCAGAGCTAGCCTCTGACTCCCCCCATTCAGATTAGGAAGACGGTTTCAAAGGGCAAATCCCTTTGGAACCATGTGTCAACCGCTCTGTCGCCTCTTCATCAGATAGCCATCTTTTTTCTCTCTCTAAGACGGTGAACTGGAGTTCCGCCCGCCGCTGATGAAGAGGCTCTGTCATTTTTTCTCGAGCCTCGGTGTACTGAAAGCCAGTAAAGGCAATCTTTCTCTTTGTGCAGCAATCTTGCACAGACTCAATATTTTTTAGTTTGTCATCGACAAAGATCAGCCGCTTTGGATGGAGCTTTGCTTTTTCTAAAAAAACTTCCAATACCCTGCCCTTATCGACGCTATCGCTAAAGATGATCCCCTCTTTAAATAGGGGCTTGCCATGTTTGGTAGGGATTTCGGGAAAGGAGTAGCATTCTATGATGGGGTTGAGCCTTTGAAAGTCGATGCCCAATCTCTTTAAAGCGGAGTTTTGCCAGTCTTCATAGCGCTCAATCAACCCAATTTGCCCGGTCATCGAATTGGTCAGGGCAAAGGCTCGCATGCCTCGCTGCTCAAGGAGAGCCATGACCTCTAAAATTTTCTCGCTGACGAGCTCAATTTTTCGGGTCTGGCAGAGGATGGACCATAGCTTTAGCCGCTCTTTGAAAGAGAGGCGCTTGGCCAGCTTTTTTCTCAGGCGCGATAGGAAGCTTTGATGCGCCGGGTGGTAAATTTGATCTTTAGGGGTGATCAGCACCTCATTGATGTCGAAAAGAACGAGCGTATCTAATTCAGCTTGTTCAATTTCCTTTAAAATGGGGTCGAGTGTCTTTGTCTTGATAATCTGGGGCAGAGCTGAGGGGAGAAAAGGGTTTGATTCCATAAAAAATTAGAGCCTATTTTTTCAGCATAAAAGGTCTATAAAATTAAAAACGAATAGATAGATTATAGTAGATGATATAAAAAGAAAAGAACAGCTTTTAGCCCTCCCCTCAGGCGCAAGTTGCAAGCCCCTTTTTTTCAGTGATTCTTAATGACAAACGTTTTAAAATAAAGAGAGCTTATTTTTTTAAACAAGGAATCGACCTATGTCTCACACCCAAACTGCCCCTTTAAATCTCTCTCTCAGCTTGCTGCGCGATGGTGCAGTGGCTCTTGTAGCTTCTTGCCTGATTGCCCTCGCTTCACAGATCTACGTCACCTTTCCCTTTACAGCAGTGCCCTTTACATTGCAGCCTCAAGCGGTCCTCTTGCTTTCCGCCCTCTTAGGGCCAAAGCGCGCTCTTCTGGCCGTCGCCTGCTATCTGACGGAAGGGGCTATGGGCGCTCCTGTCTTTGCCGGAGGAAAAAGCGGCGCGATTTGGTTTTTCTCCCATACAGGTGGCTATTTGCTGAGCTACTTGCCTGTGAGCCTGCTGACAGGCTATCTCTTCTCTTCTCCGTCATCTTCTTTCTTGAAGACTTACGGCAAATTTTTGCTCTCTAACAGCCTCATCTTGGCTTTGGGAACGCTCTTTTTGTCGCTCTTTGTCGGGCCAAAGCTTGCTTGGCAGATGGGATTTTGGCCTTTTCTAGCCACCGATGCTTTGAAAGCCCTCTTTTTAACAGCGCTCTACATGCGAATGCCTAAAAAGCTTGTGGCTTAATGCCCAAGCAAATTTGTGTCTACGCCGATGAAGGGGCCCACCCTTTTTCGGTCAAAGAGGCCTGCCGCTCTTTAAAGCAAGAATTGCCCCATCAAACGATTGCTCTCGTCAACCGGCAGGACATCGCTTCTGGGGTATTAGAGCGCTCTTGCCTCTTGGTAATGCCAGGCGGGCGAGATATCCCTTATCACAATGCCTTAAAAGGGGCAGGCAATGCCCGCATCCGCTCCTTTGTCGAGCTGGGCGGCGCTTATCTCGGCATCTGCGCCGGCGCCTATTATGGCTCGAGCGAGGTGCTCTTTGAAGAGGGGCTTCCCCTGGAGGTCAAGGCCAAGCGGGAGCTGGCCTTTTTTCCCGGGCCCGCCGTCGGCACCCTCTTTCAGAGAGGGCGCTTTGCCTATGATAGCGAACAAGGCGCTTGCCCAGCTCCCGTCCTCTTTCAAAATCGCGTCCTCCACGTCTACTACAACGGCGGCTGCTACTTCCCAAATAGTCAAGAACATGCTCCCTCTATCGATACCTTAGCCCGCTACGCATGTTTAGACTCGCCGGCAGCCATTGTCGCCTGCCAGGTCGGATTAGGCCGAGCTATCTTGAGCGGTGTTCATATTGAATTTGCCGCAAGCCAATTGAAGCGCCTTGCCTTTGCCTGCACCCTTGCCGACTACGAGTCAGATCGGCGGCGCCTCTGGCGCCAAGTCTTAAGAGCCCTCTTTTAAGCAGAGTAAAATCTCTTGATCTTAACAGCTTTAAGAAAATTCCTAACGCTTTAGTGTATGGAACTTTCTTAAGGCTATAAACTAGAAAGATTCCAAAGGGCCATGCCCTTTGGTGGGGGGAGGGTAGGGGGGCAACGCCTCCCTCCCAAAAGCCTCAAGTACTTTCAAAGCGGTAGAGGTCGAGCTGAGATCCGCCAAAGGTGCGGGAGCTCTCTTTTTTTAGTGCCTTTAAGACAGGCTCTGGGCGTTTATATTGCGCCGTCTCTTCGACAAAGACCAGGCCGTTTTCTAAGAGGAGCCCGCTTTGATCGACAAATTCTAAGATTTCGGTGCTCTGGACTTTGCGGTCTTCTAAGGTGTAGTAAGGGGGATCGATATAGATGATATTGAATTTGGCTTCCTCTTTTTTGAGGCGCTCTAACATCTTGAGGGCTGTTCCAAAATAGAGCCTGGTGCAATCTCTCACCTGGAGCTTTTCAATATTGGCTTGGATCGAGTGTCTGGCTTTGGGGTCATTTTCAATGAATGTGGTAAGCCTAGCACCTTGGCTGAGCGCTTCTAAGCCCACGGCGCCGCTGCCAGCGCAGATATCTAAGAAATGCGCCTCTTCCAATGCAAAGCGGCAGATATTGAATACAGCTTGCCTCAGCTGGGTGGTGGTGGGGCGGGTCCCTTCCCCTTTGGGGGAGGCTAGCTGCCGATTTTTAAATTTGCCGGCTGTGATGTGCATGCCATTCTCCTTTTTTGAGGGGGCTAGCTTACCTGAAAACGCCTTTTTTTAGAAGGCGACAGGTTCTGGCGCCGGGGTGTAGCCGCCGTAGAATTTGATGAGCAGTTCCGCTTGCTTGTAATTAGAGCGCTTGAGCTTTTCATAGATGCGCAAGCCTTTTGCGTTGAGCCCTTGTTGAAAGTAGAGGGTGCCCAATTTGAAGAGGGTCTCTTTGTCATCGGGGCGCAAGGTCAGAATGGTCTCATACTCCCGGATCTCCTCTTCCGGCATCTGCAGGTCGTGGTAGCTATAGGCCAGCTGAGAGTGAATCCAAGGGTCATCGGGAGCGTAGTCGTTGAGGATTTTAAATTCTTCGATAGCCCGCTCGGCTGTGAAGCGGAATTTTTGGCTGAGCTCATTTAAGATGGCGTCGTCGGGGATCCAGCGATCTTCATCCTGCCCTTCGCTTTTTCTCGGGTCGACATAGATGCTAGACAGGGTGACGTAGGCGTTGGCCAGGGCTGCGTGGAGCTCGAGGCTGGTCGGTTCAGATTTGACCAGCTTGATATGCTCTTCTACAGAACGGGTCAAAAATAGCTCTTTCATGCGGTGCAAATCGAGCCAATGCCAAAAGCAGCTGAAGCGCTCCAAAGAGGGTTTGATGGCCTCTATGGGGGCAAATGGGGTGTAGTAGTCGTACTCCTTGCCATGCAAGCTAGAGGCTATGCGGTAGGCCGCATTGGCCAGAGCAAAATGGTGTTCGAGCACCCCCTCTTGGTAGTTGAGGATTTTCTTGCATTGCTCGATGGTATTTTCAGAGAGGAGCAGGAGCTGCTCGGGTTTTTTGGCCAGCAGGTAGAGCCGGAGGATGAAATAGGAGAAGATAGTCAAAAAGGCAACCCCTAAGCTGACCGCTAAGATCGAGGAGTGAGCCAAATCGGAGAAGCAGACGAGGAAAAAAGTGAATTCTCCCAGGGCGATGAATAAGAAGAGGAGGTTAAAGAGCACATAATATTGCAAAAGGGAACGCAGCTGCTGGTGAAGGGGCGGCAGCAAGAGTCCGATTTGCTCATTGAAGGTCTGTTTGTCGATAGTGGTGAAATTTTGGGATGGCGCAGAAAATGAGGTCATGAATGCTTTCAGCTAAAAAAGTTTGAATCGAGAGAAACTCCATAGTAGCAAATTCTTTTATTTCTCGGCAAAAGGGCATTCGCATGTGAGGTCGATCTCAAGGGGCCGATGGCGCTTCAAGAAGTGAAATTGAGCGGCGCTACATTTAGGAGGGCCTTGCAAAAGCTCGTATCTTTCCAAGGCTTCCTCCTACTTACTGATTAACTGTTTACCTTTTTATCTTTGCCTTGGGGATTGGTGGATCTTAAATAGGGAATCGTTTGCTGAGCCACTTTCTGGATGCGGCGGCTGAGTTTTTCTTCGATCGTCGGCTCTATTAAAAGCCCTCTTTCAAAGAAGACGCTGAGCTGCCTTTTCTTTAAAAGAGCGGCAAAGACGCTGGGCTTATCTAATTCAGGATTTTTTCGGCAAATTGTTTTCCGCAGATAATCCATGAAGAAATGGAAATGGCATTCTTCTAAAGAGTCAGGCCCTTGAAAGCTTTTTAAGTGGTGAAAGACTTGGTAGAGATTGAAGCCTTGCGCTTCAGCTTCTTGAATGAGCTCTAAAATGAGTCCTTTTCGGGCTTTGAAATCCACTTTTCTGATCTCTTCTAGAGAGAGCTGCTGCTGAGACCTAAAGTCAGTGCCGAGCTTCCCTTCTTGGAACCTGGCCATAAAATCGCCCCTGGCACATGTTTGCAGATAGAGCGCAAAACAGGGGAATTCTTCATCCTTCCATTGGTATTGCACTTGTAGCTTTTCAAAGATAGCGATTGGATTGCGACAGGGCGGTTTTACTCTTTTAATTTCCCGCTGGATGAACAGATAGATGTTGCGGTTGGCAGGGGAGAACTTCTCTTTTAACAAGACGTTAGTCGAGCGTTCACTGAAGATGCTATTAGGCTTTGGCAATTCCCCATCAGCCTTTTCTTTGGAAGTGAGATGAATCTCGGGCAGTGGATGATACAAATTCAAAGATGGTTCTATATTCACATGAGTCCTTTTTTTAGGATTATGGATATAATAATTCCGTTCTTTAGTTGATTTTATTAATCAATTTTATTTATTTGTAAAATTAAACAAAACAAAATAAATGTTAATATTATGTTAATTTGCTCTATTTGATATCTGTATCGTTAAAAAAGCAATGCTCAAATCTATGACTAAAATAGTTTAAGTGATTGGACATGGATTAGTTACAGACTAGTGCCCGACCACATTTGTTTTTACGTGTCAAACGAGCGTGAAAGCTCTTTAGAATCGATCGATTCTAGAGGCTTTGACGCCGTTTAATATGCGCAACAACATCTGTGGTCGGGCACTAGGAGGGGCGATTTAAAAAGGGCAAAAAAAAATCCATACGCTTTAGTGTATGGATTTTTTTGCTTTTAAAGATCTAGAGGCCAATGGGCAATAATGGATCGGGGCTGACAGCCTCTTAAAAGACACATGCTAGCTTTAGGAAAGGATGAGGGGGGAGTCTTTTGCAATGAAGGAGGTGGCTTTAACGGCAAGGCAGGGTACTTGATTGAAGTCAGTGGCCAAGACTAAGGTGACATTGGGAGAGAGGTTTTTAGAGCTTTTTAGGATGAATTTGGTCTCATTTCCGTACAGGGAGTTATCGATGGAGAAAGGGGGCAAGAGGGGAGCGCCTTTTTCAGAGACGACGCCGGTGTAAGGGGCGATGAGGCAGTCGCTTTCCAGATCATGCATAGCATGGGCTTGAGGATACGAGTTTTTTTCGAATTTTAAGTAGAGGGGAAGGGACTTTTTAAAAAACGATTGAGGGAGATCAGGCTCGCGCTGCCATTTAGTCAGAGCGGTCAGCTGGGGATAGATGAGGTGGCACGTGTAGTGAAAGGCCATGACTTGCTCTAAGAAGAGCTTTTGTTCGAGCTCAGCAATTGTAAGAGCCGACTGCACTCCCTGTTCGAGGATGGAGATTTTCCGCTCTTCATCGAAAGAAAAGGAGGCTTGAAACCTTTGATCTTGCATGTAGTAGAGGTAGTCTTGCGGAGAAAACCCTTGGTGGTTTAGGGCATAAAGGTCGGCAGAAGCGGCCAACAGCCTTTTAAACGCTTCATATTTTTTAAGTAAGATGGCCAAGTGCAGAGGTGTCATGCCCCGCTCTTGGGCAATATTTGGGTTTAAGCCGAGAGAGAGGAGCGCTTGGACAAATTTGGAGGAGGCGTGTTCGATGGCTTGAAAAAGAAAATGGGGGGAGAGCTCTTCAAAGGCTTGCTTCAAAGATCGGCTCTCTTCTAAAGAGAGGTGGATTTGCGACAGCGCCTCTTCTTTGAAGGTCTTAAATAAGGTGTAGGCGTCGATCACTTTTTGGCTATAGGCAGCTAGGCGATAGATCTCTTTTTGTTCTAAGCGAGTGGGGAGAGGAAGAAGAGAGGGGGCAGCTTGATGCTCAGGGTGCTCATGTTGATAGATGGAAGACACTTTGGCTTGCGCGCTATCTTGGCCCTCTTTTTTGAGCACATGGCCACAGCTCTTTTTCGAGGTGCTCACATCTGCTGTAAAGAGGAGCTTTTTGATGTCGATGCGGCTTTTTTTCCCCTTGGGCTTGGGGAGAGGGCGCCCTTGCTTTTCCCTTTGCCGAGGAGGCTGCTCATCAAACTGGACAGGTTGAATTCTAGAGACTTTCGGGGAGGGAGGGATCATCATAGCCGCACATCAACTTTTGCCGTAAAGATTGGGAACTGGTTTTTTGAAAGAGGGCATTAAAGGTGCGATGCCGCTGCTTTTCCTCGTCTGGTGAATCAGCAATAACGCTTGGCAGGAGCTCTTCTTCAGGGTAGCCGCTCTCTACCGCTAGCACCTTCACTTCCAGCATCTCCTCATTGATGCAAAAATAAACCCTCCAGCTTTTAAAAGAAAGCTCAAGACAGGAAATTTCACTTAAAAACCAGCGGATGCGGCGCGCCGGTCGAGGTAGGGGGTCTTTGAGTAAGTCGGCGACGGCGGCGGCAAAGAGGGGGTCGATCCACAGGGCTTCGACCTTGGCTTGAGGGCGCCAGAGCACGGTGAAAGGCTCCTCTTTAGGCAGGTCTTCTAGCCAACCTTGGCGGCTCAACGGGTGGGAGTCTGCATAGGTGATATAGGGCTTGATATCTAGGATAGGGGTGCCGTCGATCAAGTCGTGGTCTTGAATCTCTAACAGCCGCCCTTTGACAGAGAGGAGTTTGACCGCGCTCAAGCCAATCGGATTGGGCCTATGCGGGCTTCTTGTGGCGAATACGCCGCGCTTGGAGGAGCCTCGCGGCGGCTGCACCTTTGGGCGCCAATGCTGGAGGCTGCGGTGAAAGCAGTAGATCACCCAGATGTGGCCGAAGCCGTATAAGTCGAGGAGGGCAGTCTCAAAATTTTGCTGAGGCAAAAGTTCGATGGTGCCCTTTTTCGAGGCCAGCGCCCCTTGCCGAGGAAGCAGGTAGCGCTCTTTTGTATCGCCTTTAAAAAAGCCGATGGGCTGGAAGGAAATGAAGCTCATTAGAGCGCGGTAGAGGAAATTCTTTTGCCGGTCAGGGCATTCCACTCACTTCTTAGGACAGATCCATCTGGATTTTGCACAAGCAAGCTGTAGACGGGCAAGTAAACTTCCTTTTTGCTGCGGACGGTGAAGTCGGCGCCAAAGGTGGCTTTGGCGATTTTAATCACCTGGTTTTGGCTGTAGCGCGCTTTGACGGCAATGAGCTGGGCGGCCGGCTTAGAGACAAAGGCTTGCTGTAGGCGCGTCTTTGGCAGGACATCGATCTTAGGGTCTTTGATATGGACAAAGAAGCGATGATTTTTTTCCACGATCAGGTACTTTTGGCGGGCGGCCTGAAGCAAGCGGTCGAGGTCGCTGGTGTCGAGCTTCAACACTTTGATCAGTTCATCTCGGTCTAAAGAGCCGCCTTTACGCAAGATGGCCAGCATTAAAGAGAGGTCACTTTGAGTGGCCTCGGCGCGGATGCAGTCTTCAAAGCCGTGGCTCTTCTCCCAGTTATCGGTGTTGATCACCATTTCGCCATCTTCTAGTCCCCATAGCACAGCTCCCTCGCCGGTCTTTTGCCCTTCGAGGTATTTGATGTCCATCAGCAGGTAGGGATAGTAGTGCAAGGTGGGCTCTAAAAAAGAATAAAGAGGGCTTGGCAGGAGGTTTTTTTGCTGCTCAGCCATGATGGCTTCAGGGGTGTATTTGGCCTCTAGGGTGATGAACTCGGGCTTATGCCAAGAGGTTGCCGCTTCTTGGAGCTTTTCCGAATGTTCTAAGGTGTACCAAACACCGAAAGCAGCAACCATAAAGATGATGATGGAGGAAAAACGCTTCATAGAGTCCTTCAGGGAGAGCATTTTTTAGCTAGTTTTTTAAGAGGGAAAAGAGTTGGCCTATTTCCCCCTTTTGAATCGGTCAATCTTTCATCGATAGAAGGAATTGGATGTTGCTGTTGGTCTTTTTCATTCGCCCTAAGATGAGATTCATCGAATCCACGGGCGAGAGATCGGCAATCCAATCGCGGATGACGACGACTTTGGCATACTCATCGGGGTGATAGAGCATCTCTTCTTTACGGGTTCCGCTCTTTAGGATGTCGATAGCCGGATAGATGCGGCGGTCGGCCAATCGGCGGTCTAAGACCAGTTCCATGTTGCCGGTCCCTTTGAACTCTTCAAAGATGACCTCATCCATGCGCGAGCCGGTCTCAATCAAGGCTGTGGCGATGATTGTCAGCGATCCGCCCTGTTCGATATTGCGCGCGGCGCCGAAAAAGCGCTTGGGCTTGTGGAGGGCATTAGCGTCGATACCGCCGCTCAAGATTTTGCCGGAATGGGGCTGTATGGTGTTATAGGCTCTGGCGAGGCGGGTCAAAGAGTCTAACAAGATGACGACGTCATGCTGGTGTTCGACAAGGCGTCTGGCTTTTTCAATGGCCATCTCGGCCACTTGCACGTGCCTTTCAGGCGGTTCGTCGAAGGTGGAGGCAATCACTTCTCCTTTGACGACGCGCTGCATCTCGGTCACCTCTTCCGGGCGCTCGTCGATCAACAAGACGATCAAGCTCACTTCGGGATTATTGGTGGCGATGGCGTGGGCGATGTTTTGCAAGATCATCGTTTTACCGGTGCGGGGCGGCGCGACGATCAAACCCCTTTGCCCTTTTCCAATCGGTGCGACTAAGTCGATGACGCGGGTGGAGAGGTTTTCTTTTGTCGTCTCCATGACGATCCGCTCGTCGGGATAGAGAGGCTTTAAATTTTCAAAGAGCACGCGCTCTTTGGCTTTTTCTGGAGTCTGGCCATTGATGCGGTCGACTTTCAGCAGGGCAAAGTACTTTTCTTTCTCCTTTGGGGGGCGGATTGTGCCGCAAAGAGTGTCTCCTTTTCGTAGGTCGAAACGGCGAATTTGAGCGGGGGAGACGTAGATATCTTCTGCGGAGGGGAGGTAGTTATAGTTCGGGGAGCGCAGGAAGCCAAAGCCGTCTGGCAACACTTCTAAGACGCCTTCTCCGTAGAGCACTTCATTGGGCTTTTCAGAGATGAATTTGACAATCTCGAAGACCATCTGTGATTTGGTGAGCGAGCTTAAGTTTTTCAGGCCAAACTTCTTGCCGTAGAGACTGAGTTGGTCGATATCCATGCGCTGAATATCGGCAATTTTAATGATCTCGCCGGATGGAGCTTCCCCTTTAGCGGAATTTAAGTTGCCAGAGTATGAGGGGGGAGGGATTTGTTCCTCTATGGAAGTGGCGTTATTCTGGGGTCTATTTTCTGGTTCCATTCAGAATTAGGCTCCTTTTAAGAAGGTTTGGTTGGTGAAAGAAGAGCCTTTTCAGGCATTGGGCGCGAAATTGGCCCTGTTTAAGAAACCCTTAAACTGGAAAAGAGCAAGGCGCCTTTCTTTTTCAAGCAAGTTTTCTAGACAAACAGAAAAAAGGATTTAGTGAAGCCAAGTGTGCTCGACCCTTTTTAGGCTAGGTTGTCCGGCCGGAATGGAGGAAAAAAAAGCCTACATTCAGGTTGATAGGAAAAGAGAAAGAAAGAACATAGATTCCCTTGGTTGGGAGCGGTCATTTTTTAAATCGGCATTCTCTAGCAGCCTTTCAAAGGCGATCTTTTAGACCTGTTCAGTAGACCTGTTCAGAGATCTTTTCGATCGGGGAGATCAGGTAGCTGTCGACAGCCGAAAAAAACGAATTGGGAAGTGGCATTAAAGCCTTTTCCCCCATTATATCTCAAATTAAAAATACAGCCTAAAACAATTTCATTCTCAAGGGCCTTTTTTCAATGGCAGATCTTGAGAGAGCCTTTAAGTCCATTGTAAAAAGAGCGCTTGGACTTGTTCTTCTAACTCATCTAAAGTCCCGTCATTATGGAGGATGTGATCGGCCATTTTACACGCCTCTTCCCGGGGGAGAAAGCGCTTCATGCGCCGATCATATTCTTCAAGGCCATGTCCTCTTTTTTGGAAGCGCTGCCGACATAAAGGGGTCTTTGACAAGACGAGCACAGTTTCCGAAAAAAATGATTGTCCACCTGTCTCGAAGAGGAGAGGGATCTCGGCGACAAAGAGGGGGGCATTGGCTTTTTCTTGTTGCAAAGCGCGCGCTTCAATGGCCTGCTGAACTGCTGGATGCAATAGATCTTCTAAAGGCTTTAGTAAATAGGTCTCATTCTTGAAAACTTTGGCGGCAATCTTCTGGCGGTCGATCCCCTGTGGACTCAAGATCTCTTTGCCAAGCAAAGCGACAACTTGCCCGCCAATTGGGGTATGCGGGGATAACAGCTCATGAACGATAATATCGGCGCTGACGACTGATGCGCCTAAGATTTGCAAGAAATGACAAACAGAAGATTTTCCAGAGGCGATGCCGCCTGTTATTGCTATTTTCTTCAATGTTAACACTCTCGCCAATTTTTGCCAATGGAGATATCGACAATTAAAGGCACCTTTAGCTGCCACACCCCTTCCATTGCCGGCCGCACCATCTCTTGAAGAGCAGCTAGCTCATGGTCGGGAGCTTCAAAGAGCAATTCATCGTGGATTTGCAAAATCATCTGGCTTTCAAATACCGAGAGCTTTTTATCCACTTGAAGCATGGCCAATTTGATCAGGTCGGCAGCGGTCCCTTGAATGGGCGTGTTGATGGCCAGCCGCTCGGCTTGGCTGCGGACCATGCCATTTTTGCTGTCGATGCCAAAGAGCGGGCGCTCTCTCCCCGTCAAAGTCACAGCTTTCTTCGTGCGCCTGGCCATTTCTTTTAAGTCGTTTAAGTAAGCATGCACCTGCTGATAGCGCTGGAAATAGAGGCGGATGAATTCTTTAGCTTCGCTCATCGAGCTTTTGAGCTCCCTGGCCAAGCTAAATGCCTGCTGGCCGTAGAGCACGCCGAAATTGACCGCTTTTGCCAAGTAGCGCTTCTCAGGAGTGACTTGATCTAATGGCAGGTCGAAGATCAGCGATGCGGTGTAGCGGTGCACATCCTCGCCATCTCGAAAGGCTTGCATCAGGCGAGGGTCTTCGCTGAGGTGGGCGAGCAGGCGCAGCTCAATTTGCGAGTAGTCGGCAGAGAGGTAGCTCCAACCTTGCCTTTGCGGACGAAAGGCCTCTCGGATCTTGGCCCCTTCCTCTCCGCGCACGGGAATATTTTGCAAGTTGGGATTTTGGCAGCTCAAACGCCCTGTGGCCGCCACCGACTGGTTTAAGGTGCAGTGGATGCGTCCGGTGGATGGCAGCACTTCCTTAGGCAAGCTCTCTGCATAGGTGCTGCGCAGCTTTTCCAGCGAGCGGTACTCGAGCATCCGGCTGGCAATGGGGTGGTCATCTTGCAACAGCTCTAAGACGGCGGCATCGGTGGAGTAGCCGGTGGCAGTCTTCTTAGGGGGCATAATCTGCATCTTGTCAAAGAGCACCTCGCTCAACTGCTTGGGCGAGTTGAGGTTGAAGGAGCACCCGGCCATGGCAAAGATTTCCTCTTCAATTTTCTTGAGCTTTTCTAAAAAATGCTGGGCCAGCTCCTTTAAGAACTCGCAGTCGACATACATGCCCGCTCTTTCCATCTTGGCCAAGACCGGCAACAGGGGCAGCTCTAGCTCTAAGAGCAGCTTTTCCAGCTTTCTCTCTTGAATTTCTTGGGCCAACACCTCTTTCAAGCGCCAGGTGTAGTCGACATCTTCTCCGCAATATTCTGCGACCTGTTCTAAGGGCACATCGAGCATGGAAATCTGTTGTTTGCCCTTGCCAATCAGCGAATCGATGGGGATTTTGCTCTTTTGGAAGTACTTCAAAGAGAGGTGGTCTAAAGAGTGCTGCCGCTCTTCTGTATTGAGCAGGTAAGAGGCCAAGAGGGTGTCGAAGCTGATATGGCGCAAGCGGATGCCATAGTTCAAGAGCACTTGGTAGTCATATTTGATATTGTGCCCGATGCAGGAAACTGTCGGGCTCTCTACCAGCTCTTTGATGGCCGTCAATACATGCTTTTCATCGATTTGGCCATTTAGGGGCACATAAAAAGACTCTTTGGGGCGATAGCCTAGGCCGATGCCGGCAATCTTGGCTTTCAAGGGGTGGAGGGCGCTGGTCTCTAAGTCGATGACGAGCTCTTGTTGCTTGCCAAGCAGTTGCATGAGCTGTTCAAAAGAATCGGTATCATTGACTAAGTGATAGAGGCCATCTTCTGTGGCCGGCTTTGGGTCCGGATTCGCATCTGAGCTTAAATTGCCCTCGCCTTTAGCGATGGCCAAGGTTTTAAAGCGCATCTCCTCCGTAAATTCTCTGAGGGCAGCGTCATCGTGCCCTTTGACGGTGTAAAAAGAGACGTCTTTGGGAATTGGGCATTCTGTATTGAGCATAGCCAGCTTTTGGCTGAGCAGGGCCATGTCCTTTTGCTCAAGCAATTTTTGTAGCTTTTGCCCTTTCAGACCCTTTTCTGGGTTTTCCAAGAGCGCATCTAAAGAGCCAAACTGCTTTAACAGGGCAGATGCCGTCTTGGGGCCAATGCCCGCCACTCCTGGAATATTATCCGAGGCATCGCCAATCAAAGCGAGGTAGTCGACGATCTGCTCAGGAAAGACGCCGTAATCTTCATACACTTCGGCGCGCCCGAGGAGCCGCTCTTTGTTTGGCTGCAAGAGCATGACCTTTTCTTCGACCAGCTGACAGAGATCCTTATCGGCGCTGTAGATATAGATCTTTTCAAAGAGATGCTTTCCCCAAAGGGCGAGCGTGCCGATTGTGTCATCGGCCTCCACCCCTGAGAGGGACAGCTTGGCAATGCCCATCAAATCGCAAAAGCGGCTGGCCAGCTTAATCTGAGAGGGGAGGTCTTCGGGAGGGGGCTGGCGGTGCGATTTGTAGTCGGCATAAAGCGCCTCTCTCGAAGCGCCGTTATTGGGCCCGTCAAAGACGACGACGATGTGAGAGGGCTTTAGGTCTTCGATCAAGCGCAGCAGCCCTCGGATGAAGCCGTAGAGAGCCTGCGTCGATTGCCCTTTGCCATTATCCATCTTGGGTAGAGCGTAGTAAGAGCGGAAGATGGCATTCAGGGCATCGATAATTAAGAAAGTGGTCATGCGGCTCGTTTTAGGCTATTACGGTTGGTAGAGAAGTAAAAATTGGCGGTTGCACTTTGGGCTCCACTCTTCGGGAAGAGAGAGGATCTTGCCGGCAAAAGACTCTAAGCTGTCCCCTTGCAATAATTCGGCAAACCAATTTCTATGCTGCAGCGAGATCACTTGATAGTTGGCATCGAGGCCGGCATGGTCTGCGAGCGCTTTGAGCGTGCCATTAAAAGAGCCATTGTCTTTGTCGATGAAGGCATATTCCTTGGCCAAGGGGGCTGGAAAGACATGGGCGCCGTACTCTTCCTTCAACTCTTTGCGATCCAAGTGGATGCGGTGGGCGGCCACATGGTCGACAAATTGGTCGTAGTAGTAGTTGATGATCGACAAGAGAGGTTCCTCTTCTCCCTCTTTCCAAGGGCGGAAGGGGTTGAGCATATCCTTGCCTTTGCCGGCTGAGATATTGATGCGCTCGATGCCAATGCGGTCGAGCACCTTGGAAAAGTTCATGAAGGGAGGGGTCACGACGCCGACGCTGCCCACTAAGCTCACCGGATTGGCATAAATTTGATCTGCGGCCATGCTGATGTAATAAGCTCCTGAAGCGCACATGCCGTCGACATAGGCGTAGACGGGAACCTGGAATTTCTCTTTGTAGTCTTTGATCGCTCGGAAAATGCCGTCAGCTGCGTTGATGGTGCCGCCAGGCGAGTTGACCGCTAAGAGGATACCTTTGATCCGCCCTTTGAAGATGCCCTCTTGAGAGTCTTGCAGTTGCTTGACTACCGTCTCGGTATTCAAGCGCTCGCTGCCGATAAATCCTGTGATGTCGATCTTTAAGATGAGCGGGGAGTCGAGCAGCAAGCTCTCGCGATGCCCCTGATGGTTGGGCACGATGACGGGGGTCGCCATCTCCGGCACTTTTGCCCCTTGGGCGCCAAACATGCCTCCTAAACAGGCCATCACCAAGAGAAGCCCCAAGCCAAAACCCATGATCATCATAAAAGATTTGACGAAAGACCTAAGTGCTAAGGAAAAGACGGATTGAGAAGATCCTGACATGGTTTGCCACCTTTTAAAGATTTGAGACAAAGAACTTCCACTGAAATTCTCTTAGAAAGAACTTATCATAGGTTGTCCCTTAAAATATTTCAAACCCAACTTGCGTCCCCCATTTTTTTCAGCCTTTCATTCAGGCTAGCAGAGACGCTCTAAATCGATGGTTTTCATGAGTCGGCCTCGCCAATCCAATGGTTTCTATCTCACCTCCTTCTGGAATATTGAAATCGATAGTATTTTTTAGTATTAACGTTGATTTTTTTTGTAAAAAGCCAATAAATTCCTATTTGCAATTCAATCTAAAAAGAGGCGTTTTTATGTATATTCCCCCAACTGGCGGAAGTTTGCAGATTTTCCCTGTCCCATGTGCCATCGCTTCCAGATGTATTTCCAGATGCATTTCCAGATGCATTGACTTTAAAGCGATGAGCGCAGCCCAGCAAGCGCTGCCAGTTTTTCTCTCCGCCCAATCTCTGCCTCCTTCTAGAAGTTTTTCTACTTCGAGAGGGGCCTTGAGCTCTCAAAAAGCGCAGGCTTCCCCTCCTAGGCAAAATGAAGCGCAGGAAAAAAAGAAACCTGCAGCTCCAAAGGCCAAGCCGGTTGACTTAGATAAAGAAGCAAAGAAAAGAAGGGAGCGTCTTCGTAAGGAGGATGTTGATACAGACTATGATCCGCGCCCTAGCCGTCCATTTTACTTTCTTAGGGGGCTATTTGCTAAAAAATCAGAGTCGGCCCATTCCCTTTCTCAAAGGAATAGGGGCGAGGGTAGAGATCTTCATGACAAAGAGAACACCAGCAATGGCAGCTGGAGTATTGGCAGCGACTGGAGCGATAGCGACGATTAAATTTTTTGATCAGAAAGGAGCCTTCAATGACCAAAGAAATTCCTCTTTCGGTGGCTGCTCAATCCATTCGAGCGGGCATCTATCGGCATTATAAAGGGCAGTTTTATCAGGTGTTGTCTGCCGGCCGGCACAGCGAAAATCTGGAAGAATATGTCATCTACCAAGCGCTTTAATGGTGAACAATCTTTTTGGCTTCGGCCTGTTGCCTCTTTTTTACAAGAGGTGGTCTTTGGGGGAGTCAGTTTGCCTCGTTTTCAAAGAGAGATGCGCGAAAAAGAAAAGATAAAGGTTGAGCAGACCCTTGCCGATATTAAGGGAGGAAAGTTCATCGCCCTCCTTAAAAGTTTGGTCACAAGTTAAAAGCCCAAGCGAGCAATTTTTTCTCCCTTCGATCCTTGTCCTCTCTAACATCAAGGATTAGCCTGAGGAGAGAAGCCGGTCGGCCCCAGGAAGCTGGCAGCTCTCATTTTTTTAAGGGATCGATGAACTTTCTTTTTTTTTCTGATTATTTCCCTACAGTTTTTCTATCTCGGGAGCCTGCCGGCGAAACCGCCTGATGCCAAAGATGAGGGCAGCCAGCAAGCAAATGGCAAGTGCTATGGAGCTGCCGATGCCAAAGTACTCGGCCAATACTTCATAATTTTGGCCAAAGCGGTAAGCTAAGTAGAAGATAAAGAAGCTCGACAAAAAACAAGAGATGCCGTCGCTGATCAAGAATTTGCCAAAGTGCATGCGGCTCATTCCCGCTGCGACAAAAAGAGCATTGCGAATGCCAAACGGAATGAAGCGCCCAATGAATAGGGTCATCACCCCATATTTGGCATAGAATTCTTTGATTTTTGCCAAGAGCTTGAGCGAGAAAAAGCGTTGAAACCAGCGTGAATCGTGCACGCGGCTGCCCAAATAGCGGCCCAGCCAATAGGCCTCCCAATCGGAGAGGTAGCTTCCCAAAAAGACAAAAATAAAAAGGACAAGCCCGTATTCCGCCGAAGTTTGGCTGGCCAAAGCGCCGCCGACGATGATCAACAAGTCCTCGCTCACCGGCAGACAGCACCCTGTCAACAGCAGCAGAAAAAATAAAATCCAATGGGCATATTGGAGATTCTCCACTAAATAGAGAGTGAGCTGCTCCATCTTTCACCGATTATGTTTGGTCGCATGGTTAGTATCTCTAAAGCTGTAACATCTTTTCTATAAGTTTGCAATCGAGTCGAAACGCTTTTTTAGGGCCGAAGGGAAGATAAAAGGAAAGAAAAGGCTTGTCCGGCAAGCCCCGCTCAAGAGAGGATAGGTGAATAAGATAAAGCACTATTTATTAATCGTCAATGAGAGGTTGTGCTTAAAAAAGCCCCGCGCCCTACAAAACAGGTGAACTATAAGAAAAAAAGGGGTACACTGAAGTTTAAAAAAAACATGTCCTCTATGTTCCACCTAATCTCACAATTTTTTGATCCTCCTGCCGGAGAAAGAGAATCCCGTTCTCTTTTCAATTTACCAAATATGCTATCTTTGTCGCGAGGCGGGCTGGCCTTTCTCTTACTCATCGATGACTCTTTAGTGCGCACTCTGGCCATTTTAATGGCGATGCTCTCCGATGGGCTCGATGGCTATTTGGCTCGCAAGCTCAATCAAAGAAGCGCCTTCGGCGCTTTCCTCGATCCTTTGATGGACAAATTTTTTGCCGCCTTCGCCCTCTGCATTTTCTTAGAGGAAAAGCGGTTAAATTTATGGCAGGCAGCGACGCTTCTCTGCCGTGATTTTTCCGTTCTGGCCTTCGGCTTATTCTTGCTAGCCTCTAAAAAATGGAAAATCTTTCGCTTTCAATCGCTGTGGATGGGCAAATTGACCACCTTTTTGCAGTTCATCGTCTTAATGGGGATTGTCAACCATGTGCAATTTCCCGATTTCTTTTTTGAGCTCTTTATCCTTTTGGGCATCTTAGCCTTTATTGAGCTCAGCGTCTTTCGCTTGCCTCGCCCCATCTAAAGCCCTCTTGCAGCTCCAAGTGATTGAGCTTAAATACAAATTAAAATCCTTGAAAATTATCAATGACTTGTTTAGTCTCTTTGGCAAAGATTGGCGCTCCTCCTTAAGTCCAATGAGATTGAAAAGAGGTGGCTTTTAGATTTCAACTTGTTGGATTCAATTAAAAGCTGTATAATGTTGGTTCAGTTCGCAATTTGAAGCCCTAGTAGAAAAAATAAAAGCCAGCCATCCTTTCATCTTTTAAGGCTTAAGCCACAAGCTTAAGTTTTAGGCGAGCGAGTTTTAGCCTATTCTATAGAAACAGTGAAGGGGCCTTAAGACCTCTTCTGAAAAAGCGTTGTTAAGATTTGCAGATGCTAAATCAAGAACAAAATAGCTGTCTTTACGGGACTTCATCGAGAAATTTCAGCGCGCGATCGTTGATCCGCCTCGATTCCAGTGTATGCCGTGTTCTCCCTTTCCTTTCCTATTCCAAATTCCCATTTCAGTCCCTGCGCTTTCCTTCTTTTCTAGCAAAGTTGCAGCTTAAAATTTTCAACGTCAAAGCAATGACCCAATCAGATCACGATTCACACGGGGGCCTTTAGAAATTGAAGCGCTGATGATAGGCGTTAAGAAAAACCCAAAAGGGTGAAATTTAGATGTCAGAGGGGAAAAGCTCCTCGAGGTGAAGACTCTAAAATCGTTAGATTTAAATGAGCTCTTGTAGAGCGTATGAATAAGCGTTTCACTTAACATAAGGCGTTCAATGTCTTCCAAAACAACAACAGAGTTTAGCCGGTGGCGCACCTTTTTTTGGCCGGTGCATCGCCATGAGTTAAAAAAACTGCTGCCCATGTTGCTTATTTTCTTTTTGATCTCTTTTAACTATAATGTGTTAAGAACAATGAAGGACACTGTGCTTATTACAGCCAAGTCCTCCGGTGCCGAAGTCATCCCTTTCATCAAAGTTTGGGTGATGTTTCCCATGTCAGTGCTCATGACTTATGCCTTCACTCATTTATGCAATCGCATGTCTAGAGAGAGGGTCTTTTACTATATGATCTCCTTCTTTCTCGCCTACTTCTTCGTCTTTACTTTCATACTCTATCCCGTCCGCGACCAAATCCACCCCCACGCCTTAGCCGATCAAATGCAAGGCATCCTTCCCTTGGGGCTCAAAGGGCTCATCGCCATGTTTCGCTATTGGACATTCACCAGCTTCTATGTCATGAGTGAACTTTGGGGCAATATCGTTCTCTTCCTCCTCTTTTGGGGGTTTGCCAATGAAATCACCAAAATCGATGAGGCAAAGCGCTTCTATGGTCTCTTTGGCATTGGCGCTAACTTCTCTGGAATTGCAGCCGGCCAAATCTCGATTTTGATCTGCCAGCACAATATCAAGCTAGGCGACAATGCCTGGTCTTATTCGATGAATACCCTGATCTCCCTCATCCTAGTCTCTGGCCTGCTCACTATGGCCCTCTTCCGCTGGATGAATCAAAATATCTCCAAAGAAAATGCAGCCGCTCCTGTCGACCCCGCTAAACAAAAAGAAAAAGAGCTGTACCAAAAACAGTCGCTGCGCGAAAATATCGGCTATGTGACACGCTCTAAATACCTGATTTGCATTGCCACCATCGTCTTGACCTACAACTTGGTCATCAATTTGGTGGAAGTGCTCTGGAAGCACGAAGTGCGCGAGCTCTACCCCGATCCAAATGCCTACAACACCTACATGAATCAGGTGACCACTGTCATCGGCATCATCTCGACTTTCACAGCGCTCTTTGTCTCTGGCAATGTCATCCGCCTCTTTGGCTGGACCTTCAGCGCCATGATCAGCCCCATCATCTTGTTGATTACCAGCATCGGCTTTTTCTCCTTTTTCTTCTTGAAGGGAAGCGAGGCGACGTCTGTGCTAGGCTGGTCTCCTCTTGCCCTCGTCGTCTTCTTCGGCTCGCTGCAAAATTGTTTGAGCCGGGCTAGCAAATACACCGTTTTTGATGCCACAAAAGAGCTCTCATTCATCCCCTTGAGCTCCGAGTCCCGCATCCGCGGCAAGACCATCATCGATGGCGTCTGCACAAGGCTTGGCAAAAGCGGCGGTTCGATCATCCATCAGAGTTTGCTGCTGACCTTTTCGACAGTCACCGCTAGCGCTCCCTACGTTGCCTTCTTCTTGCTTTCTGCAATTGTTGGCTGGATTTTTGCAGTCCGCTCCCTAGGCCGCCAATTCAATGAAATCACGCAGACAGGCCTTTCTCAAGCTCCGGTCCAAAGCGAGCCCAAGCGTGCGGATAGCCCAACGCCCGCTCTCGCAAGAGGCTAGCCTCCGGCGTCCTACTTGTTAAAGAGACTTTAATCGCCTTAGCCCATCCGGCCAAGGCGATTAAATCTTTTATTTAATCGTCATTTTTTATATAATGTATTTGTTATTTTATAAAAAAATGATATTAAAGAATTCTTTCTTTTCTGTTGTAGAAGAGGGAGCCCAAAAAATGAAACGTCCCTTTTATGAGGAGGAATCAATGAAAACCGATGCATCCGAATTTGGGTGGTTTCGCTCCTGCTTTTTTCCTATCCATCGCAGCGAATTGAGCCGCTTAATCCCGATGTTTATCATGCTCTTTTTGATTGCGGTCAACCAAAGCATCTTGCGCAATTTAAAAGATACCATTGTCATCACCGCAAAATCCTCCGGAGCGGAAGTCATCCCCTTCATCAAAGTTTGGGTGATGATGCCAATGGCCATCTTATTCACGATCATCTATGCTTACTGCGCAACTCGAATTGGGCAAAAGAAGGTTTTCTTCGGATTTATCATCTTCTTTATCTCCTATTTTTTTCTCTTTGGCTTTGTCTTCTATCCAGCAAGAGATGCGCTGCATCCCCATCAGATTGCTGATTGGCTGCAAGAAATTCTCCCTGCTGGGTTTCAAGGCTTCATCGCCATGTTCCGCAACTGGACATTCACCATTTTTTACGCCATGTGCGAGCTGTGGGGCAGTACTGTCTTGACCGTCCTCTTCTGGGGCTTTGCCAACGAAATCACCTCGATCAAACAAGCGCCCAGGTTCTACACCGTGCTCGGCATCGCCGGCAACCTCGCCGCCATGGTCGCCGGAACAGTCGCTAGCGCCCTATCAAAAAACCAGTACAGCGAGTCATTGCCCTATGGCCACGACGCTTGGGAACAGACCCTGATGAGCTTGCTCCTCTTTGTCTTTATCTCCGGAGTCCTCACCCTCATCCTATTCCAATGGATGACCACGCAGACCCATTTTAGAGAATATCACGAGAAAAACGCCTCTCAGATCAAGCTCAAGAAAAAGAAGATGCCGCTCAAAGAGAGCTTTGCTTTCTTGCTCAAGTCTAAATACCTGCTCTGCATTGCCATCATCGTCATCGGCTATAACCTAAGCATTAACTTGGCCGAAGTGATGTGGAAAGATCAGCTCAAAGAAGTTTATCGCAACCCCATGGAGTATAACGCCTACACCAGCAATTTGCTGATCTACCTAGGCATCAGCTCCACCTTGGCAGCCATCTGCCTGCCGATGATCATCAATGCCTTCGGCTGGACCGTAACTGCTTTGATTGCTCCCTTGACCATGCTCGTCACAAGTGCCTTTTTCTTTGCCGCAATGCTATTTAAAGACTCTTCGGCGCCCTTTTTCCTAGACGTATTCGGCATGACCCCCGTCATGGCCGCCGTCTCTTTTGGCGCCATTCAAAACTGCATGAGCAAAGCTGCCAAATACTCGGCCTTTGATGCCACCAAAGAAATGGCCTTTATCCCCTTAGACCCCGAGTGGCGCCTCAAAGGTAAAGCGGCTATCGACGGCGTCGGATCTCGCATCGGTAAGTCAGGCGGCTCTTTCATCTATCAAGCGCTGATCATGGCAGTCAATTCTATCTCCCAATGCGCACCCTACATCGCCGTGATCCTCTTTGTGGTCATCATCGGCTGGCTCATCGCTGTCGTCTCTCTTGGCCGCCAGTTCAATGAGGCCTATCAAAAAGAAAAGGGGCAGCCTTCCATCGGCTAGGCTTAACGGATCGTTTTAGATGATTTTTGGAGGTGGGGCTTTGCCCCTCCTCCAAGCCTCCTCCTCACCAAAGGTCTAGCCCTTTGGAATCCCTTTTATCAAAAACAAAAGGCTCTGAAACCATGGACTTAAAAGCCCAAGGTTTCAGAGCCTTTTGGCTGTCCATGCTAGATCAAAAAAAAACCCCGGTAAAGGCTTTTGGCCTCTGGCCAATAGTCTTTACCGGGGTTTCTTTGTAAACGGGATTCCAAAGGGGCCTTGGCTCCTTTGGTGGGAGGGGGGTCTAAGGGGGGAGGGCAAGGACCTTCCCCTTTTCTTTACATCCGTTCGACGGTTTGCACGCCGAGGAGGTTGAGCCCCAGTTTAAGGGTGCGGGAGACTAGCGCGGTGAGGGCCAGACGCCCTTCCTCTTCCGGCGTCCCTTCAACGCGGCAGTCGCGGAAGAAGGCGTGGAATTTTTCGGCTAGGGCATAGAGGTAGTCGGTGAGGCGGTTGGGCAGCAGCTCTTTGGCGACGGCACTCAGGACATCGGGGAATTGCAACAGCTTCAGTGCCAAGGCCTCTTCGGTGGGGTGCGAGAGGGAAATTTGCTCGGGCAAAGCAGCCTTGCCGCTCTTGCGCTGAATGCTCAGCGAGCGCACATAGGCGTAGAGGAGAAAGATAGCTGTATTGCCTTCAAAGCGCAGCATCCTCTCATAGCTGAAGACGTAGTCGCCTTGTCGGTTGCAGCTGAGGTCGGCGTATTTAATGGCGCCGATGGCCAATGTCTTGGCGAGCAAATGCGCCTCTTTTTCAGCCATCTCGGGATGGCGCTCTTTGACAATATTTAGGGCGTGTTCGATGCCTGCATTCAGCAAGTCAATTAAGCGCTCTGTGTCGCCGCTGCGGGTCTTAAATTTCTTGCCATCGGGACCGAGCACAAGCCCAAAGGGGACGTGGTTGACCGTGACCAACTCTGGATTGAGGTAGCCGGCCAACTGCCCCGCTTGGAAAATCATCTGAAAATGGGTCTCTTGCCCGGCATCGGTGACGTAGATGATGCGCTCGGCTTTTTCCTGCTCGATGCGGTGCCTTAAAGCGGCAAGGTCTGTCGAAGCGTAGTTGTAGCCGCCATCGCTCTTTTGAATGATGAGGGGGAGGGGCTCGCCCTCTCGATTTTGAAAACCGGGCAAGAAGACACATTTGGCACCCTCGCTGAGAGTGACCAAACCTTTAGATTCGAAGTCGGCGACGACTTCTTTGAGATAGGGGTTGTAATAGGACTCGCCCCGCTCTTCAAGCTGCACATCGAGCAGATCGTAGATCTCTTGGTAGGCTTTTCGTGAGATGTCGCAGATGACTTGCCAGGCTTGGAGCGCCTCGGGATCCCCCCCTTGTAAGAGCACCACTTCTGATTGCGCTTTTCTTTTAAACTCAGGGCTTTCGTCAAACTCTTTTTTGGACTGGCGGTACCAGCCCACCAGATCGGTGAGGGTCGTCTCTGCTTTGAGCAGCTGATTTTTTTTGATGTAGGCGATCAGCATGCCAAAAGAGGTGCCCCAGTCGCCGATGTGGTTCAGGCGCAGCACATCGCAGCCAAGAAAAGAAAGGACGCGGCTCAGCGCATCGCCGATGATGGTGGAGCGCAGGTGACCGACATGCATCTCTTTGGCTGTATTTGGCGAAGAAAAATCGACGATGACTTTTTTCTGAGAAAGGGTGTCGATGGAGAGCCGCTCGGAGGCGTAGGCCTGTTGCAGGCCTGCTAACAGGTGACTTTTGCTGATCCATAAGTTGATGAAGCCGGGCCCCTTCACTTCGACTTGACCTAAGAGGGGAGAGGCGCTTAAGGCCAGCGCCACTTGAGATGCGATCTCTTTGGGGCTTTTGCCCAGCCGCTTGGCTAGTTTCAGCGCCTCGTTGCACTGGTAGTGGCCAAATTCCTCTCGAGTTGCCAGGGTCAACTCGGGGCTAAAAGAGTCGCCTTGCAACTCTTTGAAGACTGTTTCAAAGGCCTCTTTCAAAGTGCGCTGCAACGTATTCATTAAAGAGTGCATGTCTTTCCTCGTCTCAAGAAATCTAAAAGGGGAGATTATAGACAACAGCTCTGTTTGTTTGCCACTATTTACACGGGGGCTCTATTCGATGTTGAGAGTTGTGTAGCGAGGCTTCATCGTTTTTTTGTACAGTTTGTAGTTGCCGAGGAGGGGAAAGACGTATTTGAGGAATGTCTTGCCCGATTTTTTAGCAATTTGTAAGTGACCCTCCCCTTTTTTGTAGATAGAAAGTGCTGTTTTGCGGCGCGCTAGCTTGCCTTTCTCTGACTTAGAGAGGTGGGGGTCGCTTGGGTCAGCTTGAGTTTGGGAAAAGATGAGGATGGCCGTCGCCGCTACTTTTTGGGCGAGGCCCCATATCGTATGCATTGTAGCTTTTGCCAGGTGGTAACAGGCGTAGATTTGAGCTCCGGCAAAAGCGCCTACGGTCTTGGCTATATCAGTAGTTCTCATGTTGTTCCCTTTTTTATATATAATGTGGCACAAGTAATAAATATTAAGTTATTTGTTGTTTAATTGCTATTATTTTGATTCAAAATTTGGAGGTGAGCTGGCTTTAATTCTTTAGGAACGACCCTTTTTGGGGGCGGCTTGTCAAAAATGACCTTGCTTATTATTGCTTTACAATGTAGTGTTGTTCATTCAGTTAATAGATTACGATCCATTTAATACGTAAGTCGCTTAGGGGTAGCAATGGCAGCTATTGTCATTTCAGATGAAACTAAATTGCTCTTACATGCATTTTTAGAAGAGAAACGTCAGCCGGAGCTGGTGGCCACTTATCTTTATTATTTAGAAAATCAATACAAGATAAAACCTGTTGTCTTTCCAAAAGAAAAAAAGATTTACCAAAATGTGGAGGAGATCATCCACAAATTGGAGTACGAGGGAAAGCTATGGCGCGAGACGGAGATCAAAATCCGCTCTTCAAACGATCAAGCTGTCAACGATGAGACGCGCAAGATCTACATCTGCCCCTTTACAGGCAAAGTCTTTGGCGATAACACCCATCCCAATCCGCTCGATGCCATTTATGACTGGGTATCTAAATGCTCAGAAAATACGGAAAAAGTCGGCGGCCTGAAAGTGAAGCGCTTTTTTGTCTCCGAAGACCCGGAAGTGATCAAGAGCTACGCCCAAAAAGATCGTCCTAAAGAGACAGTCACTCGCGTGGTCTACTCATCTGTCATCAGCGGAAAATTGTTTAGCAGCAAGCAAGCGGTCATCGAAGATTTCATCTCCAATTACGTCAAGCCGCTTTCCCTTGTAGAGGTGCAGAATCAAAATCGCTTTGAAATTGAAGACTTGTTCTTGAAGTTCCTCCAAGAACACTTGCAAGAAGAAAAAGTTGCCGCATTTGTCGAAGTGCTCTCAGAGATTGAGGAATTTCAGCCCTACGTCTCCCAATGGCTCGATGAAGGGGAGCCAAGCGAATCTTAAAAGGCAAAGGCGCTTAAAAAGCGCCTTTTCTAGCACTCCATTTTCTCTCTCCTGAATTTTCCCTTCGCTCGGCTCTCCTGCGGCTTTATCGACGTTTAAAAAGTATAAAAGGACCATTTTTGGCATGGCAGAATACCTTTCCCTTTGTGAAGAAGACACGCAAAAAATCGCCAGAGATTTTGCCCTTGCCCTTCCGGATCAGGCCATCGTCACCTTTGATGGCGATTTAGGCTCTGGGAAAACGACGTTCATCAAAGCGCTTGTCGCAAGCGCCTCCGGCATCGATGAAAACTGCATCAGCAGCCCGACCTTCTCTCTCTTGCACACTTACACCGGCAAGAAGACGGTCCATCACTTCGATCTTTATCGATTGGCTAGCGAAGAGGAGTTTTTTGACTTGGGAGTGTTTGACCTGTTTGCCGAACCCAGCTGGGTGCTCATCGAATGGCCGGATAAAATCAAGCGCTACCTGCTCGCTCCCTATTTCCAAGTGCAGATAGCCTATCGCAGTGAAAAGATGCGCAGCATCACCATTTTGACCCCTTAGCCCCGTTTGCTATTATTATGACGCTACTCTTTAAAGATGTCAGATTTATTAAAAGCGCTTCTGCTCAAGAGCACTGGCCCAATTTAAAAGACAGCCTCGGCCGTCCCTTTCCCGAGATCGCCATCCTCGGTCGATCGAACGTCGGCAAGTCGACCCTGCTCAATCACCTAGGCGTGAAGAGGGTGGCCAAAGTGTCGGGCACGCCCGGCAAAACGCAGCTGATCAACTTCTTTTGGGTCGATCAAAAAGTCGTCTGGGTGGACCTGCCCGGCTATGGCTATGCCGCTGTGCCTAAAGAGCAGCGGGCGGCCTGGGGCGAGATGGTCGATCAATATCTAGAAGAGAGGGAGGGCTTATCCCTCTTTCTCCTCCTGCTAGACTGCAGGCGCAAGCCAAGCCCCGATGACCTCAGCTTGTTTCATTGGCTAGTCAAGAAAAAGATCTCGACAATCATCGTCTTGACTAAGGTCGATAAGCTAAACCAAAAAGAGAAAAGGCAGCAGAGGGAGATGGTTGCTGCCGAACTGCAGCTTTCTAAATACGACATCCCTCTCGTGCCTTATTCGGCCTTGAAAAACGTGGGAAAGACGATCCTCATCCAGCAAATCGATGAGCGCTTAAAAATGACCCGAGAAATAGATGATAGGAAAGACCATGGGCCTGATTGAAAAAGAAGTATTTGTTTGTCTAGATTGTGAAACGACAGGGCTCGATCCAAAAGAGGACCGTATCATTGAAATAGCGGCTGTCCAGTTTACTTTTTCTACTGTTCAATCTGAATTTGAGTCGCTAGTCGATCCAGAGCGCCCGATCTCGGAAGCCTCGATAGCCATTCACCACATCACTGATGATATGGTGCAGGGCAAGCCTAAGATCGAAGACGTGTTGCCCGAGCTGCTGCGCCTCGTCGGCCGCTACCCCATCGTTGGGCATGGCATCGGCTTCGATATCGACATCATCGCTCAATCGTGCGAGCGCGCCAAGATTCCTTGTAACATCAAAAATAACCCCTCCGTCGATACCTTGCGCATGGCTAGGCTTTACGGAGAGAGCCCTGTCAATTCGTTAGAGCAGCTGCGGCAGCATTTCAATATCGAGCCTCAAGGTGCGCACCGCGCGATGAATGACGTCGTCGTCAACATCGAGGTCTTCAAATACCTTTCGACCAAATTCAAAACCCTCAAGCAGCTGCAAGAGCGGCTACAAAGCCCCATCGCTCTGCGCGCGATGCCCCTTGGCAAGCATAAAGGGCGCCCCTTTAAAGAGATCCCCTATGAATATCTAATGTGGGCATCCCGGCAAAACTTTGACCAAGACCTTCTCTTTTCCCTCCGCCAGGAGCTAAAAAAGCGGAAGAAAGGCAACCTCTTTTCGCAATCGGCTAATCCCTTTAGCGAACTTTAATTTTTTGGGAAGAGGCTTTGCCCCTCCCCAAACCCCACCTCACCAAAGGACTTCGTCCTTTGGAAACCTAAGGTTTTAAACAGAAAAGCCCTTGAAGGCTATTTGCTAAACGCAAAAAAACTTTCAAGGGCTTTTTTTTGAGCTAAAACTTTGTAGCCCTTGTTTAAAGAGGGGTCTTGCTCTTTTCCCCGGGAATTTCCTGCACATATCTTGGCACGCCATAGCCGGGAAGCGATTCTCTCATCTCGGCGATCAAGCGGTGCCCCTCTCGAATCGAAACTTCAAAATGCTCAGCTCCCTTCACTTGGTCGAGCTGATGCAGGTAGTAGGGGAGAATGCCATGGTTGATCAGCCGGCTATTGAGCTCTTGCAGCGCCTCATGAGTGTCATTGACTCCTCTTAGCAAAACCGATTGGTTGAGAATGGGGATGCCGAGCTTTTGCATGTTTTTGAGAGCGGAGAGCACATCTTGGTCGAGCTCGCGCGCATGGTTGCAGTGGATGACAAAGATCACTTGGCACCTGAGCGCCTCAAGCGCATTGAGCAGCTCTTTGGTGGCCCGCTCTGGGATGCCAATCAAAAAGCGGGAGTGAAAGCGAATTCTTTGCACATGGGGAATTTGATCGATTTCTGTCAGCAGGTGGATTAGGCGGTCATCGCTCAAAGAGAGGGGATCGCCCCCGCTCAACAGCACCTCTTCAATCTCTATATCATCTCGAATGGCTTGAATCTCGGCCTTGAATTGGCTTTGGGCGCTTTCATAGGGAAAATGGCGCCTAAAGCAGTAACGGCAATGCATGGCGCAGGCGCTTGTTGTGACCAGCAGCATTCTCTTGCGGTATTTGGCGAGGAGCTTAGGCGTCTTTAAAAACCGCTCTTCCTCTAAGGGCGCCTCGGAGAAGGGGGATGGGGCATTTTCTTCTTTTAAGGGGAGGAATTGGCGGATCAGCGGGTCATCGAGCGTGCCTTTAGCCATCTTCAGCGCCAGCCTCCTTGGCAAATTGAGGGGAAAGGGGGATTTTTGGTCTAGCTGATCCGTTTGCTCTTTAGAAAGCTCTAGAAATTGAGCCAGCTGATCGATGCGGCTAAAGCTCTCGCGCTGGATTTTTCGCCA
>JARBTN010000087.1 GCA_029240195.1 Chlamydiales bacterium
CTCCCTGTTGCCCCCATTCCATATTTTCCAGAATCTTCAGAGTCTACAATTCCTGTAGATTCCTTAGAGATGAAGGTGCGGCAGCAAGAGGCTAAATTAAATGATTCCTTTGGCCGCCCCCTAAATGATGCTGTCTATCAGCTGTTTGGCCATCTGATCGATGAGGCGCTCGCACATCTTAAAAATAAGACAAAAGAGTACCCCTTCTTACAAGAAGAGGAGCTAAAAGCGCATTTGGCCACCTCTTTAGATTGGATTAATAGAACGGTCTCCTTCTTCTTTGACTTTGCGCTGAGCGGAAAAGGCAAACTTTGCCTCGCCTTCATCGAAAAACACCACTTGGTGTCAGCTGGGCAGGTAGAGCATGCGATCGACTATGTTTTGCAAGTAGTCAAGAAGGAGTGCCCTCGCGAGACCATTATCAATGCGTTGAAAAAGGATGAGCTCTATGACGTCTCGACAGAGTATCTTTTGGAGTGGTTTTATCTCAAGGTTAAGCCCCCTGTGGTTAAGCCCTCTTTTGAAGATTTTCTGATATCTAAAGGCTTGGATCCGGATACCGAGCTCTACGAGACGGCCGCTCAAACCATTTTAAAAGAGCTGATTCGCAAGCACCTGGAGTCTTTGGTCAACAACGGAGGCGATATCTTGCTGCAATACAGCGCTATCGCCAAGGCCTCTGTTTTAAGGAATTGCCGGTATATCCTGCCAAATGTGATTTCATCGCTGCAGACATCATTCGGCTCCATGCACTATGAAAATATGATCCACTCTCTCTTGCAGCACATTGCAGACCATGCTAAGGCTGTGGTTCGTATTCGTCAAGATAGCCGTCTTTTATTGGAGAAGAAGCGGCAAGTGGGGCCGGAAACTCCCTCTTCACCCTCGCTGAACACGCTCCAAGATGAAAATCTGACCGAAGAGATTTTTTTGGCCGATGTGCGGCGAACTTGGATCGATGACCCCGCCTGCCATCCGGATGTGGCCCAGCTATTAGAGGCCAACATTCACATCCCTTTGGAGGATTGCTTCAATGTGTCAGGTATGAACGAGATTACAGAAAGAGTGCTCTCTTTGCTTTTCCCTAAAAGGTCTATGGCCCCTGCTGTCGGCGAGGCTGTCTATGGATTTGAAGAGATGCTCGGCGACATTGAGCTTCCCCAAGAATGGCTCAAGGTCTACCGCGATCTGGAGTCATTTGCTTTAAGCTTTGCGCCCCCTGAATCGCGGACTGAACGCCAGGGCCAGTTGGCCTCTAGCATCAAATGGATGTGCTCCCTCATAGAGGATAAGTGCTTGGAAGAGATCGATGCCGTCTTGCAAAAAGCAGTGAAAGCCATCGTCAAGAACGCCATCTTGACACTCTCTAAGAAAAAAGAGGTGACCGCTCTCCTCACCCATAAGCTCATCCCTAAAATGGCCCAGGTGATGGCGATGAGCACGCTGGAGATGTGCTTTTTTAACGATCTCGAAGCATTTTATTTAGACGATCTAAAAGACATTATTTTAGAAGAAGATGCTTTGCAAAAAGCTCAGCTCACCTCTAATCTGGCCACAAGAGTTTCTAATGAAGTGACTCGGCCGCCGCTCAAGGCCATCGATGCTTTGGCCGAGCATGGCCTATTCCTGCCCGAAGAGCGGCTGGAAAAGACGCTTTTGATGATTCAAAGAATTATTGGGGATCTCACCACTTCAAATGTGCTCAAAGAGCTGCTGCAAAAAGAACTTGAAGCGAGGCAAGAAGAAAATACTGACGATTTGGAGCTTGTCACCAAACAGACCATGCTCGGCATCCTCAAACAGGTCTCTAAATATAAACAAGAAGCCGTTGTCAATCACAAAGCGTATGGAGAGTTGATCCGCTTGATATTGATCGACATCGGTCACCTCAAGGCTGATACGACATGGCGTATCTTAGGTGAGATGAGCGAGTATTTGGCAAGCGGCAGCATCAGCTTATTCCAATCGACTCTGAGCTCGATCACCGCCGGTGTCTGCTCGCCTTACACCGCTAAGCCCAATGTGATGCTGGAGGCGATTGTCTCGGCAGCGCAAGGCTTATCCAATGAAGGGTTCGCTGAAAAAGTGATGAATGCCATTCTCTCCTCAGAAGAGGCGACAGAAAATGAAGAAGAGTTGCTCGCTTTGGAAGAGTCGAAAGAAAAGGCCATCCATCTCTTGGCGATGACCATCCGTGATCTGATCACAGCCTTTTCTGATAGCCCTCATCTGTTAAATGGCGCTGTTCAGCAATACGTCGGTCCAGGTGCCATAAAGATGCTCTCTGGCATTTATTTGAAAAATGATGAAAAGGTCGTCGAAAAGCTCATTAGCGACCTCTGCCACGAGCTATTCGATGATGAAATTTTGAACTTTAACTTGATGCTGGAGCTCTTTCAGACGGCGCTTTGTCATATCTACCCCGCAAAAGAGGATCTCGTATAAAGGGATAGATGACCTTCCTTGGAGATCTTTTTAGCCTGTAGACAGCAGAGCCAGCTAGTTGCCTAGGCGTTTTGATGCCAACTTAAGAGATCTGGCGCGCCTTCTCATGGGCCGCTAAAAAAGAGTGCATGATAGCTGAGCGCAAGCCCTTTTCTTCGAGCGCTTTCAAGCCGGCGATGGTTGTGCCGGAAGGGGAAGCTATTTGCCATTTAAGCTCTGCTGGATGACTTTTGGTCTTTTCAATGAGCTGGATTGCATTCTTTAGCATATGGCATGTCAGCTGCAAACCTGTCGGGGCATTTAACCCCATGGCGATAGCGCTTTCTACAATCGATTCGATCATGACCAGAGCAAAGGCGGGCCCCGAGCCAATCAAAGCCGTCAGGGCATCCATCAGACTTTCGTCAACCCAGTAGGGAGTGCCGCAAAGGGAGATGATGGATGAGAGCGTCTCCTCTAAGAGGGGCGGAAACTCTTCAGCGCGGCTTAAGCCGATAGGTGCTGATCCGTAGGCGATAGCCATATTGGGCATCATGCGTAGGACAGGCGCTGAGAAGTAACTTTTGAGCGTCTCTAAAGAGATGCCAGCTAATGTGCTGACAATCAGCCTCTTATTTTGCAACTCTTGCTGGATGGAGGCGGCGAGGGGTGCGAAATCTTTGGGTTTGACGACTAAAAAGAGGATGTCTGAGAGGTGGGCTACTTCAATAGGGTCTTGGCAGGGCCCGGCATTGACGCTAAGAGCCACCTCTGATGTGACCTCTGCTTCCCGGTCATAGAGGAACAGTGGGTAGTGAGGGGCCAGTCGCTTGGCAAGCTGCCGCCCTAAGTTGCCGCAGCCGATGATGCCCAGTTTGGGCGGCCTTTGTTCCTCCATCTTCAACCTCTCTTTTCTAGTTCTTTATTTAATCTGCCTTGTCGCTAGTGCACCATCCAATAAAATTTTCACTTGAAAGGGAGCTTGCGGCGGCAACTTCGCTCCATTTATAAAGCTTTTT
Organism: Chlamydiales bacterium; assembly: GCA_029240195.1. GTDB lineage: Bacteria > Chlamydiota > Chlamydiia > Chlamydiales > JARBTN01 > JARBTN01. The sequence continues at coordinate 3,444 of JARBTN010000087.1, forward strand.
CAGCTAATAGCGAAAGTTTTTTTAAAGAAAACTTCGGCTGCCAGATAGCCGGTTAGAGAAAGGGAGAGGGAAAGCATCTCCTTTGGCCAAGTTGTCTGCCAAAATTGCAGGGCAAAGAAGGAGCAAAATCCAATGGCGATGGCTGCAAAGGCGGCCTCTTTGCACCCCTTTTGCCGCATCAGCCCCATGATGACGGGGATGGTGATGCAGCTGATCGATAGTTCATAGCTTTGCATTAAAAGGGAGATGACGTTGTCCAGATAAAATGAGGAGCCAATCCCTAGAGCGGCAATGCCTAAGGTGATGGCTTGAGACTGTCTGATCGAGCGGTCGGCGTTAAAATCGGTAGCGATATTAGAAACGATGGCGTTGATGAGAGAGTCTGCTGTGGAGATAATCGCCGCGAGCACCGCTGCAGCAATGAGGGCGCTCAAATTAGGCCCGGTGAGAGCCTGGACGACGTTTAAGAAGACCGACCCGGAGGTGGCCATATTGAGCGCTTTGCCAAGCAATCCAAAATAAATAGGAATCAGGGCGATTAACACCGTAGAAATAGCCGCTGCCAGGGTGGCTTTAGAGACGGTTTTTGACGAATTGGCGGCAAAGCAACGCTGCGCCATATCTTGCTCGATCATCATGAAGAGCAGGGGCATGATCAGCCAGCTCCACATCATGCTAGGATTGAGGGGCAATGACGGAAGGACAAGGGTGCTTTCTAAAGGCTCCGGCGTTCCTTGCCAGATGAGCACATAGAAGGCAGTAAAGGCAAAGGTCAGGATGAAGAAGAGCGCTTGCACCACATCTGTGATGACCACGGCTTTAAAGCCGCCCATCGTCGTATAGGCAATGACGATGGCCCAGAAGAGGAGAAAGAGCGCGGTGCTGCTGAGCCCCAAGCTGAGCATGAATTTTTTCGAGGCGATGATCTGCGCAATAAATAACATGGACAAGGAGAGGATGGAAAAGAGGGATGTGATCTTTTTTAGGAGGGGAGAGCGATAGATCTCTCCCACAAGGGCGGCGATCGTCGACACTTGGAAGCTCGCCATCCGCTTGCCGACGCCAGCTGAAAGGGCGAGAAAGCCCAGGGCCTGCCCGATGGGATAGGCGATAATTTGCCAGCCAGAGGCATAGGCCTCTTCAGCGCATCCTAAGATCATGCCGCCGCCAATTTGTGTGGCCAAAAATGTCATGAAGAGGGGAAAGAAGGAAACTCCTCTGCCCGCGAGAAAGTAGTCGGCCTTGTCATTGGCTGGAGTGGCAAAACGAGCAGCTAAAAAAGAGACTAGCTGCAAAGCTAAAGAGATAAAAATAAAAAGAGATAAGTTCATCGGTCATCCTAATCAATTAAAATTAACCATAAAAGGGGAGGAGCCGGCGCTCTTTCATGCAAGATGCTGGCGCTGCTCGATAAAAAAAAATGGGTATAATTCCCGTGTCTAGACACGAGGATGGAATTTAGGTTTTAAGGGCTGACTTTAAAGAAAATCGAAGCGCCTTAGAGATTAATGGTGGGAATGATGGAGATGATGGAGGGAGAGGATAGGCTGAGACGCGCTTTTAGCCGAGGGCTTAAAAGTAGATGAAGGGGGATAAAAAATGGGATACATAAAACCTCTCAACTGATTTCAGTGAAATGATTAATTAGTATAACACATGATTAATATTTTTTACTATTAAAAATAGGTATTCTTTGCAGGAGGTGTGGGCACCTCGCCCCCTAAAGAGGCGAGCTTGAAGCTTTTGATTCAAGGCAGGGCCAGCTGCTGCTTTAAAAACTGCCGCTCTGTAAAGAGCCAGCGAGCCAGGTTGTCCAAATGCACCGGCAGAGGCAGATTTTCTTCAGCTTTGCCCCCCACAGCTTCTAACGTGAAATCTTGGCTAAGTAAATGGCGCAGCGTTGCTTTATGGTAGTAGATATAAGGTTGCTGGCTGATGGCCAGGCAGCTGCCGGGCCGAGGATGGCTCTTTAGCCACTCTTGGATGACATCAGCTGGGGTCGGCCGGGTGGCGTGTCCTTCGCTATCAAATTTAAGGCTTGCCGAAACCCAGACGACGGGCACTTTTCTCAGCTCGGGAGAGAGGGGCAGGTGGTTGTATAGCGCTTGGAGCAGCTCAATTTCACTTTGGCAATCGATAGAGCTTGGCAAGAGTTGATCTCGGCGCGCTTTGCTCTCTGTGTCAGGGTCGAGAGGGCGATTGCTGCTTAGCATGTAGAGCGTTTGAAAGCGAACTCCCTTGGCTGCAAGCTCTGATAGGAATTGGAGCTGCTTGACACTATCTGGCAGGCCTGACCCTAAAAGTAGCGCATAGTCATAGCTCATCTGGCGCGGCTGTTTGGCTTGGATGCAGCCCAAGTCGTTGATTGCATTGAGCATTTGCTGATATTTGGGGTCGTCTTTGCTTAATGTATCTTGCATCTGCCAGCGCTCTTGCTCCTGTTTCAGCCAATGCTTTTGCGTCGCCTCCAATAAGGAGTCGAGAGAGCCGTCTGTTTTGAGCCCTGAGAGCCTGGCCAGCTGGATGAAGGCCGGGTGGATTTTGCCATCTAGCTCGATTAAAAGAAGGTTCTCTTGCACGTAGTAGCGGTTTAATTTCATCTTTTGATCGATCATCAAAAGCAGCTTTGTAATCTGCTCCCTATTTTGACGCGCTTTCAGCCGGTCAGAGCGCTCTCGGGCCTTTTTAGCTACTTGATAGGCCAAATCCAGCCTTCCCATTTCAAAGAGATAGAGCGCTTTGAGCGATTCTAATTGCATGAGGGTCCGTTCGCGGCGGGTGAGCGGCTCAATTTTCAGCAAGAGTCTCTCGGCCTCTTTATAGTCTTTGCCTTTGATTGCAATGCGGCAGAGCCGGATGTAAGACCTGGCAATCTCATCGGGGTGTTCAGTTGGCCGCAGGAGCTGAATCGACTCTTCAAAGGCTTGCTTTGCTTTTCTCAAGCTGCCCTTAGGATACTCCGATTGGGCCGATCCCATATTGAACCAGACCTTGGATTTAAAGAAGTTGGACGCCGAGCTTTTGTCCATTAAGTCGACAGCATCCTCGCAATAGGAGATGGCTTTTTTGTAGAGCTTAGCGGCGATTTTGGGGTTTTCCGCTTTGCCTGCAAGGGCGCGATAGTTGGCAGACATGAGATAGAGCCCTTTGAGCTCAAAAGACAAGTCATTGTTAATGGTAGCGAGGCCAAAACATTTTCTCGCCTGCTTTAGCGCTTCTTCAAACTGCCCTTGATAGAAATAGATCGAAGACAAATCGGCGTGGATGACAATCTCTTTTTGGATGAGCGCCTGCAGAGGCTGCAGGTAATGGTCCATTTCAGCGAGAGCTTTTTCCCCGTGGGCGATGATTGGGGGCCAGTTGTCCTCCTTCTGCCACTTTGTGACTTGGTCGAAATACAGATCCGATTCTGGGAGCGGGCTTTTGGTTTCAGGGGCTTGTTGAGAGCTAACAGGCTGGGCGCCGATGGGCGAGCATCCAAGTAGGAAAGATAGAGCCGTGGCTTTAAAGGTGGATGAATAGAGCATCGCTAAAATCTCTCCGGCTTGGATCAGTGCAAAATAAAGAAAACGGATCATACCCGTACCATGGTTGATTCATTTTTAATTGCCGTCAATATGTTTTTTTAAAAAAAAGGGGGGCTTTGCTTTTGCTTCTTGAGGAAATGCTCGCGAAAAAAGACGGAAGAGGAAGGATTCGAACCTTCGGTCGGGGTTCGCCCGACATCTGTTTTCGAGACAGACGCATTCGGCCACTCTGCCACTCTTCCAGAAGAATTGAAAGGTAACTATAAAAAAAGAGGAGAGTAATTTGCAAGGGAAAAGTCACTTTCTCCTTATAAAAGGGTTAGGTTGCCTTTGGCATCTATTCAATAGGTATAAAGAGAGGTGCGTTTTCAAATTGACGCTCTTTTTTCAATCAACTATATTCAATGGGAAATCGAACGAGCTCAAGCCCTTTTATTTGATCTCGCCTTTTTTAGATGCCTCCGATTTTTATAGAGAGTCAACGGCTCGCCTCTAAATCGCTAAGCTTGCCCTTCTAATCTTCGCCTGGGGCTGATCGCCCGTTTAAAAAATTAACCCCAATCCCTTTAGTGCCTTGACACCATGATTCCCTTTTATGAAAATATCGTCATCGGCGGCGGCGCCGCCGGCTTCTTTGCTGCCATCACCTGCAGCGAACGCTCCCATAAGACCCTCCTTCTAGAGAAATCGCGCAAAGTGCTCTCAAAGGTGCGCATTTCCGGCGGGGGGCGCTGCAACGTCACTCATAGCTGCTTTAACCCGCGCCTTCTGGTACAAAACTACCCGCGCGGGCAGCTGGAGCTGCTCGGCCCCTTTGCCAAATTCCAGCCCCAAGATACCGTCGATTGGTTTGCCGCCCGTGGCGTGCCCCTGAAAAGAGAGGCCGATGGGCGCATGTTTCCCACTACCGACTCCTCCGAGACCATCATCAATTGCTTTTTAGCTGAGGCTGAGCGGCATCAAGTGGACGTCTGGCTGGGCAAAGAAGTGCTTGCGCTGCAAAAGAAAGAGCGCTTCCAGCTCACCTTGACAGACGGCTCTCTCATCGAGTCCGATCGCGTGCTGCTAGCCACTGGGAGCAATCCAAACGCCTACCACCTGGCAGAGAGCTTTGGCCATACAGTCGTCCCTCCGGTGCCTTCCCTCTTCACCTTCAATATCCCCACTTCTCCCTTACTGGACCTATCAGGCATCTCCTTTGAAGAGGTGCAAGTGCAGCTCACCGGCACCACTCTTCAGCAGACAGGCCCTTTTCTCCTCACGCACTGGGGTTTCAGTGGTCCAGCCGTCCTCAAGCTATCTAGCTTTGCCGCCCGCTACCTCCATAGTCAAGACTATCGAGCTCCTCTCACCATCAATTGGCTTCCCCATTTGAATGAAGAGGACATTAAAAATGGGCTCATCCAAGCCAAAGAGAAGCTGAGCGCGCGCGCCGTCTCAGCCGAACCCCTCTTCCGCCTGCCCAAAAACTTTTGGCGCCGCCTGGTCACCCTGGCTGGCATCGAAGAGTCAAAGAAATGGGGCCATCTCTCAAAAGAGCTCATCAACCGCCTCAAAGAGCGGCTGCACGCCAGCTCCTTTCAAATCGAGGGCAAGACCACCTACAAGCAAGAATTTGTGACCGCCGGCGGCATTGCCCTCTCAGAAGTGGACTTTAAAACCATGCAAAG